>JBAXOY010000029.1:0-27816 GCA_037133055.1 Chlamydiota bacterium
CGGCGCGTGCAGGCTGTGCATGGTGGAGATCGGATCGGGGGAGCGGTCGAAACTGGCGACCGCCTGCACCTATCCCGTCCGGGAGGGCTTGCGGGTGACCACGGACTCGGCGCGGGCGCTGAAGGCGCGGGCGCTCATCATCGAGCTTCTGCTGTCACGCTGCCCGGACTCCGAGGAACTGCAGGCGATTGCCCGCGGGCTCGGCGTCGGGAAGTCACGGTTCCCGTCGGCCGACAAGAGCCGGAAATGCATCCTCTGCGGCCTGTGCGTCCGGGTCTGCGGGGAGCTGATCGGGGCCGCCGCGATAGGGTTCATCCACCGGGGGACAAGGCGGGTCGTCGAGACGCCGTTCCGGAGCGCGTCGGACGCGTGCATCGGGTGCGGGGCGTGCGCCTTCGTCTGCCCCACCGGCGCCGTCGCGATCGAGGACCGCGAGAAGAAGCGCGCGCTCGAGACCTGGCATACCGAGCTCGGGAGGGCGCGGTGCGCGGAGTGCGGAGAGCATTTCGCCACCGTCGAGGCGCTCGACCGCGTGAAGAAGGCGCTGAAGCTGCCCGCGGACCTCCTCGCCCTCTGCGGCCGGTGCAGGCGGAAAAAGACGGGGAGGGAGCTCATCCCCGCGAAGGAATGAGCGGCGGGGATTGTACTGCCCGCAGTGGGTCAGGTACGGCGGGATATTTTGGGACATCATTCCTGCCCTTCGGCTGCGTTGAGGGAAAATTCGAGCTGGCATTCAGCATTACACGCTTCAACGCCGGGACGCAGATGAACGCAGATCGTCAGGATGGACGCAGATACAAAAAATCAAAAGTTGAAAGTGACACGTTGAATTACATAGCGGAAGAAAAAGAAGCAGTTGTATCCTGACTATCCTGACGATCTGCGTTCATCTGCGGGCTACGTTAAAGCTGGATCCAGGGATTCCGGTGATTTTGCTTTTTCTCCGGGCGTCTTTGTGGCAGGATGAGAGGTTTTTCAGCCGGGAAAACGGCGCGGAAGGAACATCATGTCGAAGAGCATAGCCACCGCGGCGATACGGGGAGCCCATACGATCTGCCGCCGGGCGGACGAGCTGCTGCACGCGGCCGCCGCCGGGCGCGGGGAATCCGCCGCCTGCTCCCTGCCCGACACCGCGTACCATCTCCCCGTCACCTACGCCATGCTGGGGCTGAAGGTCCAGACGCTCGGCGACATGAAGAAGTCGCTCGCCCGCGCGAAGGAGCTCCTCCCCGAGATACCGACCGACAGGCTCTGGCTCCCCTATCTCGGCGACGCGCTCGACGCGGGGATGGCGACGCTCTTCGCGGAGGAGATCATAGAGGCCCTGAAGTATCTCGAGGGGCCCTCCCCCGCCGGGGGGATCTGGCTCGGGGCGACGTCCGACGCGATACTCCGTACCCAGGGGATCAAGCTCGTCGACGGCCGCATGCCGGGCTTCGCCGCGTGCGTGGGCGCACTCCCGACGGTGGAGAAGGCCGTGAAGCTCGCGCGCGACCTCCAGGAGCGCAACATTTTGGTCTTCATGGCGGGGAGCACGAACGGCGTGAGCATGGCGGAGCAGCTCGCCGAGGCGGGCGTCGAGATGAGCTGGGACACCTTCCTCGTCCCCTACGGCAAGGACATCACCGCGGCCGTCCTCGCCCTCGGCTTCGCGGCGCGCTCCGCGATGACCTTCGGGGGGCTCCAGCCGGGGGGAATGGAGGAGGCGCGCAGGATCCTGCTCTACAACAAGGAGCGGGTCAACGCCTTCGTCCTCGCGCTCGGCGAGGTGGACGACGAGAAGTACGCGACCGCCGCCGGGGCCCTCAACTTCGGCTTCCCCGTCATCGCCGACACCGAGATACCCCAGATCCTCCCGAGCGGCATCTGCACCTACGAGCACGTCGTCTCCAACATCCCCCACGAGGCCATCGCGCAGAAGGCGATCGACGTGCGGGGCTTGAAGATCAAGATCACGAAGATCGACATCCCGGTCATGTACGGGCCCGCCTTCGAGGGCGAGCGGGTGCGGAAGGGGAACATCGGCGCCGAGTTCGGCGGCAAGCACGCCCCCGCCTTCGAGTTCCTGAAGAGCGGCGAGCTTGAGGAGATCGAGGACGGCAGGATCGAGCTGGTCGGCCCCGACATCGGAGACGTCCCGGAGGGGACCATACTGCCCCTCGCCATCGTCGTGCAGGTGGCGGGGCGGAAGATGCAGAAGGATTTCGAGTCGATACTCGAGCGCCACATCCACTCGTTCCTCTCCGAGGCGATGGGCGTCATGCACATCGGGCAGCGCGACGTCCTGTGGCTCAGGGTCAGCACGGACGCCGCGAAGGCCGGCTTCAGGATGCGGCACCTCGGGGTGATCCTCAGGAGCAAGATGCTGAACGACTTCCCCGCGATCGTCGACAAGGTGCAGGTCACCCTCTACACGGAGAAGGACAGGGTCGAGGCGCTCCAGCCGGAGGCGAAGGCCGCCTACCAGGAGCGCGACCGCAGGATGGGGGCGATGACCGACGAGTCCGTGGACACCTTCTACTCGTGCCAGCTCTGCCAGTCGTACGCGCCGAACCACATCTGCATCATCACCCCCGAGCGGCTCGGTCTCTGCGGCGCCTACAACTGGCTCGACGGCAAGGCCGCGCACCAGATCAACCCGACCGGCGCCAACCAACCGGTGGAAAAGGGCGGGACGATCGACGCCGACAAGGGGAAGTGGTAGGGGATCAACAGCTTCGTCTACGAGCGGTCGAATAAGGCGATCGCGAGCTTCAGCGCCTACTCGGCCCTTGACGACCCGATGACCTCCTGCGGCTGCTTCGAGTGCATCGTCGCGATCCTCCCGGACACGAACGGCTTCATGATCGTCAACCGCGAGCACTCCGGGCAGACCCCCTCGGGGATGACCTTCTCCGCGCTCGCCGAGGCGGTCGGCGGGGGCCAGCAGACCCCGGGCTTCGTGGGGATCGGCACCCGCTACATCCTGAGCAAGAAGTTCCTCACCGCCGACGGGGGCCTGAAGCGGATCGTCTGGATGACGAAGGAGATCAAGGAGCGGCTCGCGGCCGAGCTTACGTCGCGCTGCGAGGAGATCGGCGAGAAGGGCCTCGTGGACAGGATCGCCGACGAGACCGTCACGACCGACGGCGACGCGCTCCTCGAGTATCTCCGGAAGGTGAAGCACCCGGCGCTTGAGATGCCGCCGCTCTTGTAGGTGGTAGCCGGGCCTTCAGGCCCGGGTTTTTCACAGGGCAAAAAATGACAGACCAGATCCCCACGTCAGCCGTTCGCCGCGTCCGCATCGGCAACACCGCCGCCCAGGGCGGCACACGCGCCTTCTCCGTCGAGGTGGGCGGCGAGACCTGCCTGCCGTTCCTCCATTTCGAGGGGGAGATGCCGCTCCGGCCCGTGATCGCGTGGGAGATCCCGGACGTCCGCCCCGACGACTGGGTCGAGACGGTGCGCGAGCCGTACGCCGCGGTGCTCGACGACCCGGCCGCGTGGGCGCGCCTCGCGGCGGAGAAGATGGGGGCGCGCCTCCTCTGCCTCGACCTCCGCGGCACGAACCCCGACAAGCAGAACCGCACCGCGGCGGAGGCGGCGGCGCTCGTGAAGAAGGTCCTCGCTGAGGTCAATGTCCCCCTCATCGTCAAGAGGCCCGGCCCGGGGGAGAAGGGGAACGAGGTCCTCACAGCCTGCGCGGAGGCCGCCCAGGGCGAGCGCGTGCTCCTCGCCTCGGCCGTCGAGGACGACTACAAGACGCTCGTCGCGGCGGCGATCGCTTACGGGCACACGGTGGTCGCCGAAACGCCGATCGACGTGAACCTCTGCAAGCAGTTGAACATCCTCATCTCGGACCTCCACTTCCCGCCGGAGGGGATCGTCATCGACCCGCTCACCGGCGGCCTCGGGTACGGCCTCGAGTACACCTACTCGGTGATGGAGCGGATACGCATCCAGGCGCTCGGCGGCGACGCGATGACCCAGATGCCGTTCATCTCCTTCGTCGGCCAGGAGGTCTGGAAGACGAAGGAGGTCAAGGTCCCCGTCGAGAAGGAGCCGCGCTGGGGCGACCGGACGAAGCGGGGCGTCCTCTGGGAGATCGCGACCGCGGTCTCGCTCCTCCACGCGGGGGCGGACATCCTGGTCATGCGCCACCCGGAGGCGATCGCCGCCGTGGAGAAGACCATCGACGGGCTGATGAAAAAAGGATAGACCCCTTTCCCCGAACAACGAGAAACGAGAAATTGTCTTTACGGCGGCACACATGAAACTGACCGGACTGCAGATATTCAAGCTCCTCCCGAACAAGAACTGCAAGGAGTGCGGCTTCCAGACCTGCCTCGCCTTCGCGATGAAGCTCGCCGGGAAGCAGGCGAAGCTCGACGCCTGCCCGCACGTCTCCGACGAGGCGAAGGAGAAGCTCGGCGCCGCGTCCGTCCCGCCCATACGCCTCGTGAAGATCGGCGCGGGGGAGCGCGAGGTCCTGATCGGCGAGGAGCTCGTGCTGTTCCGGCACGAGAAGACCTTCTACCACAAGACCGCCCTCGCGGCGCAGGTGGACGACGGAATGGATGCCGTGACGCTCGCCGCCCGCGCCGGGGCCGCCTCGTCCTTCTCCGTCGACCGCGCGGGGGAAACGCTCCGCCTGGACCTCATCGCGGTGAAGGAGACGGCCGGCGACCCGCAGAAGTTCGCCGCGGCCGTCCGTTCCGTGAAGGCGTCGTCGCCGCTTCCCCTCATCCTCGTCTCGAAAAACCCGGAGTGCCTCAGGGCCGCGATCGAGGCCGTGAAGGACTCACGCCCCCTCGTCTGGGGCGCCGACGCGGGGAACGTCGAGAAGGTCGCCGCGGTCGCGAAGGAGTTCTCCGTCCCCCTTGTCGTCGAGAGCGGCGACGGCATCGACGCGCTCGCCGCGCTCGCCGTGAAGGCCGCCGAGGCGGGGGTCGAGGATATCGTCCTGGCGCCCCTCTCGAACAGCCCCGCCGCGCGGCTGGGTGATTTCACCCAGCTCCGCCGCAGGGCGCTCGCCCGCACCTTCAAGGGAACGGGCTACCCGCTCGTCATGGCGGCGGGCGGAAGCGGGTATGAAGGCGCCGCGGCGGCGGTCGCGGGCACCTGCAAGTACGCCTCCGTGGTCGTCCTTGAAAACCCTGAGGCGTGGGAGTTCTTGCCCCTCCTCACCCTGCGGCAGAACATCTACACCGACCCGCAGAAGCCGCTCCAGGTCGACCCGGGGGTCTACAAGATCGGCGAGGCCGGGGACGACTCGCCCCTCCTCGTCACCACGAATTTTTCCCTGACCTACTTCATGGTCTCGACCGAGATCGAGGCGTCGGAGATCCCCGCGAGGCTCCTCATCGCCGAGGCCGAGGGGCAGTCGGTCCTCACCGCGTGGGCGGCGGGGAAGTTCAACGCCGACGTGATCGCGAAGGCGGTCGTGGCGCAGGGGCTCGACAAGACCGTCACCCACAAGCGCATCATCATCCCCGGCTACGTCGCGATGATAAGCGGCGACCTCGAGGACAAGCTCCCGGGCTGGAACGTCATGGTCGGCCCGCAGGAATCCTCCGACATCCCCTCCTACATGAAAGACGTGTGGGCGAAGGCCTGAGTCGCCCCGATCCGTCGTTGTCGCAGGGCATATCTGAATGTGCCCTGCGGTGATGGAGATCCGGTTGAACACGCACAAGGTCAAATTCCTCCCCTCCGGGCGCGAGGCGCTCGTCAACGAGGGCTCGACCATCTACGACGCCGCCCTCGCCCTCGGCCTCCCCCTCAGAGTCGAGTGCGGGGGAAAAGGCACCTGCGGCCGGTGCGTCGTGAAGATCGAGGCGGGTCCCTGCGCCCCGACTCCTCACGCCTCGATTGCCCCCGACAAAGAGAAAAAGGGCTACCGCCTCGCCTGCCGGGCCGCCGTCGCCGGCGATCTCGTGCTCTATCTCCCCGAGGAATCCACCCTCCCCGCGTATGACATAGATTTCGAAACGGTCGTGCTCTCCGAGGACGACGCGAAGCGGCGCAAGGCCCTCGACGGCCTCATCGTATCGCCCGTCGTCGAGCGCCGCACGCTCGACCTCCCGCGCCCGAGCCTCGAGGACAACCTCGGCGATTTCGAGCGCCTCGCGCGCGGGCTTAAAATCCCGGGGCTGACGGGCGGGCCGCGCTGCGCCCTCGACCTCCTGAAGAAGATACCCGCGGCCCTTCGCGATTCCTGCTGGCGCGTGGACGTCACGGTCGCCGATCCGGGCGGGCGGCCGGAGATCACCGCCGTCGGCCCGGCGGGCGGCGCCCCGCCCGTCGGCCTCGCGCTCGACCTCGGGACCACCACGGTCGTCGGCGAGCTCGTGGATCTCGCAACCGGCGCGTGCATCCGCAGGGCCGCCGCCTACAACCGGCAGATCTCCTGCGGCACCGACATCATCAGCCGCATCATCGCCGCCGGGAGACCGGGGGGGAGGGACCTCCTCCGCGGCCTCGCCCTCGAGACGATCGGCAGGATCGTCGAGCGCCTCCTCGCGCACGCGGGGCTCAACGCCGAAGCCGTGGCCGCGGCGGCCGTCGCGGGGAACACCACGATGGTCCACCTGCTCCTCGGCCTCGACGCGGAGCAGATCCGCCTCGAGCCGTATATCCCCGCCGTCAACCGCCCGCCGGTCCTCCGCGCCGCGGACGCGGGGCTCCCGATCAATCCCTCGGCCCCGTTGATCTTCGCGCCGGGGATCGGGAGCTATGTCGGGGGGGACGTCCTCGCCGGAGTCCTCGCCTGCGGGATGGGCCGATCCGAGGCGCTCACGCTCTTCATCGACGCCGGGACGAACGGCGAGATCGTCCTCGGGAACAGGGACTGGATGATGGGCTGCGCCTGCTCGACCGGGCCCGCCTTCGAGGGGATCGGGATCGCCTGCGGGATGATGGCGGCGCCCGGCGCGGTCGAGGCGGTCGCATTGGAGACGCCCGGCGCGCAGCCCTCCCTCACGACGATCTCCTGCGCCCCGCCGCGCGGCATCTGCGGCTCGGGCATGATCGACCTGATGGCCTGCCTGTTCCGGCACGGCATCCTCGACCGGAAGGGGATCCTCAACCCGCAGTCGGCCTGCCCCCGAATCGAAGAGCGGGGAGGCCACCCGGCGTACCTGGTGAGGAAAAAGGGCGAGGACGGAGCGGCGAAGGAGATCTACCTGACCGGCGTCGACCTCAAGAAGCTCCTCCTCACGAAAGCGGCGATCCAGGCCGCGATCCGCACCATGCTCGCCGAGGCCGACCTCGACACGCGGGACATCGCGCGCGTCGTCATCGCGGGGCGGCTCGGCGAGGCGATCGACGCGGCGAACGCGATCGCGATCGGCATGCTCCCCGCGCTGCCCCTCGAGCGGTTCGAGTACGTGGGGAACGGCTCGCTCTGGGGCGCGAACCTAATCCTCCTCTCGCGGCCCGCGCGGGAGGAGATCCGCCTGCTCGCCGACCGGATCACCTACCTCGACCTGAGCACCCACCCCTCCTACATGGAGCAGTTCGTCGCCTCCCTCTTCATCCCGCACACGGACAGTTAGCAGAAAGTTTCCAGCGCATCACACGCCCCATTTCGGCCTTGACGATGGGGCAATCTTACGTAACTATGCGTACGTAAGATTGGAGGTCCCGATGGACAAGGTTATTTCAGCCCGCGTCGACGAGTCGGTCGTCGAGCGCATCACCGGCCTCGCCCGGCAGCTTCGCACGTCGAAAAAGAGCGTCATCGAGCAGGCGATCACGGCGTTCGCCGCGAGGATGGAGGCCGAAGGCCACGGCGACATATTCAAGCTCACCTCCGGGGCGTGGCGCAGGTCGGAATCGCCGGCCCGGACCGTCCACAAGACCCGCGCGGCATTCCGAAAATGGAGCAGGCGTGAGTCTGCGCACCTCTGACATTTGCGACTCCGTTCCGCCGAAGGGAGACAGGGAAATGGGAGACTACAATCCTCGCTTGCAACGCGCATATTTAGATATCGTTGAAAATCAGATCAAGGCCAACGATCCGCCGCAGACGCGTGAGACGCTCGATCGTCTCATGGCGGAAGGCATTTCAGAATCCGACGCGAAACTCCACATCGCCGGGGCGATGTGTTATGAGACCTGGGATATCATGAAAAATAAGAGCACTTTCAATCAGCAGCGATATCTTCGCAACCTCAAGAACCTTCCTCGCGAGCCCGAGATATAGTATTCGAACGACGGAGAATGCCGAGTCACAACAGGACGGCAGTGCCGCCTTTGAAAACGAACGGAATCCCGGCATCGGCAAAACGACCAAGAAGTTCAAATATATGATAAAGAGAGGTTGAAGAACCACCGTGGTACCGCTATAGGATTGGGTGATCACATCACATCTTGCAATCCAACAGGAGGTAACCCCGATGGTTACACGTGATAGTACGGGAAAATGAAGTGGAAAGAAAGAAATGCGACCAGCGTCCTAGACAGGGAGGGGTTATGCGAGGGGGGAAGATAATGAGGTAGTGTCCGTGTCAATTGGGTATTATCACCTGCTCAATACTCTATTACGGTCCTAGCTTTCCTGCAATACGGATACCCGATATATTTTCCCTATTCTGGAACTGCTCTACAGGGGAGCCTGAAGGCCCCCCTACGGCACAGTGGTCACTAGTTCAGACAAGGAGTAAACGAGTGAGCAGGATATTCGTGACGGGGGTGCGGAGTTCGTGGGGGGGGGCTCTGTGCCGCCTGCTGAAGACGGGCGGGCACGAGGTGCTCGTCTACGACAACCCGTTCAACGGGCGGCGTGCGAACGTCGCCGGGTTCGACCTTGTCCATAGCGACATCCGGGACGGGGCGCTCCTGAAATCCACGATCGAGGAATTCGCGCCCGAGGCGATCTATCACCTACCTCGACCTGAGCACCCGCCCCGCGTACATGGAGCAGTTCGTCGCCTCCCTCTTCATCCCGCAGACGGATATCGTATCTCGGCAAAATTGATTAACTACATACGCACATTGCACCAAGTTAACAGCCGATGATAATTCCGGCGAAAAGTTTCGGCGAAAAGAATGTATTGATTTATGACGTCTGGACGTCTATTATAAGTATATGAACAAGATCGCCGTTCGTTATCCTCCTGGCCATGTTCGAGACGCCATTTTACAGGTCCTTTCTTTAACTTCCAAGGCCCTCTCAGTCAAGGAAATCGAAGACCGGGTAGCGCAAGTAATCGGCCCTACACCAAGGTCATCAGTGAGATCATATCTACGGCTCAATACCCCGGAGAGATTTATTCGCGAAACAAGGGGATGCTATAACATCTTTAACCATGAAGTTCCCGGGCTTCAAGGTCAACTTGCTCAAATCCAATCCTGGCAGCCCCCTTTTTATTTCGAAAATGCCACGATGATACACGCTGACTGTTTTGACTGGATTGAGCAACAGAATAATAACAGCATTCATGCCATCGTCACAGATCCACCATATGGGCTGCATGAATATGCCCATGAACAGCAAATGAAATTACGGACTGGGAAAGGTGGCGTTTGGAGAATACCACCGTCCTATGACGGCCATAAAAGATCACCTCTGCCGCGATTCACTACTCTTACCGATACGCAACTTGGAGATCTGCGCATCTTCTTTTACATCTGGGCTCGACTTCTTTTACCGAAACTGGTACCTGGCGCACATGTGGTTGTAGCATCGAATCCACTTCTTTCTTATATTGTCTCTAATGCCCTTGCAGAAGCCGGGCTTGAACGTCGTGGAGAAATTATCCGACTGACTATGACCCTGCGTGGAGGTGACCGACCTAAAGCAGCACATAACGAGTTCCGAGGAGTAAGCGTGATGCCTCGCTCCATGTGGGAGCCATGGGTTGTGTATCGAAAACAAATCGAGGGGCGCGTTCAGGATAATTTGCGAAAGTGGGGCACCGGGGGATTCAAACGACCTTCTGAGAACAAACCTTTTGGAGATGTGATTCCTTCATCTCCGACTCGAAGTAACGAACGAGCATTGGCATCCCATCCCAGTTTAAAGCCGCAGTCTTTCTTACGTCAAGTTGTACGGGCTGTTTTACCATTAGGCAAAGGTATAGTGGTAGATACTTTTGCCGGAGCTGGTTCTACGCTGGCGGCCGCGCAAGCGGTAGGATATTCGAGTATAGGGATTGAGAAAGATGAACATTATTTCCGATCAGCATGTAAAGCGATTCCAAAACTCGCGTATTATCAGCCACACGGTTAAACTATAATCGATAAATCCAATTGTTCCTCAACTTCTTGATGCCGTTCTTGTGTAAAGTAGCAGTCCGTGTCCCAAGCTCTCCTCGCTGATTACGGCGAAAATCGCTGATAGTAACTTCTCCAAGATAGATTTCCGTAAAAGTCATTGGTTTTCGACCAGATACCGGTTCGGTTTCGGTATCGACATGATACACAAACACGCACATCCATTGGTCTCTTGCTCCATGTGTATCAACAGCCCCGCCCGTTTTACGCGTCGTTTTAATTTCTATCCCCCCAGCTCCCGCTTTAACGGAGTTGTCGGCGTAAATACCCTGAACGACAAGGTCGGGATGTCCGTTGAAATAGCGATTTTCAGTCAGAGCCCGAGAATGATTGGCGAGACTTGCAGTGATCATATCCGAGAGGACCCCGGACATAATCGCAGGACGCAACATATCGTCCAAACGCTGCAATCCTTTTCGTGAGAGATGTGCATTAACGTCATAGAAAAAGTCATACACATCCTGCATCGCCATCTGAAAATCCTGCAGTCTTAATTTAAAAGGCAGTTTGGCGCGTGGATTGAACTTCTTAGAATCAATTTTATTCCTGGCTATGGCCATTCCCCCCCCCGTCATTAGACCCAAGGAAGATAATACTCCGTCATTTAACTTATCGGGAATGCCATTTGTCAAGGGTATGTTTTTAAGGATTCCCAATTTATGGTTTTACACTACCATATACCTGCTGAGCATGCATGAACTTTTCTAAAATATCCGGCAGCGCAGCATTGTGATGGTTTGCCATGATGAGGCATTATCATCGGATACAGAATCACCATGTCTCCCTATGTTCAGGTCTCCCCCTTCTGTTGGCATCACGCCGTATTTAGACTAGGCGCCTGTCCGAGTAATGGATCTCGACGCGTTTCGAGCGCCGGGCGGCCGGATGCAAGGCGAGGCGACGAAGGCGATGTCCTGCCCATCGTCACGGGCGCCGCAACACCGCAACGCCGCAGCAAGCCGCCCCCCGCAGCATCAGCGCAGGGGGGGGATCAGGGATTTGACTTTCGCCTTCCCCACGATCTCCCCAATGACCTGCTCGCGCGTCATCCCGGTCGTGTCCACCTCGACGCCGTCGTCGGCCTTCTTGAGCGGGCTGTCGGCACGGGTCGAGTCCTGGTGGTCGCGGGCCTTGACCTCCTCGATCACCTCCGCCATGACCGGCGTCTTCCCCTTCGACTGGAGCTCGAGTAACCGCCTCTTCGCGCGCTCCTCGACGGAGCCGGAGAGAAATATCTTCAACTCAGCGTCCGGGAGGACCACCGTGCCGATGTCGCGCCCCTCCATCACGACGCCGCCCTTCTCCGCCATCTTCTTCTGCATCGCCACGAGCGCCCGGCGCACGCCGGAGATGGTGCCGATCTTCGACGCCCCGCCGCCGATGTCGGTCTCGCGGATCGCCTTCGAGACATCCTCTCCGTCCAGGCGGACGACGCTCGTCTCGTCCTCGCCCTTGGCGGGCTCGAGCGTGACCGAGGTCGCGCGGGCGAGCGCGGTCATCTTCTCCCCGTCGTCCCAGGAGACGCCCTTCCGCTTCGCCTTCAGGGCGACCGCGCGGTACATCGCCCCCGTGTCGATGTAGGTGTAGCCCATCGCGCGCGCCACGCGCTTTGCGACCGTGCTCTTCCCCGACCCGACTGGCCCGTCGATCGCGATCTTGATCCGCTTTTCCATATATGTATCCCCCCCTGTGCGGCGGATGGGCATTGTAGCATTTTGACAAGATTGTTGTTGACTTATCCGGTCGCGGCAGCTATAAATAAGGGTGTGAGCGGTGTTGGCCGGAGATGGCCGCGATGCCGGGATTGCGCGCGGTTTTCCGTCGGCCCGCCGTGGCTCTTCAGGGACAGGATTTCAAGGCTCTTTCAGAAGAACCATCTCACGGGGATGGTCTCGTGAAAGCCTCAAGCCTTTTCCGCCTGACGCCTCTTCACGCCGCGGCAGCCTGTTCCCTCGCCGTTCTCTCGCTCTCCGCATTCCGGCCCCCCTTTGTCGAGCGCATGGAGCTTGCGCTGTTCGACCTGAAATGCTCCCTGTGGGGCGCGGGGGCAACTTCGGAAAGGATCGCGATCGTCGAAATCAACCGGTCCTCGATCCGCGAAATCGGCGCGTGGCCGTGGCGGAGGGAGACCATCGATTCTCTCGTAGAGATCATTTCCACGGGAAAACCAAGCGCCATAGGCCTCGACTTTCCCCTGCCCCCCGCGCGCGCGGGCGAAGAAGAGACCGATGCGCTCACCCACGCCGTTCGCCGTGCGGGAAACATCGTGCTCTCCTACTCCATGTCCGTTCACGCACCCGGGGGGCGGAATGCGCGGTACGAAACCGCTGCGCGCCCGCCCCGCCCTCATCTGCCCTGGGAGCTGAAAACGGCCGTCGCTCGCGATGGAGCCGCCGCGATGCGCGGGCATCTTGAGGACGGCGCACTGGATCTGCGTCCCGGCCTCGCTGCCCATGCCGCAGCGGGCCTCGGCTATCGGAACACCCATCCGGGGGCCGATGGAGCGGTGCGGGGAATACCGCTGGCCATTCAGGCTGATGGGGCGCTGTACGCGCCCTTCTCGCTCGAGGTTCTGCGCGTTTCAATGCGCGCGAACCCGGGCTCAATCGAGTTTTGCGGCGACACGGTCGCCTCTCTGCATGTGGGTCCGTATCATATCCCCGCGGGCGATGACGGGGCGCTGCTGCTCGACTATCACGGCGGCGCGCGCCATTTTCGCACCTACGCGGCATCCGAAATACTCTCCGGCGCTGTCGCGCCCGGCGTCTTTTCAGGGAAAATCATTCTTGTGGGAGGGAGCTGCCCCGGGATCTTCGGGACGCAGCCCACCCCGTTCTCGCTCCGCACTCCCGCCGCGGTCCTCCACGCCCATGCCATAGACAGCGTGCTCTGCGGACGCACCCTGACCGCCCCTCGCTGCGCTCCCGGTGCGCTCTCCCTCGTCATACTCGGCCTCAGCCTGCTGCCGGCTCTCGCCATAGCACGCTTCCCGCGGGTCGGCTGCGGCGCGGCGCTCGGCGCGGCGGCGATACTCGGGCTCCTGTTCGCCGATGTGTACCTGCTGCACGCCAGACAGATGGTGCTCAGCACGGCGTGCCCCCTGCTGGGCTTGGGGGCAAGCTGCATGACCGGCCTGCTGTGGGTCACCGCCTCGCGGGCGCACAGCGCAAGAATCGCGGTGCGGGGGCTCCGGGCGATCGGCGATATCGCCCTCGCCACCCCCGGCTCCCCGCGTCTCATCCCGGAAATGCTCGCAATGCTGCTCGCCCTTCTTAGCGGAAAACGCGGCTTCATACTGCTCAGACCCATCGAAGGGGTTCGTGCTTGTCCCGGCCGCTGGAAGATCCTGGCCGCACAGGGAATCTCCGCCACCCTGCGGCGACAGATCTTTTCGCCTCTCCGCGAGAGAATCATCGCCGACGCCGAAAAAAGCGGGCGGCCGGTTCTCATCCCGCGCAGGGCATGGCACAGCGGCTGCGTCCCCCCCGGGAAGGAGATACTGCGCTACCGGCCCGATTTCATGCTCTGGCTGCCTCTCATCACCCGCGGAAGGATCGTCGGGATGGCATACGCGGATGGGAGGGGCTGTCGCGGCTGCCTCTCGGCGCGTTACCTGCCCCTGCTTGCATCTTTCGGCGCCCGGATGGCGGCCGCGATCGATGCCGCCGTCCTGAGCCGGGGCGCGGAGGAGTCGCCCGGGCGCTCTGAACCCGGGACTGCCCGCCCCTGCATCACGGATGAAATGCAGTTTGGGGACATCATACGCGCCCCCGGCTCGATGCACGCCCTCTTTCGGCTCATCGAGAAGGCCGCGGCGGGCACATCGGCGGTTCTTATCGAGGGGGAAACAGGAACCGGCAAAGAGCTGATCGCCCGGGCGATCCACCATCACGGCCCCCGCCGCGAGCATGTCTTTATCGCGCAAAACTGCGCCGCGCTCTCCGAGTCGCTCCTGGAGAGCGAGCTGTTCGGGCACGTGCGGGGCGCGTTCACGGGGGCCCTGCGCACCACGCGCGGGCTCCTCGCGATGGCGGACAGGGGCACGGTGTTCCTCGACGAGATCGCCGACTGCTCCGCCGCGGTGCAGGCGAAGCTGCTGCGGTTTTTGCAGGACGGGGTTGTCCGCCCGGTCGGCGGGACGCAGGAACTCGCGCTCGACGTGCGGATCATCTCGGCGACCAACCGCGATCTCGAGGAGGAGGTGGCGAAAGGAAATTTCCGCAAGGACCTCTTCTACCGGCTGAACGTCATCCCGATCATGGTCCCGCCGCTCAGGGAGAGGCGGCAGGACATCCCGTGCCTCGCGTCGCACTTTCTCGCGGAATACGCGGGCAGGGCCGGGAAGAAGATCGAGGGGTTCACGGGCGAGGCGATGCGGCTGCTCGAGGCGTATGACTTCCCCGGCAACGTCCGGGAACTGGAGAACGAGATCGCGCGGATCTCGGCGATGCACCAGGGCGGCTCCCTGGTGGCCGTGAATGATCTCTCGGATAAGATCAGGAGGGTGTCCGGCGACCCGCACACGATCTCCTACCCGCCCGGTGTCCCCCTGAAGGAAAGCATGAAGGCGCTGGAGCGGGACATCATAGCGCACGCGCTGGAGGAATCGCAGGGCAACGTCACGCGCGCGGCGCTGGCGCTCGGCGTGAGCCGCTACGGCCTGTACAAGAAGATGAACGGTCAGGGGATCGCCCACCCCGCCCGCGGATGAAACGGGCGGTCCCTTCAGCGCCAGGGCTTCCGGCGGACAGGCCGGCGGGCGGGCTGAAGCCCGCCCTGCGATGCCTTTTTATCCGTGTTCATCCGTGTCAAACATTGATCTCCATGGCCTCTGTGCATGATCTCTGTGGCCAACTTTTTCGCAGCTCTTGACACCGCGCGGCCGTTGCGGTACCGTATCCGTTGAGCCAGACGGTGCCCCCCATCGTCTCCCCCGGGCGGCGGAGTCCGCCTGTTTCCCGCAACCGGAGAGACACTCGCATGAACAGCTCCCTGATTCAAACCTTCACCACCTCCGACATCGTCGGGCAGGTCATCACGCTCTCGATCCTGGCGCTCTCCATCCTCGCCTGGTTCGTCATCATCGACAAGATCCGTTACCTCCGCGCGGTCGAGCGCTACTCCGAGGCGTTCCTCGCCCAATACCGCAAGGACCGGGAGCACATCTTCTCCCAGCACTTCTCGAAGGACCACGCCCCCCTCTGCCCCACCTTCAAGATCTATGCCGCGGGCGTCAAGGAACTGAAGCGCCACGCGGGAGAGCAGGAGAACCTCGAGCGCGCGAGCGGCCTGCTCTCGGAGCTCCAGATGGAGGAGGTCGAGGAGGCCGTGCAGCGGACGATCTCCAACGAGACCGCGATGATGGAGAGGCTGATGATCATCCTCGCGATCACCGCCGTGGTCGGGCCGCTGATGGGCCTCCTCGGGACCGTCTGGGGGATCATGAACGCGTTCAACGCGATGGCCGCCGCCGGGAGCCCGTCGCTTTTGATCGTCGCCCCGGGCATCGCCGGAGCCCTCATCACGACGGTCGTGGGGCTCCTCGTCGCGATCCCCTCGGTCGCCGCGTACAACATCTTCCTCTCCCGGATACGGAGGATGGGCGCGGTCATGGACGACTTCGCCGGGGAGCTCACCGCCGCGATCCGGCGCAGGCTCCTCGTCCACTGAGGAGGAAGCACCACCCCCATGAGAAGAAGACGCTCGTCGCGGACGCGCCTCGCCCCCCTCGCGGAGATCAACCTCACCTCCATGATCGACGTGATCTTCTTCATGCTCATCCTCTTCCTCCTCGTCTCCCCCGTCGTCGAGTACGGCATCAACGTGAACCTCCCCGAAACGGCGGCGAAGAAGATGGCCGAGCCCGAGAGCCTCACGGTGAACGTGAAGAACATCGAGGGGGGGGCGCGGATCTATCTCGACAACGAGCGCGTGACGATGGAGGAGCTCGAGGGGCGCCTGAAAACCATCGCCGCCCGGAAGCCCGACACCGCGCTCATCCTCCGCGCCGACAAGGCGCTCAGCTATGACACGGTCGTCCAGGTGATCGACCGGATCACCGACGCGGGCATCACCAAGATGGGCATGGCGACCCTGGCGAAACCGGAGAAGTAGTGTGCGCCATGCGACAGGGCGGCGAGAAGTCACGCCACATCCAGGATTTCAGCATCTCCGCCATCGCCCACACCCTCATCATCCTTCTCGCCGTCGTCATCCCCAACTGGGGCAACTTCCGATCCCCCAAGAAGCCCGAGCATAAGATCTACACCTTCAACCTCATCGACCCCTCGATGATCAGCATGAAGAAGACGTCGGGGGCCCCCCTCTCCTCCACCGCGAAGACCACCGCGCCCCCGAAAAAGGACACGGTCAAGGTGAAGAAGGAGGAGCAGAAAAAAGAGGAGCCCAAGAAGAAGGAGCCCCCGAAGAAAAAAGAGGAGCCGAAAAAGAAGGACAGGAAGGCCGACAAAAAGAAGCCGCCGAAGGAGAAGCCGGTGTTCTCCAAGAAATCCATCGCGGAGAAGATCAAGGACCAGCTCAAGAAGATCGAGGAGGAGTCGAAGAGCGAGTGGGTCGAGCCCGACAAGGCCGAAGAGCTGCTCAAGCCGGCCTCGCAGGGCAGGGTCGCCGAGCAGGGGATCGCCGGGCTCCTCAACACGGGCGATTTCCTGAACGTCTCGTACAACGACGCCGTCGCGTCGCTCATCTACCAGGCCTGGCAGCCGCCGAGCAAGACGCCCACGGACAAGGAGAACGTCACCGTCGTGGTGCGGTTCAAGATCGCCAAGGACGGCGCCGTCTCGAACCCGCGCGTGGAGAAGAAGTCGGGGAGCGAGGTCCTGGACGCCTCGGCCCTCCAGGCGATCAAGGACTCGTCGCCCCTGCCGCCGCTGCCGGACGACTACGCGGGCGACTCGCTCGAGGTGTGCATGACGTTCGTGCCCGTGCCGGAGGAATAGATGTTCCGCCACGGAGGGCTCCCCGTGACGGCAGGGCGCGCGAGCGCACAGGGGCAGACTGAAGGCTGCCTTACAAATATATGTTGAATACCGGATCCGCAATCCACGGCCGATTCCTCCGGTTCGCGATGCTCGCACTGGCCGCTCCCGCCGTCCTCGCGGGAGGGTGCCGGCGCGCCGAGCCCCCGCCCAACATCGTCCTGATCACCGTCGACGCGCTCCGCCCCGACCACCTCTCCTGCTACGGCTACGGCCGGAAGACCTCCCCGGCGATCGACGCCCTCGCCGCCCGCGGCACGCTTTTCCGCAACGCCTGCGCCGCCTCCTGCTGGACGCCCCCCTCGCTCGCCTCCCTGATGACGTCGCTCCCGCCCCGCACGCACGGCGTCGTCCACGGGCAGGTAAGCCCCGGGGAGAAGAAGGTCCTCCATCAGCAGTTCCTCTCCGCGCGGTTCCGGACGCTCGCGGAGACGTTGAAAAGCGCCGGCTACGCCACGTTCGGAGTCTCGACCACCGGCCACACGGCCGCGGAGACCGGCTTCGGCCGCGGCTTCGACCGGTACGCCGGCCTCTGGTTCGCCGACGCCGCCGAGGCGGACCGCTCCGTGGAAGGGTTCCTCGGCGACATGAGGAAATCGCCGCCATATTTCCTCTGGATCCACTACTTCGACCCGCACGACCCGTACTTCGCGCGGGAGCCGTGGATCACGGAGTACAACCCGGGATGGAAGCGGTACGCGGCGTGGTCGCAGATGGTCATGCGGGACATGCAGAAGCGCAAGGGCGAGATCGCCGCGGACCCGGCTCTTCTCGGCGCGCTGAAGGATTTCTACGACAGCGAGATCAACTACGCAGACGCATTCATCGGGAAACTCCTCGAAAAACTCCCGGACGGCGGCCGCGCGATGGTCATCCTCTCCGCGGACCACGGCGAGGAGTTCATGGACCACGGGCTCATCGGGCACGGGAACTCCCTGTTCGAGGAACTGATCCGCGTGCCGCTGATCGCGGTCCTGCCCGGCGCGGGGAAGAGCGTCGGGACCGTGGACGAACCGGTGAGCGCGCTCGACATCCTTCCCACGATCTGCGACGCGGCCGGGATCAGGCCGCCCGCCGGGGTCGAGGGGCGCTCCCTGCTCCCCCTGATGCGGGGCGAGCGGCCGGGGGGGGACCGCGCGGTGTACGCAGAATTGGACCGGCCGAGGACGTCCGGTCACCGGGAGGCGATGCGGCTCGGGAAGTGGAAATATATCCTCTCGGGATGGGACGGGCCGGAGGAGTTCCTCTTCAACCTCTCGCGCGACCCCGGGGAGAGGCACGACCTGTTCCCGCGGGAGCGGGAGGTCGCCGCGGGAGCGCGGGAGGCGATGCGCCGGTGGATCGGGGCGCACCCCGAGTACAAGGCCCCCGCCGCCGCCTCGCCGCTCTCCGGGGAGCGGAAAAAAGCGCTGCGCTCGCTGAACTACCTGAACTGAGCTGGGCGGCGGGCTTAAGCCCGCCCTGCCGGGTTCAAACGGTTCAAGCAACTCGGGGCCGTTTTCCCATCTGTGTCCAAAGTTTATCTCTGTGACCTCTGTGGCACCATAGAGGTATGTCATGAAGCGCATTCCGTCGTTAAGGTGGATGGCCGCGCTCGCCGCGCTCGCGGCGGCCCTCCCCTACCTGAACACGCTGTCGAACGGCTTCGTCTGGGATGACCGTCCCCTGATCGTCCAGAACCACCTCATCCGGAACCCGTCCGCTATCCCGCGGCTCTTCACGAGCGATTTCTTCGGGCACGTGGACGAGGAGGTGCGGTACGGCTACTACCGCCCCCTCGTCAGCCTCTCCTACATGGCCGACTTCCGCCTGTGGGGAACCAATCCGTTCGGCTACCACCTCACGAACATCCTGCTCCACGCAATGAACACGCTCCTCGTGTTCCTGCTCGTCCTCCTGCTCTTCCCAAGAAGACGGGGAACCGCGCTCGCCGCGGCGATCCTTTTCGCCGTCCACCCGGTCCACGCCGAATCGGTCGCGTGGATCGCGGGGAGGACCGACATGATCGCCACGCTCTTCATGCTCGCGGCGCTCCTCGCGCTCGGGCGGCATGCGCCGGAAACGCGGAGGGTTCCGCTCGCCGTCTCCCTCGCCCTCTTCGCCTGTGCGCTCCTCGCGAAGGAAACCGCGGTCGTCTTCCCCGCCGTCGCCGCCGCATTCCTCCTCATACTCAGGCCGTCAATGGAGCGCGGCGCGAGGCGGAGATGCATCGGCGCCTTCATCGCCGTCCTCGCGGGATACGGCATCCTCCGCTTCGGCGTCGCCGCGGTCCACGCGGGGCCCCGCGGGGCCTTCACCCCGCTCAAGCTCATCCTCTCTTCCTGCGGCACGTTCCTCCTCTACGCGCGGATGATGGTCTTCCCCTTCCGCTTTTCGGCCTATATCACGAACCCCGTTTCCGTGTCGCCCCTCGACCCGCGCGTGTGCGCCGGGGCGGCGCTCCTCATCGCGCTCGTGTTCGCGGCGGTGAGAACGAGGCGGAGCGACCCGCCGCTCGCGTTCGCCCTCGCCTTCGCCCTCATCTCGTTCCTGCCGCTCATGAACCTGGTCCGGATCAGCTCTCCCGACGACATGGGGTTCCCCGCCGCGGAACGGTTCCTCTACACGCCGTCCGTCGGACTGATCGTCGCCGCCGCCGCGTGGGCGTGCGCGGCGTTCGCGGGGAGCAGGGCGGCGCTCTCCGCCGCGTGCGTGTTCGCCGCGGCGCTCGGCGGGATCGCCGCCGGGCGCAACGCCGTCTGGCGCGACGAGGAGACGCTCCTCACCGACGCGCTCGCGTCGAGCCCCGGCGCGCCGCTCCTCTGGAACAACCTCGGGATCCACTACAGCAACGCCGGCAGGCACGACGACGCAGTGCGCTGTTTCGGGAAGGCCATCGCCATCGAGGGAGACACCCCGCGCCTCCTCACGAACCTCGCCGCCGCGAAACGCCTCATGGGAAAGCCGGACGAAGCGGTCGGCCTGTTGAACGAGGCGATCGCGCAGGGCGGCGAGCCGGCGGGGACGCGCTACAACCTCGGCCTGGCGCTGCGGAACTCGGGCGACTCCGCGGGGGCCGAGCGCGAGCTCAAGGCCGCGCTCGCGATGAACCCGCAGCACCTCGAGGCGCTCACGGCGCTCGCGGAGCTCCACAAAGCGCGGGGGAACTTTCCCCGGGCCGAGGCCTGCTGTCTCAGGGCGCTTGAGATCGA
The DNA here is from genome assembly GCA_037133055.1 of Chlamydiota bacterium. Lineage (GTDB taxonomy): Bacteria > Auribacterota > Tritonobacteria > UBA1439 > UBA1439 > UBA1439. The sequence goes on from JBAXOY010000029.1 coordinate 20,447, forward strand.
CCCGGTCGAAGCTGCGCTCTGGAGCAACCTCGGCGTCGTGTACCGGCTGTGGCCGGACCGCGACCGGGCAGAGGCCTCTTTCAGGAAGGCCATCGCGCTCGACCCGCGTTTCGCGGCTGCCCGCGCGAACCTCGGCGCGCTCCTCGCGCAGGGGGGGAAATATGACGATGCGCTGCGGGAGCTCTCGGCCGCGCGGGAACTCGACCCGTCCAATATGGACGCGTCGAACGCGCTCGGAGTGCTCTATGTCCGGCTCGGCAGGGCCGGCGATGCCGAGCGGCTCTTTTCATCGCTTATCGCGGAGCATCCGGCCGACAAGGAGGCGTACCTCAACCTCGGAGTGATGCGGTACGGTGAGGGGAACAGGGAGGAGGCGGCGCGTCTTTTCAGGAAGGCGCTCGATCTCGCCCCGGACGACGCAAGGGCGCGGTCGTACGTGAAGCAGCTCCCGCCTCCTTATGGCCCACGTCCCCCATCGCGGAAGGAGAAGGCTGCCGCGCCCCCGGGAGACAAAAGAAAAACATACTGATTATTGATTTTCTATGGACGGCATTCCCCCTACTCGGGTACAATGCACCCAATCCGGGAGGGAAATCACAATGGTTCGCTACTTCGGCCTTCTCGTCTGTGTTCTTGCCTTGACCGCTTTCGTCCACCCCGTCTTCGCCGCGACCGGCGGCGCTGACGCCGCCGCGGTCTTGATCCCGATCGGCTTAAGCTTCAACTTCTACGGCCAAGCCTTCTCCGATGTCACGGTGAGCACGAACGGGTTCCTCACCTTCGCCTCCGTCGACGCGGCGCCTTGGCCGATGTTCCACCATGACGCGCGGCGCACGGGCCTGAGCGAGTACGCCGGGCCCTCAATACCGGCTCTGGCATGGAGTTATCTCACGGCAGGCTATGTGTCCTCCTCGCTTGCGCTTGGGAGTGACGGAAGGCTTTATGTCGGTTCCGATTCTGGGGATAACAATATCTACTGCCTGAACTCAGCGGGCGGGCTGGCATGGAGTTATCTTGCGGCGGGCTTTGTGTATTCCTCTCCTGCGATTGGGAGTGACGGGAGGATGTATGTCGGGTCTTTTGATGAAAATATATACTGCCTGAACTCAGCGGGCGGGCTGGCGTGGAGTTATCGCACGGCGGACTCTGTGTATTCCTCTCCTGCGATTGGGAGTGACGGGAGGATGTATGTCGGTACCCGCTGGGAAGATAGCAATATCTACTGCCTGGACTCAGCGGGCGGGCTGGTGTGGAGTTATCGCACGGCGGACACTGTGTATTCCTCTCCTGCGCTTGGGAGTGACGGGATGATGTATGTCGGCTGTGGTATCAACGATATATACTGCCTGGACTCAGCGGGCGGGCTGGCGTGGAGTTATCTCGCGGCAGGCTATGTGTCCTCCTCGCCTGCGCTTGGGAGCGACGGGAGCCTTTATGTCGGATCTGATGATAACACTATATACTCCCTGAACTCAGCGGGCGGGCTGGCGTGGAGTTACCTCACGACGGCCGATGTGACTTCCTCTCCTGCGCTCGGGAATGACGGCAGGCTTTATGTCGGGTCTTACGCTGGTGATAACACCATATACTCCCTGGACTCAGCGGGCGCGCTGGCGTGGAGTTATCGCGCGGCGGGTTCGGTGAGCTCCTCTCCTGCGCTCGGGAGTGACGGGATGATGTATGTCGGGTCCATGGACGCCCATATCTACTGCCTGAACTCAGCGGGCGGGCTGGCGTGGAGTTATAGCGCGGATGACTGGGTGAATTCCTCTCCTGCAATTGGGAGTGACGGGAGGCTTTATGTCGGGTCCTACGATAAAAATATATACTGCCTTGAGCAGGGGCCGACGCCGACTGAAACGCCGACGATAACCCCCACGCCGACGATGTCTCCTACGTCGACACCTAGCGGGACACCGACGGAGACGCCCACCGAGACACCCACGATAACGCCGACTCCGACGCAGACACCGACGCAGACACCAACTGCAACGCCCACTCAGACGCCGACCCAGACACCAACGATTACCCCGACGCCGACGATGTCTCCTACGTCGACACCTAGCGGGACTCCGACGGAGACGCCCACGATAACGCCGACCTTCACGCCGACCAACACGCCGACCTTCACGCCGACCAACACGCCGACCCAGACACCGACGATGTCTCCTACGTCGACACCTAGCGGGACACCGACTCGGACGCCGACTGCAACGCCCACTCGGACGCCCACCGAGACACCCACGTTAACGCCGGCTCCGACGCAGACACCGACGATGTCTCCTACGTCGACACCTAGCGGGACGCCGACTGAAACACCCACGATAACGCCTACCGCTCCGGCGCCGACGAGCACACCGACGGCGACGCCGGGATCTGTGATACTGCTGAACGGGAACACGTTCCCCAGGGGCGCCATTTTCGAGGCGGCCTTCGTTCTGCGTGAGTCCATCAGGAGGCCTTTCACCGTCTACGAGGTGATCCTCATGCCGCCCGGGACGATGCCCGACGCGACGATGCTCGACGTCCGTACGCTGAGCACGAGACTTCTGCCTCTGGGAACGAACATCAACGGCCTGTCGGCGCCGTTTGTGTTCCCGATGAAGATATTGAGGATTCCCGAAGGGGCGTGGGTGGGTAATTACATACTCATGATGGGTTTCTTCGACCCGAATAAACCGATCACCGGGCCGAATGACGCCTTCCTGCTTGTGCAGACTCCCTTCAGCATTACATAGATCAGGGCGAGAGCAGTGAATGCGAGGGCCTGAAGTCCGCCCTGCAATGGATCCGGGGGGTCTTGCACGTATCCCCCATTCTACGCCGACACACACCCGCGCCCACACGTCGACTGCACCCCTCCGCCCTCTGGTTATGTTATCCTTGTTCCGTCCAGCCGCACTACGGAGGATGCCATGCCACACGCGCGCACGGTGTACGTCAACTGCCCGTTCTGCAAGGGGATGCTCGAGATCAACACCGAGAACGGCAGGGTCGTCCGCAGCTTCGAGCCGAAGGAAATACCGGAGGACGGCGACCTGCTCTCGGAGGGCCTGAAGGCCGTCAAGGGGGGAGAGGCGACGCGGGATCGGATGTTCCGGGAGGCGCAGGAGAAGGAAAAACACAAGCTCGAGCGGCTCGAGCGCGCCTTCAAGGAGAAAAAGAAAGAGGTCGTGGAATCGGGCGACATCAGCAGACCCGAGAGCCCGTTCGACATGGAATAACGATGTAAAGAATTATCCACAGCCCCAGGGCACACTTAAGTGTGCCCTGGGGAAAACCTGGTGATACAATGCCTGAACTGAGAAGAAACCTCGCCACCGGCGAGTGGGTGGTGCTCGCCACGGAGCGCGCCAAGAGGCCGGAGGATTTCTCCCACAGGAAGGGGGGCGCCCCCTCCGGGCTTCCCGCATACGTCGCGACCTGCCCCTTCTGCCCCGGCAACGAATCCATGACGCCGCCGACACTGGCGCAGACGGGCGAGGGCTCCGCATGGCGCGTCAGGGTGGTGCGGAACGCCTTCGGCGCCTTCTCCGGATCCGAGGACCTCGCCCCGCGCGGCGACGAGTACCACCGGGCGATGGGGGCCGCGGGCCACCACGAGGTCATCATCCAGACCCCCGCCCACAACGTGCCCGAGCCGATGCTCGGGCCCGCGGAGATGCGCGAGGTGGTCCTCATGTACCGGGAGCGGCACCGCTTCATGGAGGCGGACCCGCGGGTCGAGCTCGTCATCCCGTTCAAAAACCACGGCCCGGGCGCCGGGACCTCTCTCGAGCACCCGCACGCGCAGATCGCCGGGATCCCGATCGTCCCGACCCACCTCGTCCACCGGACGGAGGAGCCGCTCGCCTACTATCGCGAACACCGGACCTGCGCCTTCTGCCGGATGCTCGGGGAGGAGCTTGAGACCGGCGAGCGGATCGTCGCGGAAAACGCCTCGTTCGCGGCGTTCGTACCGTTCGCCTCCGCGACGCCGTTCGAGACCTGGATCATGCCCCGGGCGCACCGGGCGTCGTTCGGCGGGATCGGGGACGCCGAGGCGGCCGAATTCGCCGACATGCTCCGCTCCGTCGTCCGCCGCGTATGGAAGGGGCTCGACAACCCGGACTACAACTACATGATCCGTTCCGCACCCCGCGACTGCCGGGACGCGCCGTTTCTCCACTGGTACACGAAGGTCGTTCCCCGGCTCACGCAGGCGGCCGGGTTCGAGATCGGGACGGGGATGTACATCAACATCGCGAAGCCGGAGGAGAGCGCGCGCTTCCTCAGAAACATCGTGGATTGATCAAACCTTCCGGAGTGAATGCGGAGCGAACGGGAGACGGCGTGGGACACAGAGTATGGACAAGGGCTACAAGGCAGGATTCCTTCTCCTGACTGTCGTCTTCGCCGCGATGCTCACGGCGTTCAACCTCGGCACCGCGCGCCTCATCTCCTCAGGCAAAACGGGAGGGATGATTCACCGCGACAGCATCATCCACGGCGACGGCGCGCGCCTCTACGCGTGGCTCCGCTCGGCCTTTTTCGACGGGAACCTCGACACCGCAAACGAGCTCTCGCACTACTTCAATTACCCCGGGAGCCGGGAGCCGGTGGAACTGCGTCGCACCGCCACCGGCCATGCCTGGAACCACACCCCCGTGGGCTGCGCGGTGCTCTGGGCGCCGTTCTTCGCCCTCGGCCACGCGACCGCGGTGCGGATGCACGCCGCGGTCCCCGGCGTCGCGGCCGACGGCTACTCACCACCGTACGCCTTCGCCGTCGCCCTCGGGACGCACGCCTACTGCTTCCTCGGGGTTCTCCTCCTCTTCTCGATCTGCGCCCGCTTCTATTCCCCTTTTTCCTCGTTTCTCGCGGTCATCACCGTCTGGCTCGCCTCGTTCCTGCCCGCCTACCTGTTCCTCTACCCCTCGATGTCCCACGCCCTCTCATTCTTCTCCGTCTGCCTGTTCCTGTGGCTCTGGCTGGGGACGCGGGAGCGGGGCGGCGCGCTCCGCTGGAGCCTACTCGGGCTCGCCGCGGGCCTCATGGGTCTCGTCCGGACGCAGAACCTGATCTTCCTGCTGGTCCCGCTCGCGGGCATGGCCGCCGAGTTGCGGCGAGGGGAGGCGGGGCGCGCGGCGGCGGGGGCGGTCCTTATGTCCGCCTGCGCCGCGCTCGCCTTCTTCCCGCAGGCCTATGCCTGGAAGGTGTCGTGCGGATCGTGGCTCACGATCCCGCAGGGCGGGGAGTTCCTGCACTGGGGGAGGCCCGCCGTCGCGCGGGTCCTCTTCTCCTCCCGGCACGGACTCTTTTCGTGGTCCCCCGCGCTCATCCTCGGCGCGGTCGGGTTCCCGCTCTTCGCGCGGAGGGAAAGGCTCCTGGGATGGTCGCTCCTCGCGGTCTTCGCGATCCAGCTCTACCTGAACTCGATCGCGGACGACTGGTGGGCGGGGACGGGGTTCGGGGCGCGGCGGTTCGACAACTGCCTCCCCCTTTTCGGGCTCGGGCTCGCGGCCCTGTATGACCGGCTGCGCTCCCGGCGCCTCGGCCGGCTCGCCGCGATCCTGGCGGGGGTGTTCATCGCGTGGAACGGGCTCTTCCTCTGCCAGTACGCGGCGAACTGGGTGAGCCACTCGGAGGCGATCGATATGTCGGGGATGGCCAAAAACCAGGCGCGGATAGCCATCCATATCGCGCGGAAGCTCGTCCCCCGATGAGCCGGACGGCTACACGAACATCCCCGCGATCGTGCCCGTCATGTAGGACGCCAGCAGCCCGCCGAACATCGCCTTCAGGCCCAAGCGCGCCAGGTCGTGGCGCCGCGAGGGCGCCAGCGCCCCGATCCCCCCGATCTGGATCGCGATGGAGCTGAAGTTCGCAAAGCCGCAGAGGGCGTAGGTCACGATGACGTAGCTCCGGTACTGGAGGTGGATCCCCTTCGCCGCCAGGTCGGCGAGGTGGAGGTACGCCACGAACTCGTTGATCGCGAGCCGCTCCCCGAGCAGGGTGCCGATGATCCGGCAATCCACCCAGGGGACCCCCATGATCCAGCAGAACGGCGCGAAGATGATCCCGAACAGCACCTGGAGGTTGATGGTGAGGGATGTCTTGAAAACCAGGTTTATGAGCGACCCGATCTTCTCGATCCCGTAGTTGGCCATGCTGATCAGCGCGATGAAGGCCAGCAGCATCGCCCCCACGTTGAGGGCGAGCTGGAGGCCCGTCGCCGCGCCGCTCGCCGCAGCGTCGATGATGTTCGCGTTCGTCTCGGGGAGCGAGAGCTTCGCCCCGCCCTTCGTCTTGGGCACCTCGGTCTCCGGGTAGATGATTTTGGCCATGACGATCGCCGCGGGGGCCGACATGATGCTCGCGCTCAGGAGGTGCCCGGCGATGTCCGGGAAGTAGTCCTTGAGCATCCCCACGTAGGCCGCCATCACCCCGCCGGCCACGGTCGCAAACCCGCCGACCATGATGCACATGAGCTCGGATTTCGTCATCTCCTCGACGAACGGCCTGACGACGAGCGGCGCCTCCGTCTGGCCGAGGAAAATGTTGGCGGACGCCGAGAGGGTCTCCGCCCCGCTCGTCCGCATGCATCGTTCCATGATCCAGGCGACGAACGCGACCACCTTCTGCATGATCCCCACGTGGTAGAGGACGCTCATGAGCGCGGAGAAGAAGATGATCGTCGGCAGCACCGAGAAGGCGAAATAGGCGCCGGTGTGTGCGACGTAGCCGGGGATCAGCTTCGGGGGCATGTTGAGCGCCGGGTCGCCCATGCCGATGGGCACGGAGTTCCCTATCAGATTTCCGAAGATGAACCGGGCGCCGTCGCCGGTGAAGCTCAGCAGTTTGACGATGGCGTCGTTCATCACGCTGAAGAACCACTCGCCGGGACCCGTCTTGAGGTTGAGGGCGGCCTTCACACCGGCGTTGAGCGGGCTGTTCGGGAGGACGAGGAAGGCGAAGAAGACCTGGAGCATGGTGCCCCAGACCACCACGCGGAGGCTGATCTTACGCCTGTTGTTCGACATGAGGACGGCAATCCCGAGAATGACGAACGTGCCGATGAAGCTGATGAACTTGTACATTCCCCCGTCTCCTTTCGGGTTGACGCATCGCGGCACGAAGATGATACTTTCAGCCGCGGGGAGCGCGCAAGGATTTTCTGGACTGAACGGCCGGACCAGCCGGACAGGTCAGACGCATTTCCCCCCTACGCGCTTCCCACCCTTCACACCCTTCGCACCCTTCGCACCCTTCTCACCCTTCACACCCTTCTCACCCTTCACACCCTTCGCACCCTTCGCACCCTTCGCACCTCTACGCCCGAAATGGCGGATAGGGGGAGTGGATAGAAAAGGTAATGGTCTCCTTTTATA
>JBAXOY010000030.1:0-27703 GCA_037133055.1 Chlamydiota bacterium
CCTCGACGAGACGATCCCTGAAAAAGAGGGGAAGGTGGACCGGTCGAAACTCCTCGACTTCAGCGGCCGGTCCCGGAAACCCCAGATGGCCCTCGCGGAGAAGTACGGGATCGCCTCCTATCTCCAGCCCGCCGGCGGCTGCCTCCTGACCGACCCGGGGTTCTCGGCGCGCCTGAAGGAACTGCGCGACCGGGAGGGGCTCGACGACGTGCGGGCCCTTCACCTGCTTAAAGTCGGAAGACACTTCCGCCTCGAGAGCGGGAAAAAGATCGTCGTCGGGCGAAACGAGATGGAGAACGCGAAGATCGAGGACCTCGCCCGGGAGGGCGATGCGCTGCTCTGGCCGGAGGCGGTGCCCGGGCCGATCGTGATCGTCCCCGGCGGGGGCGAGGCGCCGGATATCGGGGAAGCCGCGCGCGCCTGCGCGCGCTACAGCGACGTGCGGGAGGGGGACGAGGCGGCGATCACCGTGTCATCCGGGGGGAAGGAAACGACCCTCCGCGTCAGGCGCCCCCCGCCCGCCGGCCTCCGCATGACCCCCATCGGGATCTGACGCGCGCCCGATGCTTGAGTGACCTACATGCCAAAAGCTTTTGGCGCATGCAAAACGCTTATGGGCATGCAAAACGCGTAGGGTATAGTATGGATGCGCGATCGTCTTGACAATGAAAAATATCAACCGGTGGGCATGTGCAGCGCTCCTTCTCTACTGCGCGGGCGTCATCCTCTCTTTATCACTCCGCCTGGATTATCTCCAATGGGATTTCAGCGTTTACTACCGCGCCCCGCAGGCGTATGCCAGGGGCCTGGATCCGTACCGGATGATCGTCCCCTCTGCGGTGGAAGGATCCGCCGCGCCCCGGGGGTTCAAGTTTTATTATCCCCCGTTCATGCTGCTGCTTTTCGCCCCTTTCTCCCGGCTAAGCTACGCGACGGCCGCGCGCCTTTTCTTCGCCATGAACGGCGCAGCCCTCGCGGCCCTCATCCTCATCTGGAGGAACGGGTTTCTCGGCGGAAAGGCCGGGGCGTTGTTCTATCTCTTCTGCATGGTTTCTTTTAACAGCCCCCTCTACATTGCGCTCAAGGCCGGGAATGTCGCCATTATGGAGCACTGCGCGCTCTGGCTCGCGTTCTACTTTTTTCTGGAGCGGCGCTATCTGGCATTCTGCCTGTGTGTCTTTGTCGCCGCTGCATTCAAGGGGACGCCGTTGCTGTTTCTGGCCCTCCTGTTCTTTGAGGAGGATGGCAGGCGTTATCGCTACCTCGCCGGCGCGGCCGGTGTCCTGTGCGGGGGCGCAGCAGTCATGTACGCCATCGCACCCGAACTCTGGGCGCAGTTCCTGCACAATTCATTGGAGATAATCGACAAAGTGCACCAGCCTTCCACCTACGCGATGGTGCGGGAGCTGCTGCCCCCCGCGGGACAGCGGCTCGCCTATGCCGCTCTCGTCGCCGCGGTGCTTGCATGCACGGTGAGGGCGGGGATGATCCTGAGAGCGGGAGCGCCTGTCGGAAAGAGCAGGAGCATGCTCTGTCTGGCATGCGCCGCGTATGCGGTGATCCTGCCGCACTTCGAGGATTACTCCTACATCATTCTCATTGTGCCCGCCTACGCACTCCTGTGTGACACAGGGCCGGGGAGCCGATGGCTCCCTATCTGTTTTTTTCTCATCCTGTCATCGGTGGGCGGTTCCCTGCCCATTATCATGCCGGGGATCAGATTCGCATTGAAATACTCACCGCTGATGCTGGCATATTGTATATGGGGTATCTTTGTATGCCGGGCATTGCCGTATCGCGGAGACCGCGCAAATTTGCCTGACTGAAATCCCGCCAACAGTAGTCATGGTGCCGCGGGAGAGAATCGAACTCTCATGAGCGTGAGCTCACACGATTTTGAGTCGTGCGCGTCTGCCAATTCCGCCACCGCGGCCCCGTGCGTGAATCCCCACAGTATAGTCTCATTCCCGGGTTTTGTGGTAGTATAACTCCCCATCCGCCATGGGATCACCATGAAATCAAAGACAACGAAGAGACCGATCCGTATTCTCGCCGCGCTCTGCGTCCTCTGCGCCGCGGGCGCCGTCGCGCTCGGGTTCGTCGTTCGCTCCGCGTGGTTCATGGAGCAGGCGCGCGCGCAGCTCGAGCGCGGGGTCGGACGGAAGGTCGCCTTCGCCTCCCTCGATCCGTCCTTCCTGCGCGGGATCGGGGTGCGGGCCCGCGACTTCTGCCTCTACGAAGAGGACGGCGCGACCCCGTGCCTCAAGGCGGAGGAGATCCTGCTCCGGGTCCGCATCCTGCCGCTCCTGTGGCGGAACCTCAGCGTCAGCACCGTGACGGTCGACCAGCCGCGGGCCTCGCTGGTCCGCGCCAGGGACGGGACGTGGAACGTCGAGAGCCTTCTCGGCAGGGAGAAGCCCGCCGCCGCGGGGAAACCCGAGGCCGGGCCGCCGAAGAAAGCGCGCAAGACACAGGTGACCATCTCCACGCTTCGCATACGGAGCGGCATCGTGACGGTGCTCGACGAGTCGACCGGGCGGGGCGCGGTGGTGCGGGACCTGAACCTCTCCCTCTCCCGTATCGCGCAGGGCGGGCTTCCGTATATCGACGGCGGGGGACGGCTGTCGGGGATCCCCCTCGCCGATATCCTGAAGGGGGTACGGGAGATCCGCCCCCTGCGCGTGCAGGGGGGGCTTGTCGCGGGCAGCTTCAGGGTAAAGGGCTGGGCGGGGGAGATGCTCCAGTTCAGGGCCGACCTCCAGGCATCCGGCGTACGGTATGAGTATCCGGGGATATGCCGGTCGCCCGCCGCGGGCGCTGACCTTGATCTCAGCGCGCAGGTCGAGGGGGCGGTGAGAGACGGGGCGTGGCGCCTCGCGCGTGTCACCGCGAGCTGTTTCAATGGCCGCCTTAAGATGGACGGGTCTTTCGGCAATGCCGAGGGCGGCGGCCTGACCACCCTGGAGTTCACGGGGAAGGCGCTGCCGTGGAAGGCGCTGGGCAGGTCCGCGGTGAAGGGCCTCGTCCTCGAGGGCGAGACGACCTTCAGCAGCTCGGTCAGGGGCGGCGGGGCGGAGATAGCCGCGGACCTCTCCGGGAGCCGCGTCGCATACGGGGCCGTGCTCGACAAGGCGCCGGGCGCCGTGGCATCCCTGAAGCTCCCGCTTTCGTTCGCGAAGGGGAGCGTCGCGTGGGAGCGGGCGACGGCGCGTCTCGGATCGATGGAGCTCTCGTCCGACGGCTCGCTGGAGACGGGAGGCGGGCGGGCGCTGAAGGCGAAGCTGCGCTCGAATGTGTTCGACCTCCGCGAGGCCGGCCGATCCCTCGCGGCGGTGACCGGGATGGCGGGGAAGGGAGAGATCGATCTCCACATCTCCCATAGCCTGAACACTCCTTTCTCCGCCGCCGAGATCTCCGGCACCGTGAAAATATCGGGAGGCGAGTTCACCGCGGCCTCCCTCCCGCGCCCCCTCCGCGTCGACGCGGTGACCACCTGCGCCCCCGGCTCCGTGCGTGTCGGACTGAACACCGTCCGGATGGGATCGAGCCTCGCCGAGGGATACGTGAGCTTCGATCTGAAGAGGTGGCCGTCCTGCGAATACGACTTCAACTTCCCTCTCATCGATACGGCTGATTTCTCGGCCGCCCCGCCGCCGGCACATGCCGCTTCCCGCGCCAGCTTCTCCCTGGTGCAATCGGCGGAGGCAGCGCCCCCGCCGCAGGCCCGGCCTGTATTCCGCATCCCTGAATTCCTGAAAAGGATGGAAGGCAACGGCCGCGTGTCGGTGGGCGAGCTCAGGCTCGGAAAACTCAGGTCGCGGAACGGGCGCGCGCGCCTGCGCCTCTCGAAGGGCATCGCGAGCCTCGACGAGGTTGTCCTCCCGCTCTACGACGGGGAGTTCGGGGGAAAAGTCGCCGCGGACATCCGCGGAGATTCCCCGCGTTACTCGATCGAGAGCACGCTCGCGAGGGTGGACCTCGATGCGCTCCTCGCGGACATCTACGGCTACTCCAGGCGTCTCTCCGGAAGGCTCTCGGCGGAATGCGCCGCGAGCGGCGACGGGGCGGGATGGGACGAGGTGCGGAAGGCGCTCAAGGCGAAGGGGCGCTTTTCCGTCGAGGGGGGCGTGCTCCATTCCGGGAACCTCCTGAAGGGCATGGGGCCGGTCATGTTCATGCTCGGCCGACAGGCGAAGTGCAAGGAGTTCACCGCGATGGGAGAGCTTCTCGGGAAGGCCCCCTCGGAGATGCGGCTCTCGCGCTGCGCGGGCACCTTCCTCTTCGACGGCGACGAGTGGGGCACGGGGGATATGCTCCTCGAGACCGCCGACCCGAAGAGCCCGATGCGGCTGCAGATCGAGGGGGAGATGGGCCTCGACGGCGCCCTGCACTTCTTCGGCTACGCCTCCTTCCCCCGGGGCTCGGCGTACTACGCGCAGCTCGCGCCGTATTTTCCGGACGACGGCGGGTGGATCGAGCTCCCGTTCCCGATCCCGATCGGGGGGACGCTCGAAAATCCGCGCGTGGACGCCGACGCGTCCTCGGAGAGCGTCGCGAAATGCGCGGCCGGGATCGGGACGGCGCGCATGCGGAAGGAGATCGAGAAGAAAATCGACAGGGTCCTCGCGCCGCAGCCGAAGAAGACCGGAAGCGGCGCAAAGGCCCCCCAGGGGATAGAGGACGTCGGGCGGGAACTCCTGAAGGGCGGGTCGAAAGAGATCCTCAAGCAGATGCTGAAGAAGTGAGCGCATGTCCGCGGCCCGTGTGCCCGCGGCGCGTCGGCACGCGGCGGTGCGCGACTCCCATGAAATCCATTGCGCGAGTGCCCGTCAGGGGTATTATCCTCTCCGCCCTCTGCGCCCTGCTCGCCGGGTGCAGCATGGGCTCGCGCCGCATCCAGCCGGTCGGCTACCCGCTCGACCCCAGGCTCGACTGCCTCTTCGACGACCGCCACGTTATGCTCTTTCTCATCGACGGATGCCGCGCAGATCTTTTGTACGAGATGGCTCGCGCCGGAGAGCTCCCGGCGATAAAAAAGTATTTCGTCGACCGCGGGGTGTCCGCGGACTGCGCCATGTCCACGGTGCCCTCCATCACCAACGCCGCCGTCGCGGCGCTGACCTGCGGCGTGTACCCGGGGCGGCTCAATGTCATCGGGAACCGGTGGTTCGACCGGGAGATGCTGGAGCGCGTGTCCGTCTTCGGCCTGAACGACTATTACCGCACCGAATTGCGCCTCGATCGGCCTACGATCTACGAGATGCTCCACGACGAGCTCACAGTCTCCCTCGTCACGCGGTGCCCGCGCGGGAGCACGTACCACATCCCCTTTTACTACAACCTGATCGGGATGAAATATTACCTGATGGGAAACCCGGGCAGGGTGGACGAGGTGTTCCTCGGGGAGTTTTCCGACGTTGCCGCCTGCGCGAACCGGGAGGGCGTCTTCCCTGCCTTCGTATTCTTCCACCTCACTGGGTACGACGCGCTCGCGCACCGTGCGGGTCCGTTTTCGCCCGATGCGAAGGCGGCGTTGATGAACATCGACCGTGCGCTGGGCCCGATCGTGGAGTGCCTCGACCGGAACGGCGTCCTCGACCGGGTGTGCCTGATGCTGACCGCCGATCACGGCCAGGTCTCCCTGAAAAAGGAAAACTGCCTGCTCTGGGAAGAGTGGTTCCCCGCCTGCATGGGGCTCCCCGCGCTCGACCGCTTCAGCAGGCTTGACCGCGCGAATGATGCGTTGGCGCGCGAGCGCTATTACGACCGCTACGCCGTGATCGCGACGAACAACGGGCGCAACGCGTTCCTCCATTTCAGGCACAACCCCGCGGGGAAATGGGTCCCCCCGGACCGGATGGCATCGTGGGAGACGCGGCCCACGTGGGGCGAGCTCCGGCGCTATCAGGCCCCCCGCGGGCCCGTGGATCTCGTGGAGGAGCTGAGGGGCGCGCCGGGGGTGGCGTGTGTCATCGGGAAGCCCAGGGAGGGCGAATTCGCCCTTTTTTCTGCGGCGGGGGAGGGCCGCATCAGGACGGCGCTGAGGGACGGGCCTGCCCGCCAACGTTCTCGCTCAGGCGAGGCGGGCGGGGAAACGCGCTTCGCCTACGAGGTGGTCGCCGGCACGGATCCCCTCGGATACCGGGAGGCCCCGGCGACCGCGGCCCTCATGGACGGCGGGTATCATTCCTCGCGCGAGTGGCTGAAGGCCTCCTGCGGCCTCGCGCGGCCTGACATCGTCGCCCAGCTCCCCTCGCTCTTCGAGAGCGGCTGCCGGGGGGACCTCTATGTCGTCGCGGCGGACGAGTGGGATTTTGAAGAGGTTAATATATCGAGTCACGGGGGCTTCCTCCGCGGGGAGATGCGCGTCCCCCTCATCGTCGCGGGCCCGCGGATACGCGCGGGGACGTTCGGCCCGGTGCGGATCGTGGATATCGCGCCGACGGTCCTCGACTACCTCGGGCACGGCGACCGGATCCGGGAGTATGACCTGGACGGGGCATCGTTCCTGAAAGAGATATCCACGCCATGACACGGACGGCGGGGCTGTTTTCGGGCGCGCTCATGGCGCTCTGCGGATGCGGGACGATCGTCCCCGGCCCGCGGTACCAGGTGAACGTGGACGACTATGCCTTCAGCCACGACGGGGCCGGGGTCTTCTACCTGGAGGAGCGATTCCGCCTGTATCCGTTCCTCCTCGGCGCGCGGGAGGACCGCTTCCTCTATCTGTACGATGAGGCGCGCAGGCGGCATCGTCCGATTGCGAAGACCGGCGCATTTTCCGTGTCCCCGTCCTCCCCTCTCGTGCTGTATGCCCCGGAGTGGAAAAATCGCTTCAGGGCGCGGGGGGCGGCGCCGGATTTTTACCTTCTCGACCACGCGAAGGGCGAGACCCGCGGGTTCTCGATGCCCGCCGGATTCAAGGACGACTACCTGACGTACTCGTTCCCGTACGTGGACTGGGGCCGGGGGAAAAACGTTACCGCCTACGTCTGTTTCTATTATATGCCGGGTGCGCGGCCCGCATCCTGGCGGTGGCTCGGACCCGCGAGGCACGACTGGCGCCGGGAGCTCTGGAAGGTCCGCATCGACCCCGCGAAGGAAGGAGGCGAAACCGTCCGGGCTGAGCCCTGTTCCGCAGAAGGGCTTCCCCGGGTGGCGTGGCGGGATATCCGGAAGAGGAAAGGGGTTTCTCCCGACGGGGCGCGCACGCTCGCATACACGCGGTACGGGGGGCGCCTCAGCTTCAACACGACGCTCGCGGTCACCCGGAAGGGTGGCGGGGAGCCGGAGTATGTGGTAAAAGAAAACGCGCTCATCAACTACGCGCAGGCGGGGTACTACAGCCTCCTGTACATCCTTTCGGCCCCCGTGTTCGGCGTCAACAGCCTGCTTCGCTGAGACCCGGGCGACGGGAGCGGGTCGGAGAGCACTCACGATGATAAAAACCATCGCGGCGGTCGCTATATTTTTAGCGGGGATGTATCCCCTTTCCTCTCCGGCCCGCATCGAGATATTCCTCATGGGGCAGACGGCGGGCTTGAAGCCCCCTCCGTTCGAGCCGGATATCTGGTTCCGGGGGACCCCGTTCGGGCACATGGCGCTCTACATCGAGAGCGCGACCCGCGACAGGGAGAAGGTGATACGGCAGTGCCGCGAGGGGGAGCGCGGGGGGCTTGTCCTCACGGTGGACAAGGCGCTGAAGGACAACTTCTTCACCGCGAACACACGGGAGGAGTTCTTCTACGGGCCGCTCGATCCCGCGAATCTTCCCGCGTCGCTGTCGCGCGAGGAGATCGGGAAGGCGCTCGATGGATTCAACGGAAAATACGGGCGCCTCTATCACGAGGGGCCCGGCATCTCGGGCCTCGGCCAGGACTACGGCACGCTCTTTATCAGACATATCCGGGGGTTCGTCTATCCGACGACCCGGGGCGAGGAGGCGAAGATCATAGAGTTCTGGCAGGAGCACCGCCGCGACGCGTTTGTCCCCATGACGGTGAACTGCGTCACCACGATCATCGGGGCGATAAACCGCGCGGGGCTCGCGCGGCGCTCCTTTTTCATCCGGGGGCTTTCCCCGTACAACGCGTGGACCTATTTCATCAAGAGGCTTCTGTGGGGGAACCCCGGCGCGAAGGCCCCGAACGGGAACTATCTCCGGCGCGACGGCTCGTGCCTGACGGACTATCCCCAGATCCCCTCCACCGCGGTTCGCCGGTCGGGGCGCCCCTTCAACGTCTACTCGCTCCACAACCTCGAGTACACCGTGTGGGCCGGTCCCGCCGGCTCCCCTCCGCTCCCGAGCGACGCGCCCGTCTCGTTCCGCGATTACCCCACGGGACGGGAAAGGGCGGCGGGGACTGGGCCCGGCGGGGCCGGCCCGCGGGATGATGCCGTCTCGTATATATGGTGGACCGTCTCGCAGCCGGAGGAGTTCTTCCGGCTCTGGTTTCAGTCGTTCAAGGGGCTCTGGTATCTCGTCGCGGGGTGATGCGCCTCAGCCGCCGCGCGGGCGGACAATAACAGGGAGGGATCGGACATGGAAATCGTCTTGAGCGTCTGTCTCGGGATAAGTCTGGCCGCCGCGTGCGGGTTCAGGATATTCGTCCCCCTGCTCGCGATGAGCATCGCCTCGCGCACGGGGCACCTCGCGCTTGGACCCGGGTTCGAGTGGATCGGCAGCGTTCCCGCCCTGGTGGCGTTCGCGGTGGCGACGGGGGCCGAGCTCATCGCCTATTTCGTGCCGTGGCTCGACAATCTTCTCGACACGGTCGCGACCCCGGCCGCCGTGATCGCGGGCATCGTCGTGATGGCCTCGTGCGTCTCGGGGACAAGCCCGCTTCTCAGGTGGGCGCTCGCCATCGTGGCGGGCGGGGGAGCGGCCGGGATCGTGCAGGGGATGACCGTCGTCGCGCGCGGCGCCTCGACCGCGACCACCGGGGGACTCGGCAACCCCGTGGTCTCGACCGTGGAGGCGGGCGGATCCGTCCTCGTCTCCGTGCTCGCCATCGCCCTGCCGGTGCTCGCGGGGATCGCCGTGATCCTCCTGCTCGTGCTTGCAGTCAGGAAGATCGTGGGAAGGTTCCGTGGCGCGCACGCGGTGTGATATTGGTTTCATAAAAGTAGACATTCATAAAATTAGACCTTGCCATGTTGTAGGGTATAAGCTACACTTATTCGATGGAAGTTATCCCCCATCAACTACTGGAATATCTTACGCCACACGGCGAGAACCCGTTCAGGAAATGGCTGCATTCCCTGCGCGATGGCAAAACGCGAGCCGTGATCCGGGTCAGATTGAACAGGGTCAGAGGGGGTAACTTCGGTGATTGTGAACCCATCGGAGATGGAGTCTACGAACTGCGGATTCACCATGGCCCGGGGTATCGGATCTACTACGGCAGGATCGGGAGCACGATAGTGTTGCTTCTTTGCGGAGGAGAAAAAGGATCGCAAAAAAGCGACATCCGCCAGGCGAAGATGTTCTGGCGGGGTTATCAGGAGAGGACACGATGAAAAGGACGTCGGTCAAATATGAAGAAGGATTGAGAAAAGATCTCGCTGACGCGAAAGAGGCGGCAGCATATCTCAACGCCGCTCTTGAAGACGGGTCTCAAGAGGTGTTTCTCATGGCGCTCCGCGATGTCGCCGAGGCACGAGGTATCGCAAAAGTGGCACGAGAGTCCTTGCTTAATCGGGAAAATATCTATCGAATACTCTCGGCGCAGGGCAATCCCCAGTTCACGAGCCTGAAAGCCCTTCTTGACACATTGGGATTGAAACTGGCGATTGCAGTGTCCCAGACGTAATAGATAACTCATACCACGCGAAGCACGCACATCTCAAATATTCTGTTGTCCTAGCGACCAGATGATGAGACCGTGAAAATGGAGAAAATGGGTAACGCTCTGAAGATGAGGTTCTCGAAGGGAACCGAAAGGAGTGTTACCGATGAAAACGCCGACTGACGATAACGTCACTGTTCGCGAAAGTCACTGCCTGAGCTGCTTTTTGAGGAACCGGGCGGTGTGGGAGCGGGGGCTCGCGGCGAGGAAGCGGTCGAACGGCCCCTGGAAGACCACCCGCCCCCCCTTCGGCCCGCCCTCGGGCCCGAGGTCGATGACCCAGTCGGCCTCCTTGATCACGTCCGGGTTGTGCTCGATCACCACCACCGTGTTTCCCGCGTCCACGAGCCTCTGGAGGACCGCGAGCAGCTTCTGGATGTCCGCCATGTGGAGGCCGATCGTCGGCTCGTCGAGGATGTAGAGCGTGTTTCCCCGCGGCGGCGCGGCGAGCTCGCAGGCGATTTTCACCCGCTGCGATTCCCCCCCCGACAGCATCGTGCTCGGCTGGCCCAGCGTGAGGTAGCCGAGGCCTATCTCCTCCATCACGGCGAGCGGCCCGCGCACCTTCGGAAACGGCTCGAAGAACTCCGCCGCCTCCTCGATGGTCATGGCGAGAATGTCGGCGATGGTCCTTCCCCGGTACGTTACCTCGAGCGTGCTCTCGGAATACCGTTTCCCGCCGCACGTCTCGCAGTGCACGTGGACATCGGGCAGGAAACTCATCTCGACCTTTATCCTCCCGGCGCCTTTGCACTCCGGGCATTGTCCCTGTGCGCGATTAAAGCTGAACCGCTCCTTCCCGTAGCCGCGGATGCGCGCCTCCGGGGAAAGCGCGAAGATCGAGCGTATCTCCTCCCAGAATCCCACGTAGGTCGCCGCGGTCGAGCGCGGGGTGCGGCCGATGGGGGATGGGTCCACCTCCATGACCCTGTCGAACAGCTCCGCCCCGGCGAGCCCGGCGTGGGCCCCGATCCTCCCCTGCGCGACGCCGAGCGCCTTCCTCACCGCGGGAAGGAGCGTGTCGAAGACGAGCGAGCTCTTTCCCGCGCCCGAGACCCCCGTGACGCAGGTGAACGCCCCCGCGGGGAACCGCGCGGTGATGCCCCGGAGATTGTGGTGCGTGACGCCGCCGAGGACGAGCGCCCGCTTCCCGGAGACACGGCGCTTCGGATGGTGCGGCCTTTTTCGCGCGGGGTCGGCGAGCCACTGCGCGGTAAGCGAACCGGGGGCGCGGCGGATGCGGTCGAGCCCGCCCTCCGCGACGACCTCCCCGCCTCGGGAGCCGCCGCCCGGCCCCAGGTCGATGATATGGTCGGCGCTCCGGATCGTCTCCTCGTCGTGCTCCACCACGAGCACCGTGTTCCCTGCGTCGCGAAGCTTCCTGAACGCGTTGATGAGGAGGGCGTTGTCGCGGGGGTGGATCCCTATGGTGGGCTCGTCGAGGACGTAGCAGGCGCCGCGCAGACGCGAGCCGAGCTGCGCCGCGAGGCGGAGCCGCTGCGCCTCCCCCCCCGAGAGGGTGTCGGCCCTGCGGCCGAGGGCGAGATAGGGGAGTCCCACCTCCCGGATGAAGCCGAGGCGGTTCACGATCTCCTTGACGATCTCGTCGCCGAGCTCCGCGTCCCCGCCCACGACGCGAAGCGCGTGGGTCCCCCGTCCCTGGAGCCGGCGGGCAGGTCTTCCCGCGCTCCGCATCCGGGAGAAAACCCCGAGGGCTTCATTCACGTCCATGCCGTGGTAGTCGGCGATCGAGCGGCCCGCGACGCGCACCGCGAGCCACTCGGGTTTGAGCCGTTTCCCTCCGCACGCCCCGCAGACGAACTCCTCCCTGAACCGCGCGAGATAATTCCTCAGCGCCTCGTTGTCGCTTTCGGCGAGCATCCGGTCGAGGTGCGGGATCACGCCCTCGAAGATCCCTTTCTGCCCGTGGAGCAGGCGGCGCCTCTGTGCGCGGGTGAAGGTTCGGAACGGCGCGTCCCGTGGAATCCCCATGCGCTTCGCGAATTCCCCGAGGCGCGCCCGGGACTTCCCCCTGAAGACGCCTCCCTCGTGGACGGCGAGCGCGCCCCCGGCGAGCGATTTTCCCTCGTCGGGCACGAGAAGCGCCTCGCAGAAGAGTTCGCGGAAGCCCATCCCCTCGCACTCCGGGCAGGCGCCGCGGCGGCTGTTGAAGGAGAAAAACCTCGGGTCGAGCTCGTCGAACCCTTTTCCGCACCGCGCGCAGGATCGGGCGCTCGAGAAGACGGCCTCGCGCATGCCCCGCGAGAGCAGGGAGAATGTCCCCGCTCCCGCCTCAATCGCCGCATCGATCATTTTTCTGAACTCCGCGGCGCCCCGCCCGCCGACCTTCATCGCGCCGATGACGAGATCGATGTCGTGCTCCCGGTATCGGTCGAGCGAGGCGGGCGGGGGCGACGCCGAGCGGTAGCGGTGCACCGTCCCGTCGATCCGCAGCCCCGGGTGCCGCTTCTTCTCCATCGCCGCGATCAGTTCCCGGTAGATGCCCTTCCTGCCCCGCACGAGCGGCGCGAGGAAGGTGACGCCGCGCCCGCGGTAGCGCGCGGCGACGGCCGCCGCGATCATCTCGGGGCTGCGGGGCTCGATCGCGACGCCGCATCCCGGGCAGTGCTGGACGCCCGTCTTCGCGAAGAGGAGGCGGAGGTAATGGTACACCTCGGTCATGGTGGCGACGGTCGAGCGCGCGCCGCCCCGCGCGACGCGCTGTTCGACCGCGATCGTGGGCGGGAGCCCCTCGATCGAGTCCGCGTCCGGCCTGGCGGCGGGGGTGACGTACTGCCGCACGTAGGCGGAGAGACTTTCGAGGTAGAGGCGCTGCCCCTCCGCGAAGACGACATCGAAGGCGAGGGTGGATTTGCCGGAGCCGCTCGGGCCGGTGAGGACGACGAACCGGTCCCGCGGGATGGCGACCCGTATGTTTTTGAGGTTGTGCTCACGGGCGCCCGTGACCGTGATTGCCGGGGGGGCGGGCTTCGCGGCCGCATGGAACGAGGCCGGCTGTTCGCGGCAGGCCGGGGCCTCGCCGCGGAGGCACGCCGCGAGGAAGGGCGCGGTCCGGGATTCGGTGCGTGCCGCCACCTCCTCCGGGGTCCCGCGTGCCACGACCTGCCCGCCTCCCTCGCCTCCCTCGGGGCCGAGGTCGATCACGTAGTCCGCGCACTTGACGAGCTCCATGTTGTGCTCGACGATGAGGAGACTGTTGCCCCTGAGGACGAGGTTCTGGAGCGCTTCGACGAGGAGCCGTATGTCGTCGTAGTGCAGCCCCGTCGTCGGCTCGTCGAAAATGAAGAGCACGTCGCCTTTCGCGCCCTCCGCCATGTGGCGGGCGAGCTTCAGTCGCTGTGCCTCCCCGCCCGAGAGGGTGCTGAGCGGCTGCCCGAGCGCGAGGTAGCCGAGTCCGACCGCCGCGAGCGGATCGAGGCAGGCGGCGATCCCCGGGGTGTCCGCGAAGAACCCACGCGCCTCGCCGACGGTCATCGCGAGCACCTCGACGACCGACTTCCCGCGGAGGCGGATGCCGCGCGCCTCCGGCCCGAAACGGCTCCCGCCGCACTCGGGGCAGCGCACGAAGGCGTCGGCGAGAAACTGCATCTCCACCTTCTCGAACCCCTCGCCCGCGCACTGGGCGCAGCGCCCGCCGGGGACATTGAATGAGAACCACGAGGGGGAAAGACCCCGGGCGCGGGCGGGGGGAGTGGACGCGAAGAGCCCGCGGATCGGCCCCCACGCCCCCATCCACGTCGCGGTGTTCGCGCGCGGCGACCGGACCACCGCCGACTGGTCGACCAGGATCACGTCGGAGATGTGGTGGAGAACGCGGATTCCGACGCAGCGGCCGGGCTCTCCGGCGGCCCCGCCGAGGACGCGGCGGAGCCCCTTGTAAAGAACCTCCTCGACGAGGCTGCTCTTCCCCGAACCGGAGACCCCCGTCACGCACACCATCATCCCGAGGGGGATGTCGACGTCGATCTTTTTGAGGTTGTGCGCGGCCGCCTTTTCGATCCTGACGACGCGCTGCGGATCGAAGGGGCGGCGCCCGGAGGGGATTTCTATCCGCGCCGCGCCCGAGAGGTAGCGCCCGGTGAGGGACCGCGGGTCCGCGAGGAGACCGTCGAAGCCGCCCCGGTAGACGATCTCCCCGCCACGCCCTCCCGCGCCCGGGCCCATGTCAAGGACGTGGTCCGCGCCGCGGATGATCTCCGGATCGTGCTCGACGACGACCGCGGTGTTCCGGCGCTCCGTGAGGCCGCGGAGGATCGCGAGGAGGCGGCGCGAGTCCCTCGGATGGAGCCCCACCGAGGGCTCGTCGAGGACGTAGAGCGCGTTCACCAGGCGGGAACCGAGGGCGGAGGTGAGATTTACCCGCTGGGTTTCGCCCGCCGAGAGCGTGCGCGACTGGCGGCCGAGCGTGAGGTAGTCGAGGCCGACGTCCGCGAGGTACCGGAGGCGGCTCAGGATCTCCTCCCGGAGAAGGGCGGAGGCCTTGTCCTTTTCATCAGGGATGCCGAGCGACGTGAAGAAGCCGCAGGCGTTGCCGACGGGAAGGTCCCAGATGTCGGCGATCGTGAGCCCGTTCACGCGGTGGAGAAGCCCCTCCTCCCGGAGTCGCTTCCCCCCGCACGCGGGGCAGGGGGAGTAGGCGCGGTAGCGGGAAAGGAGGACCCTGACGTGCAGCCGGTAGGTCCTGCCCTCGAGCCATTCGAAAAAACCCCTGATGCCGTAGTAGTCACCCTCCCCATCGAAAATGAGTTTCCGGTGCTCCGGGGAGAGCCGATCGAACGGGATATCCGCCGGGATGCCGCGACGGGCGCAGAAGGCGAGGGTATTGCGGTACCCCTCGCGGTAGGAAGGGGAGTTGAACGGCTTGAGCGCTCCGTCCCGGATGGATTTCTTCGGATCGGGGATCACCGCGTCGAGGTCGACGCCGATGGTCCGGCCGAAGCCGCGGCACGCGGGGCATGCGCCGAGCGGGCTGTTGAAGGAGAACAGGTGCGGGGCGGGATCGGCGTAGGAGATGTCGCACTCCGCGCAGTGGAGGGCGCGGGAGAATTTCCTCGCCGCTCCCCCGGGGCCGAAGACCGTCATTTTCCCCGACCCGTGGTGGAGCGCCTGCTCGATCGAGCCGGTGAGGCGGGGGCGGGCTCGGGGGACGAGCGTCAGTCGGTCCGCGACGACCTGAATCTCCCCGCCCGGCGGTTCGGGGCCAGTCCCGGCGCCGATCTCCACGACCGCGCCGTCCGCGTAGCGCCTGACGAACCCGAGCTTCGCGAGTTCCTCCGCCACCGCGCGGGCGCTCTTTTCGGTGACCCGGAGGGGGAAGCAGACGCACGCCTCCTGCCCGGGCCACGCGGCGTAAAGCTCGCGGGCGATGAGCTCGGGCGTTTCGCGCCGCACCGGCCTGCCGCAGGCGCGGCAGTGGAGGAGCCCGATCCTCGGGAAGAGGAGTTTCAAATAGTCGTTGATCTCGGTCATCGTCCCGACGGTCGAGCGGGAGCTCTTCACCCGCGCGGCGCGGTCGATGGCGATCGCCGGGGGGATCCCGTCGATCAGGTCCGCCTTCGGCTTGTCCATCCGGTCGAGGAACTGGCGGGCGTAGGCGGAGAAGCTCTCGACGTAGCGGCGCTGCCCCTCGGCGTAGAGGGTATCGAAGGCGAGGGACGACTTGCCCGAGCCGCTCACCCCGGTGACGACGGTGAGCGTGTCGAGAGGCAGGTCGAACGAGATGTTCTTGAGGTTATGCTGGCGTGCGCCGCGAACACGGACGCACCCGCGAGGAGCGGAACTCCTGTCACCAGTCATGATCTGACCCTGAGCGCGCGGGAGGGATGGTCACCGCATTGACCCGGCCCCGGCCGAGTAACGGTACTCCCCCCGAACACGGAGTATGAGCGGGATCGCCGCGAGGCTGCATGCGCCGGCGGCGAGGTACGCCGCGGGGTAGCCGCATGCCCCGCCCATCCATCCGAAGAGGAGTGCCCCCGCGGACTGCGCGCCGACCATCACCACGAACATCGATCCGCTGGTCCCGCCGAGGCGCTCGCGGGGAAACAGGCGGGCGATCCCGACGTAGGAAAAGACGGTGAAGGCGGCGTCCCCCGCCTCGTGGACGAGCCGGAAGAAGAACGCGGCGGCGGGGTTTTTCATCGCCCCGAAGAGGATGAGCCCCGTGCCGGAAAGCGCGATCGCGGTGAGGGCGAGGCGCGCGCTCGATGCGCCTCGGTCACGCCGCCAGCCGAAGTAATAGCTGCAGCAGCCGAGGAAGACGATCGGGACCCCCATGAAAATCCCCGCCGCGGCCGTGCCGAGCCCGAGATCGGCCTTCAGAAATGGCGCGTAGCAGGTGATCTCGGCGCCCCAGTGCAGGCAGAAGAGAATGAGGGCGGCCACGAAGAGGAGCACCCTCCTCGATGCGAGGTCGCGCGCGTAGCGGGCGAGGGGCTCGACGCTCACGGGGGTGGGGCGGAGGAGAAGGGCGCAAACCATCAGGGCGAGGGAGAGGGCTGCGGAGGAGAGGAATACGGCCCTGAAGTCCAGCCTCGCGAGCAGCAGGCTCCCCGCGATGATCCCGAGCCCCATGGCGAACTGCGGGAGGAAGGTGTAGAGTCCGATTTCCCTCCCCTGCCGTCCGGCATCGTGCGATTTGAAGAAAAGGGCGTTCATGGTCACGCGCACGATGTTGTTGCCAAGCCCCCCGACGACAAACAGCGCGAGCAGGGCCGGAAATCCGCGAAACGCCGCCAGCCCGAGGTAGAAGACGCACGTGAGGGCAAGGCCGAAGAGCGTGTTCCCCCTGGCGCCGAAACGGTCCTCGATGAGACCGATCAGGAACGACCCGAGGAGCGCCGTTGCGGTGTAGATCATGAGCAGGAGGCCGATTCGGCTCCCGCGCATCCCCAGCCCCATAAGGTAGATCGAGTAGAGGAAATAGGTGAAGTAGGTGTAGCAGGTATAGAAGCTGATGATGAAGTAGTTGAGGAACCTGTTCCTGTTCATGGAGAAACCTGTCCGAGTAATGGATCTCGCAGCCAAGACTTCGCGCCGTCGCCCATTACTCGGACAGGCTCCCAGAGGGCCTGAAATCCTTGAGGATGAGCTCCATGCGCGCGATGCCGTTCCACTCCCCCCGCCGGGGAACGTAGGCGATATCGAGCGGTCCCCCGCCGGCAAGCTCGGGAAGACGGTACGCCATGTTCCACCCCACGCACTCGAAGGGGCCGGCATTCCCGGCGGGCGGGAGGAGATGAAATTTGAGATGGGAGCTGCGGCTGCCCATCAGGCGGGGCTTCCCGGCGATTCTCAGTCCCCGCGAGGCGAAGACCGGCCGCGGGTTTCCCGCCCCGAACGGCTCGAGCCTCCCCAGGAGCCCGAGGAGATCGGGGCCGACCCCCTCGATCGGGAGCACGAAGTCAATGGAGACCGCGGGGATGAGATCCTCTTCGGAGAGGAGCTCCTCTGCCGCCGCGGTGAACCGCGCCCGGAACGGCTCGATGTTGCGGAGCGGGATGGTGAGGCCGGCGGCGTGCCGGTGTCCCCCGAACGAGGAGAAGAGGTCGCGGCAGAGCGAGAGGCCGCCGAAGAGATCGAAGCCGGGAATGCCGCGCGCGGAACCATGCCCGGTTTCCTCCCCGAGCGCGATGACCACCGTCGGCCGGTAATAGCGCTCCATGATCCGGGCGGCGACGATGCCGATGACTCCGGGATGCCAGCCCGCCCCCGCCACGACGAGGACCTTCCCCTTCTCCATCGCCCCGCTCCGCTCCACCTGGGCGAGGGCCTCCTCGGTGATCTTCTTTTCGATCGCCTGGCGCTGCGCGTTCAGCCGGCTCAACTCGTGCGCGATCGGCCTGCACTTTCCGTAGTCGGACTCGAGGAGCAGCCCGGTCGCGTCGGCGGGCGTGCCGACGCGCCCCGCCGCGTTCAGGCGCGGGCCGAGCTGGAAGGCGAGGTGCCGCGCCCGCACCTCCCCGGGGTCGCAGTCGGCGGCGCGCGCGAGCGCCTCGATGCCGGGAAGCGGCGCCCGGTTCATCGCCTCGAGGCCGAGAATGGTGATGATGCGGTTCTCCTCGCGGAGGGGGGCGACGTCGGCGACGGTGCCGAGCGCCGCGAGCTGGAGGAGCTCCCCCCACGGGAGGCGAACGGGGACCGCCTCGACCAGGGCGCGGGCGAATTTGAGGACGACGCCCGCGGCGGCGAGCTCTTTGAACGGATAGAGGCAGCGCTCCTTCTTCGGGTTGACGACCGCGGTCGCCGGCGGGAGATCGCCCTTCGGGATATGGTGGTCGATGACGATGACGTCCAGTCCCGCCCGGCGGGCTTCGGCGATCGGGCCCGCCGCCTCGGTACCGCAATCCAGGGTGATGATAAGCGAGGCGCCCTGCGCGATTGCCTCGCGCACGCCCCGCGCGTTGAACCCGTAGCCCTCTTTCCCTCGGTCCGGGTGGCAGAACGCGTAGCGGAGCCCGAGCGACTCCAGCACCCTGCCCATCGCGGCGGTGGAGGTGATCCCGTCCACATCGTAGTCGCCGAAGAGGAGCACCGATTCCCCGCGCTCCTTCGCCCGGCGCAGGCGCATGGTCGCCTTCTCCATATCGTCCATGAGCAGGGGGTTGTGGAGGTCGGAGATCCGCGGGTCGAGAAACACCCGCGCGGCGGCCGCCGTGGCGATGCCCCTGCGGGCGAGGATTCCCGCGAGGGGGAGGGGGAGCGCGGCCTCCGCCGCGAGCCGCCCGACCTCCCCTTCGTCCGCTTCCCTGAGCTGCCAGCGCATCGTGTTCCTCCAACGCTGCGGGTTGTTGTGGAAGGAATGTCCGCGCGGTGTGCTATAATAGCACAGTCATGAGAACAAAGGCCCTTATCGCGATTTCCCTCCTCGTCGCGGTTCCCGGCTGCGCCGTTATGGGCGGGCGCGGCGCCTGCGGCGACGCGACGGCCCGCCTGATGGAACTCGATGCGGCGCTCACCGCCGCGGAGCGCATGTGGACAGAGGCGATCGACGACCCGTGGACGCAGCCCGAACTCGAGCGGAGCTATGCCGGAATGCAGGAGCTCTGCAGGGAATGCGGGGGGCGCCGCGACGGGTTCGAGACCATGGAGCAGAAGACGCTCTGCGACCGCGTCACGAACCCGTTCGAGATCTACTACAACAAGCTGCGCGTGAAGGTGAACAGCCTCGAGGAGCAGATCGAGATCAGGGAGCTCAACGGCGCCGCGGAGCCGGACACCGTCGCCTACGAGTATCGGCGCTGGCCCTCGAAAGATAATCTGGAGAAGCTCCGGAACATCTTCAACCAGGTCCACCGCTACTACGTGGGAGACCCCTACACCTGGACGAGGTATATCAACAAGTACGCGTTCCAGAAGTCGCGGTCTGATCATTTCAGCAAGGATTTTCGCGACCGCGACGGGGAGTACCGGGCGCTTATGGCAGTCCCCGATGCGCCACGCCGGCAGGTCCGGCTTGCGCGGAAACGCGCCGAGTTCACCTTCTCGAGACTCAAGGAGGAGTATGCCACCAACGACCTGCCTCCGGCGGGGGAGGTGAACGCCTTTTTCCGCGCGCATTCCCTCGACGACTACCACCGCTTCGCCGGGGAGGAGGCCGCCCTCGCGAAGGCGCGGTCGGCCGCGGGGAGGCGGAAGGAGGCGGTGATCTTCGTCCACGGGCTTGGCGAAACGAGGGCGGCCTGGGGGGAGTTCCCCGAGCTGCTTGCGCGGGAGGACACCGTGAACCCGGCGATGGAGGGGCGCTATTTCAAGGCCTATGTCTTCCAGTACGACACGGTCGAAGACTCGAAGAGCGTCGAGGGATTCAAGAAGGAGCTCGCGGGATTTATCCGCGACGTGTGCCGCGACGAGGGCGTCGCCCGCGTCCACCTGATCGGCCACAGTTTCGGGACGGTCCTCTGCCTGAAATACATCAACCACGAGGCGGACGGACTGCTCGAGGGAGTCGACATGACCGACCCGTCCCGCGTTGCCGAGGCGCTTGTGCGCGCCCGTGCCGAGGGCAGGTACGCGCAGACGGTGCAGAGCTTCATCGCGGTCGCCGGGTCGCTCTCGGGGAGCGAGATCGCCAATATCGCGGGGGACCGCTTCATCCCGAGGGAGCAGCTCTTCCGGAGGACACTCCCCCTCTTCAGGAGCGGCGTGCCGGGTTACGGGGACATCCAGGTGCGCGAGAACCAGATCGGGAGCGAGGTGAACCTCGCCTCGTTCAGAAGGCTTGATGCCGAGTGCCCGTTCAATCCCCCGGGACTCCTCCGCTTCCTGCCCGCCGGCGAACGAATCGCCGGGGAACAGTCCGTCGCCGCGCTCCGCGACGCGTCGATCCCCGCCCTCTGCATCGTGGGGGATCCCGTGAAGATACAGTCACTGGGCACCGGGAATGGGTTACTCAAGATGGGGGAGCTGGGGAAGATATTTCGTGCGGACGGCCTCGTGCATGTCCTCGGCTCGTTTCAGCGGGATGAGGACGACGGCCTGGTGAAGAGCTATAACGCCAACCTGAACCACGGCTGGATGACCGGAACGGGAGAGGATATCGGCTACCGCGATGCCGGCGTGCGCTACACCGCGTACGCGCATTTCAGCGTCTGCCGCGTGGACTCCCGCGCGCATCCGGCCTACCGCTATGCGGTCTCGTTCCTCAACCGGGGACTCCTGCCGCAGATGGAGGCCGCCCGGTACCGGATAGAGTTGTTCGGGACGCTGCTGCGGGTGTTTCCCGAAACGGCCGACCCGCTGAAGAACCCCGACTCCTTTTTCATGCCGGAGGAGAGGGTCGTCTACCGCAAGGACAGCAAGCTGCTGCTCCCCGCCCTGCGGGTGCATCCGGTATTCGAGGGCGGCGGGGCCGCGGGGCCCGCCTCGGAGAACGTGAGCCTGAGGCGCCCGGCATGGAACAGGATGACGGGTGTCTATTTCTGCGAGGGCAGGGTGAGGGATCTGTCGCGCGGAGCGAGGGTGGTATATCGGGTTTCCGCCGACGGGTACGAGGATGCGCTCGTGACCGTCCCCGTGCGGCCGGGCGAGGTGACGTACGCGGTCAACGTCGTGCTCAAGAGAGCAGGAGGTCATCGATGAATCCTATGGTGTGTGCGCTGTTCACCCTTATGCTCGCCACCCAGCCGGGAGGCGGCAATGATCAGCAGTATAGCTTTTCCGCAGGCGCGGGCACATTCTACGCGCTGCGCCACCACAAACCGGGGGCCGCACCGTACGTGGAAGTGATTGGATCGGATATCGCGATGAATCGGGCCAAGAAACAGGCGCGCGAGGGCGGCTACACCCTGGACATCAAGGGCCCGTTCGGGGGGCATAGAGAGGCATTGACGTTTATCAGGGAGGAGTGGGAGCGCTGCTACGGCGCTCCGAAAAAGCCGATGTATGGCGGCACCCCACTCCCCCACGTTACCCGTAGCCCCGTAGATGTGAAGGCGTACCTGGACAGCCAATGAGCCGCGCCCGCTTCCTGTGGAACTTCGTCCGGAGCCCGCGGCAGGTGGGTTCGGTGACGCCCAGCAGCCGGTGGCTGTGCCGGCGCCTTCTCGCCGCGGCCGACCTGTCCCGGTGCGGATGCGTCGTCGAGTTCGGCCCCGGCACGGCCTGCCTCACCCGGATGATCCTCGATGCGCTTCCCCCGTCGGCGCGCCTCGTGGCGTTTGAGGTCAATGAGGAATTCGTGCGGATGCTCGGCCGGCAGCTTCCGCACCCGAGGCTCGTGCTCGTCAACGACAGCGCGGAGCACGTGGAGCGTTACCTCCGCGCCCGCGGTTTCGAGGAGGCCGATTATATATTCTCCGGGCTTCCGTTCACGACGATCCCCTCGCCGGTCCGGGAGCGGATACTCCGCGCCGCCCACGCGGCGCTCAAACCGGGCGGGAAGTTCATCGCGTACCAGTACTCGCTTTACCTGCGCCGGACGCTCCGCGGCATCTTCGGGGAGGTGCGGATCGGCTTCGAGGCGCGGAACGTTCCCCCGGCGTTCTGCTTCGTCTGCACGAAAAAATCATAGGCGCCACAGAGATCACAGAGACCAGGCATCCGTATCGGCGTAACTAGCTTCCCCATGTACGCCCACACGCCGATACGCCGTCACGCCCACACGGCTTTCCTCTCTGTGCCCTCTGTGGCGACATGTAATCACCCATGGACAAGCCGATCGGCGTTTTTGACTCGGGCCTCGGGGGCCTTACGGTGGTGCGGCAGCTCCGGAGGCTGCTGCCGGGGGAGGATATCGTCTACTTCGGCGACACCGCGCGGGTGCCCTACGGCAGCAAGTCCCGGGAATCGGTCACGCGGTTTTCGCGGGAGAACTGCCGGTTCCTTCTCGGACACGGAGTCGGGATGATCGTGGTCGCCTGCAACACCTCCTCGGCGCTCGCGCTGGACGCGCTGCG
Organism: Chlamydiota bacterium; assembly: GCA_037133055.1. Taxonomy (GTDB): domain Bacteria; phylum Auribacterota; class Tritonobacteria; order UBA1439; family UBA1439; genus UBA1439. The sequence goes on from JBAXOY010000030.1 coordinate 22,265, forward strand.
GCGCGAATTCACCCTCCCGCTGCACGATGTGATAGCCCCCGGCGCCCGCAGGGCCGCGGAGCTCACCCGCTGCGGGAAGATCGGCGTTATCGGCACACACGCGACTATCCGCAGCGGCGCCTACGAGCGGGAGATCAAAGGGCTCGACGGAGCCCTCACCGTCTACAGCAGGGCCTGCCCTCTTTTTGTCCCGCTCGCGGAGGAGGGGTGGCTCGACAGGCCCGCGACGATCGAGATCGCTCGGGAGTATCTCATCCCGCTCAGGGATGCCGGAATAGATCTGCTCATACTCGGCTGCACGCACTACCCGGTCCTCGAAGGCACCATACGGCTTGTGATGGGGGACCGGGTGACGCTGGTCGATTCGGGCCTGAGCTGCGCGGAGGCGGTGCGCGGGGCCGGCGATGCTCCGGCGGAGGCGTGGCGGCGGGGCCGCGTGCGGTATTTCGTGAGCGACATGCCGGAGAGGTTCCGGGAGATCGGCAGGGTGTTCATGGGCGAGGAGATCCGCGACGTGACCGTGGTCAGCCCGGGCGCGGAGTGAAGCGTTGTCCTGCCTCATGCGGACACGAAAGCGCCTGTTGAAGGTCCGGCCCCACCATGAAATCGGTTGCGTTGGTCAAGGGAGACGACCGGCGGGACAACGTGCGCCGGGCCCTCGAGCTCGTGCAGGCGGACTGCGCACCGCTCATGACGGCGCGGCGGATTCTCATCAAGCCGAACCTGACCGCCACCATGATCGCCCACGCGAACACGCACCCGGACGCCGTGCGGGGGATACTGGATTTCATCGCGGCGCTCGCGGACGACTTCCCGCGGAAGGAGATCGCGGTCGTCGAGGGGAGCGGGAGCGCCTACTACGAGCGGCGCCTTACCCGCGAGGTCTTCGCCGCGTTCGACTACACGGCGCTCGAGGGCGAGTACCCCAACCTGAGGCTCGTGCCTATCGAGGAGTGCCGTGACTACCTCGAGATACCGGTCCGCTCCATCGCGGGCCCCGAGACCGTCGGGCTCGCCGCGATCGCCCGCGAGTTCGACTATGTTATCTCCCTCAATCTCCCCAAGATACACAACTACGCCATCGCCACCGCGGGCATCAAGAATATGATGGGGCTGCTGCGCCAGAGCGACAAGTCGATGATCCACGGGCTCCGCACCCCGAGCGCCCCGGACGCGGCCTCGCTGATCGGCAGGATCCCGACCGCCTGGATCGCCTGGATGCGGCGAAGGGTCCCGGCGCTGGTCAACGTCGTCTTCAGGCGCTCCGCCGCGTACCTCAATGCCGTCCGGGTGATCCATCACAACGTCGCCGCCGTGGCCCGGGAAGCGTGGCCGGATCTCGTGGTGATCGACGCGTGGGAGGGGATGGAGGGAAACGGGCCGATCGACGGGGGCCGGGTGGAGCTGCGCGCGGCGGTGGCCTCGGCGGACGCCCTGAAGGCCGACGGCGTGGCGGCGCGCCTGATGGGTTTCGCGCCGGAGGAGATCGGGTATCTCCACTACCTCGCCCGCGAGGGGAGGGGCTCGCTGAGTCTCGACGGGTTCAGGGGCGAGGAGGTCGCGCGGGTCGCGAGGCCGTTTCTGCGGCATCCCACCTACCCGATCCAGAGGCTGTGGAACACCTGATGGCGCGCCGGAGGGGCAGGGGGAGGAACGTCCATGAAATCGCATACCGAGTACCTGTGGTTTTCCACGGCTCGCGAGCGGGAGTTCATCAATATCACCCCCCGCGTGGAGGAGTGCCTCCGGAAGAGCGGCATCCGGGAAGGGCTCTGCCTGGTGAACGCCATGCACATCACCGCGAGCGTGTTCATCAACGACGACGAACGGGGGCTCCATGAGGATTTCGACGGATGGCTCGAGTCGCTCGCCCCCCATGCTCCGGTATCCCGCTACCGGCATAACGACACGGGGGAGGACAATGCGGACGCGCATCTCAAGCGGACCGTCATGGGGCGCGAGGTTGTGGTCGCGGTGACGCGCGGGAAGCTCGATTTCGGCCCATGGGAACGAATCTTCTACGGCGAGTTCGACGGCCGGCGGAAGAAGCGGGTGCTGGTCAAGATACTCGGGGAATAATGATCACCATCACGCTCGGCGACATCACGCGAGAACACACGGATGCCATCGTGAATGCCGCGAACTGCGGCCTCCGCGGCGGCGGGGGGGTCGACGGCGCCATCCACAGGGCGGCGGGCCCCTCGGTCATGGAGGAGTGCCGGAAGATCGGGGGCTGCCCCACGGGGCGGGCGGTCATCACCGGGGCGGGAAATCTTGGAGCGAAGAAGATCATCCACGCCGTGGGCCCGGTCTGGCGCGGGGGCACGCGGGGGGAGCCGGGGCTTCTCGCCTCCGCGTACGAGAACAGCTTCCTTCTGGCGAAGCGGCACGGGCTCCGCACCATCGCATTCCCCGCCATCAGCACGGGCGTGTACGGCTATCCGCTGGAGGACGCCGCCGGGATCGCCCTCCGGGAGGGGAAGAGGTTCGAGCGGGATTTTGACGAGATACGCTATGTCTGCTTTTCCGCGCGCGACCGAGAGGTGTACGCGCGGGTGTGGGAGGAGCTGCAGGGCGTGGGAGAGGGAAGGGCGTGATGAAATGGAGAACGGTTGCCGCGGCGCTCTGCTTCGCGCGCGCGGTGTGTGCGGCGCCCGTCGGGGAAGCCGCCACATGCCCCGGGTGCGGCGCGGAGGCCGCGCGGGAGTGGAAGTTCTGCCCCTTCTGCGCATCCGGAGTCCACGCGGGCGTGAAGGACGGGGAGGGGAAGAGGGGCGGCGGCCCCGCGGCGGCGGTCGCCCCCGCGCGGCCTGCGGGAGAGGATGCCATCGGGGATTTCGAAGATGAGGCGCAGCGCGCTGAATGGAAGGCCCTCGACGGGTGTGAGGCTGTGCCCGTCGCGGACCACGCGACGAGTGGAAGGTGCGCGCTGAAGATTTCCTTTCCTGCGCACCCGGCGGGAGCGCCGTCGCTCCTATGGGAAGGGAAGCCCCGCAACTTCACCGGGTACCGATTCTTCCGGGCCGACGTCTTTAACGCCGGGCGGCACCCGCTCAGCCTTTCTCTCAAACTGAAGAGCGGCAGGCACGACAGGCAGACGACGCAGGAATATGAAATCCCGCCTGGGACGCGCGAGACGATCGAGCTGCCGCTGCGGAACATCGCAAAGAGGGTCGATCTCCGCGATATCACCTATGTCCATTATTTCATATGGCAGCCCGAGCATAGAGGCATCTATTATCTGGACAACATCCGGCTCTCGCGGTAGTATGCCGCATGGGTCGGGAGGGTGAGCGCGCGATGAATAGAGATGCCGACAAACCGCCACGGGCGCACGGCCGCTACCTTCGCATCCCCTCCTGGGCGTCGGTACGCTGCCGGACACTCGCCACGCGCGATCCATCCGCCAGCAGTGTCAGCATAGAGCTCGAGAAGCATCGTCCGATCCCGGTGAAAGAGCCGATTGTGCCCGAGGAATTGCACGGCGGCCCCGCCGCGGACGGCCTGTTTTTCGAAGGGGCCGAGTGCCTGTCCCCGGGCACACTCATCGAGATCGAATTTGCGTTCCAGCCGGACGACGATCTCGTCAGGCTGAGGGGAGAGGTGATCGACGCGAAGCCGTGCGACAACGAGCGCGACCGGTATCAGATCAGGATGGGGTTCATCGCCGGGACGGAAGCCGAGGTGGACGTCATCGCGCAGTTCGTGAAAAAGTTCTACAGTTGAGGCCCGCGGCGTCATGGCGCCTCCCTGTCCCCCCGCTCCCCCCAGGCCTCCCGGTGTCCCGCGCGCCGCGACCATGAGGAGTCGAGAATGAAATGGCTGCGACGGATCCCGCGCGCCCCCTGGATGGTCCTCGCCGCGGCGATCCTCATCGCCGGCTGCTGCCGCCCCCCCGCGCACACCATCACGCAGGTATCCACGATAGGGGCGCTGCTCGCCGGGGCGTATGACGGGCAGATCGCGTGCGCGGAGCTGCGCCGGTACGGAGACCTTGGCATCGGGACTTTCGATCGGCTCGACGGCGAGATGGTGGTGCTCGACGGAACGGTGTACCAGATGAGGGCCGACGGCAGCGTGCGCGTGCCCCCCGGCACAACGACCACCCCCACCGCGATGGTGGCCCGGTTCACGCCGGAGATCGAGGTGCCCCTCGATCGCGGCATGGAGATGCGCGCGTTCGAGGCGCGCATCGACCGCGCATTCCCGGAGATGAACCTCTTCTGCGCGGTGCGGGCGCGGGGACGTTTTTCGGCGGTGAAGACGCGGAGTGTTACCGCCCAGGAGAAGCCGTACCCGCCGCTTGTCCAGGTGACGAAAGCCCAGTCGGTTTTCGAGAGGGAAGGGATCTCCGGGACCCTGCTCGGGTTCCGCTCTCCCGGCTACGCCGGCGGGATCACCGTGCCGGGCTATCACCTGCACTTTCTGTCGGACGACAGGGCGTTCGGGGGCCACGTCCTCGATTTCACGCTCGATTCGGGGACCGCCGAGATCGACCCGTGCACGCGGTTCCTCCTGGTCCTGCCGGGGGCTGGGAGCGCGTTCGGGAGGATGGATCTCGGGGGCGACAGGTCGGCGGATCTGGAGACGGCGGAGCGGGCGGACGCCCCTACACGCTGAAACGTATATCGAGGATGTCGCCGTCCTCCACGATATAGTCTTTTCCCTTGAGGTAGGCTTTCCCCGCCTCCTTGACCCTGTCCTCGCTCCCGAGCCCGGCGAGATCGTCGTACTTCATCACCTCCGCCCGGATGAACCCGCGCTCCATGTCCGAGTGCACGACGCCCGCCGCGACCGGGGCCGGTGAGCCTGCCTGCACGAGCCACTGCCGGACCTCGTCGGCGCCGACGGTAAAAAAGGAGACGAGTTCGAGCGCCGTGAGGCAGAGCCGGCTCAGGGCGTCGACGGCGGGCTCGGCGATCCCCAGGGCTTCCAGGAATGCCGCCTTTTCCCCCTCCGACTCGAGCCGCGCGATCTCCGACTCCACCTTCGCGGAGACGGTCATGGCGTGGATGCCGTGGGGGCGGTAGCGCGCGGCGACCCGTTCGAGCAGGCCGCGGTCGCGGAGCGCCTCCTCCGACACGTTCAAGGCGAGGAGCAACTGCATCCCCGTGATGAACGGGTAGCCCGCGATCATCTTTCTCTCTTCCGGGGTGAGGGGGAGGGTCCTCAGGGGGAGTTCGTGCTCAAGATGGGCCTTGATCCTCCCGAAGAGCGCCTTCTCGCGGAGCGTCGCGTCGTCGGCCTTCTTCTTGAGCGCGTGGTCGATCCTCTCGATCCGATTTTCGGCGAAGACGAGGTCGTGGAGGAGGAGTTCCGCGTTCACGGCGTCGATGTCCCTGAACGGGTCCACGGATCCGTCGACGTGGTACACCGTCTCGTCGCGGAACTCGCGGACGACGTGGCAGATTGCGTCGGCGTCCGCGATATCCTTGAACA
>JBAXOY010000031.1:0-27655 GCA_037133055.1 Chlamydiota bacterium
CAGTGGTACGCGAGGAACCACACGCTTCCGTGCGTCGTCCCGGCCATGTTCATCGCGGGGGCGATCGCGACGTTCCTGTCGCAGGCCTCCGTCATGAAGCACCTCGGCCCGCGCTCGAACAAGGCCGTCGCCTACGGCGTCGCCTCCGTTTCGGGCTGTGTCCTCGCGGTCTGCTCGTGCAGCGTTCTTCCGATGTTCGCCGGCATCTACACGATGGGCGCGGGGCTCGGCCCCGCGTGCGCCTTCCTCTACTCGGGCCCGGCGATCAACGTGATGGCGATATTCCTCACGGCGCGCGTGCTGGGCTTCGACATCGGCCTCTGGCGCGCGGTCGGGTCGATCGCCTTCGCCGTCGTCATCGGCCTCCTCATGGCGGGCATATTCCGGAGGGGAGAGACGCGCAGGATGGAGGGGTTCGCCCTCGACGAATCGCCCCCCGCGCGTCCGCTCTGGAAGACATCCCTCTTCTTCCTCTGCCTTGTGCTCTTCCTGGTATTCTCCGACTGGTCCACCCCCGGCAATTTCACCCTCGTCATGAACGACGGCCGTGAGCTGAATGGGAACATGCGGTACGAAACGCGCGACATGGTGAACTTTCAGGTGATCGAAAACGGCGAGGCGGGCGAACAGGTGGAGATCAAGCGGGGGGATATCCGCTCGATCTCTCAGGAGGAGAGTCTCACGGTGAAGATCCACCGCGTCCGCTGGTGCCTTGCGGGCGCGATGGGGCTCGCCGTCGCCGTGATGTGCGCGCTCTGGTTCACGCGCGGGGAGTTCGGCGCGTGGATGTCCCAGACATGGAGCTTCGCCAGGATGATAGTCCCGCTCCTTTTCGGAGGTGTTTTCGTCACGGGCTTTGTCTCCGCGCTCATCCCGGAGAAGGCGGTCGCCAGTCTCGTCGGCGACAACGGGTTTGTATCCAACTTCGTCGCCTCGTTCGTCGGGGCGTGCTGGTATTTCGCGACACTCACGGAGATCCCGATCGTCCAGGCGCTCCAGAAACTGGGGATGGCGAAGGGGCCCTCGCTGGCCCTCCTTCTCGCGGGGCCGGCGCTCTCCATCCCGAGCATGCTCGTCATACGGAGCATCCTTGGGGTGAAGAAGACGGCGGTGTTCGTTTTTCTGGTGGTCATGATGTCGACGGTTGTCGGGATGATATTCGGCCGCCTCGGTTGACGCCGAGTCATGGAGGGTAAAAGATGAGAGTCAATCGAACGCGTTGCGCCATCGCCGCGGTCGCCGTGTCTGTCCTTGTTTCGTGCGCGTGGGGGGAAGAGCCGGCACACAGGATCCCACGCCTGGTGGACCTCGGGCGGACGTTCTGCATCCCCTGCAAGAAGATGGCGCCGATCCTCGCCGGGCTCAAAGTGGAGTACGCGGGCCGGCTCGATGTCGAGTTCATCGATGTCGGGGATAACCCGGACGCCGCCCGCAACTACGGCATCCGCCTGATCCCGACGCAGGTGTTCATCGACGCCTCGGGCAAGGAGCTCTCCCGGCACGAGGGGTTCATGGCGAAGGAGGACATCCTCGCGCAGTGGAAAAAGCTCGGGGTTGAGCTGAAGTGACCACTTCGGGGATGAAGAGATGCTCGAAAGGATATTCACCTCTCTGACGCACGCGGTCGGGGGGGCGCCGCCCGTCGCTCTGGCTGCCTCCTTCGCGTGGGGCGTGCTCTCGATTGTGCTCAGCCCCTGCCATCTCGCGAGCATTCCGCTCATCGTTGGGTTCATCGACGATCTCGGAAGGATTTCGACGCGCCGGGCGTTTCAGGTCTCCGCCCTTTTCGCGGTGGGGATACTGATCACGATAGGGCTCGTGGGGGCGGCCACCGCCGCGGCGGGGCGCATGATGGGCGACCTCGGCCGATGGGGCAACTACCTCGTGGCGGTGATTTTCTTCGCGGTCGGCCTGCACCTGCTGGGATGTATCCCTGCCCCCTGGACGGCGCCGACCGGGGTTGGTTCGAAGAGGAAGGGGCTCCTCGCCGCCTTCATCCTCGGCCTTGCCTTCGGGATCGCTTTGGGGCCGTGCACGTTCGCCTACATGGCCCCGATGCTGGGGGTGGCGTTCAGCCTCGCCGCGACGAGGCTCTGGTACGGGATCGCGCTGCTCCTCGCCTACGGGGCGGGGCACTGCGCGGTGATCGTGCTCGCCGGGACGTACTCGGAGGCCGTCCAGCGGTACCTCGACTGGAACGAGCGATCCCGGGGCGCGGTCATTCTCAAGAAGGTCTGCGGGGCGCTTGTCATGCTGGGGGGGGGCTATCTCATCTGGATCGCGCGGTAGCGTGCAGGGGGGAGGATATGGGAGAGATCTACAAGGTCGAGCCGTCGCCGGAATATCCGCCGGAAGAAGGGTGCTACCTCCGCGGCAACGACTATTCCCCCGTCGCCGTCTGCGTCATCCTCAACCGCAGGAGGGAGGAGACGCCCCCCGACTATGAAATGCTGGTGCGGACGGCGGTGGAAACGGGGGCGGCGCTGGCGGGGACGCTTCAGACGGAGAACATCGGCCTCGAGAAGGTCGTCCTCAACATCACGGCGAATCCCAACATCCGCTACCTCGTCCAGCTCGGCCCCGAGTCGCCCGGGCACCTGACGGGTGCCGCGGTCGCCGCGCTCGTGAAAAACGGCGTGGACGCTCGGAAAAGGATCATCGGGTCCGAATCGCCCACCCCCTATCTTTTCAACATCCCAATGGAGCACATCGAGCGGTTTCGCGAGCAGGTGACGCTCGTGGATTTCCTGAACGAGGGATCCGTGGACCTCGTGCGGGGGGCGGTGCAGGCCTGCTACCAGGAGGAGCCGACGGAGTTCCGCGGGTACCGCCTCTACGATCCGGGCGCGATCAGGAAGCCCCCGCTCTCCGGGAAGATCACCTGGCGCGTCACGCACCCGGAAAAGGAGCCGAAGACCGAGGAGGAGCGCGCGCAGCACCAGAAGGGTAAGGCGATGGTCGAGTGGATGAGAAAGAAGATGGAGGAAAAAAAACGGCGCGGTAAATGAGGTCGGAAACCGGGAGGGACAGGCGATGAGCGCGTCGGCGAAACAGGCCGCACGGGGGCTTGGTTTTTTCGAGAGGTATCTCACGGTATGGGTGATCCTGTGCATCGTCGCGGGGATATTCCTGGGACGGATCGCGCCGGGGGTTGCGACGTTCCTGGACGGCCTCGCCATCTACGTGGGCGGCGCGCCGGCGGTGTCGATACCCATCGCCATCTGCCTCTTCTTCATGATGTACCCGATCATGGTAAAGATCGACTTCGCGGAGGTGATCAGCGCGGGGAAGACGCCGAAGCCGGTGGCCCTCACGCTGTTCGCGAACTGGGCCATCAAGCCGTTCACCATGTACGCGATCGGGGTCTTTTTCCTGGGCACCCTTTTCATCAGGTTCATCGGGGTTGACGCGGTGGATTACGTGAAGATGCCGCTCGGCCTCAACCTCGATCTCGGGGCGATGTACGGCGCGGGAAGGGTGGTCATGCACGGCGGGATGAAAATGCTCGAGGTGCCGCTCTGGCGGAGCTATCTCGCCGGCTGCATCCTCCTCGGCATCGCCCCCTGCACGGCGATGGTGCTTGTCTGGGGCTACCTCGCCAAGGGGAACGACGGGCACACGCTTGTCATGGTGGCGATCAACTCCCTCTCCATGCTCGTCCTGTACGGCCCCCTCGGGGGTTTCCTCCTCGGCGTCGGGCGCATCCCGGTCCCGTGGCAGGCGCTCGTCCTCTCGATCGCGATCTACGTGGCGCTCCCGCTCGTAGCCGGCTACTACTCGCGGAAATGGGTAATCCGCGCGAAGGGGGAGGCATGGTTCAGTGAGAAGTTCCTCCACATCCTCACCCCCATCACCGTCATCGCGCTTCTTCTCACCCTGGTCCTCCTCTTCTCGTTCAAGGGGGAGATCATCACCTCGAAGCCGCTCACCATCCTCTGGCTCGCCATCCCGCTCTTCCTCCAGACGATGCTGATCTTCTGGATCACCTACGGGCTCGCGAAGATCCTGAACCTCACCTACGAGGACGCGGCGCCGAGCGCCATGATCGGGGCCTCGAACCATTTCGAGGTCGCCATCGCCACCGCGACGCTCCTCTTCGGACTCTCCTCGGGGGCGGCGCTCGCGACGGTGGTTGGGGTCCTCATCGAGGTGCCCACCATGCTATGGCTTGTGTGGATCTGCAAGAAGACGAAGGGGTGGTTCAGAAAAGAGCGGCGGGCATGAGCGAGTCCGATCTGTTCAACACCCCGGTCCTCCTTTTGCAGGAAAGCCTGTCGGACAGGTCCGTGGCGGGGGCTTCAGCCCCCCTCACCGGACGAGCGCCATGAAGATCTCGAACAGGATGAGGATGACGATGGAGAGCTCGAGGATCGTGGAGCGTAGGTTGTAGACGCGCATGGTAAGGGTGTCGGACATCTCGCGGAGCGCCGAGAGTTTCCGGTCCAGTCCACGCTTCCACTCTGCGAGGTAGAGCCTCGCGCCGATCGCCCGGTGCACTCGCGCCGCGTAGAGGGTGTCGATCGCCTTCAGCGAGTTGTCGATCTGGTCGGTGAGCCAGATGACGTCCGTCATGAGCGTCATCGTGCGCTTCGACAGCCTGCCCACGCCCGCGCCGCCGAGTATCGGGTCCCGCGCCCCTTCGGCGTACACGTCGCGGGCGAGAGTGTCCAGCTCCCCGTCCAGCCAGCGGTCGTAGTAGCGCATGTCGAGGAGCTGCGTGTTGGCGAACTCGATGATGTGGATATGGTCCGTATACTCCTCCTTGTCGTAGAGGAACGCGCGGTCCCAGTCCACCACGAGCACGTCGTCGGGGTAGTAGGAAAAACCGTTCGAAAGGGCGTTCGCCGTCTCCTGGTCGCTCAGGCTGCGCTCCTCGGCCCTGAGGATCATGGCGATCTCTTTCCCGTGCCTATCGAGGAGCTGCTGGCCCGTGAACGGCTCCTCGATGCCCGTGACATGGAAGACCGCGTAATCCTCCATCAGGTCGCTCTCGATCGGGCGGTAGAGCGCGGGGGCGACGATCTCCTTTATCTTCCTGAGGTAGTGCGCCGAGAGCGGGAGGAACGGCTCGCCCTCGAACAGCTCCGCGGAGAGCGCGACGAGTTCCCCGAAATCGCCGCTAAACGGGAGCTTGAAGCGCAGGCTCACCACGCCGAAATCGAAGACGCGCGCCTGGACAGGGACGGAAACGGTTTTCCCCTGGAGTCTGACCTTCTCCTCGCCGAGCCTGATGATGAGCGGGAGGCTCTCGAAGCGAAGGTAGTGGCTCTTCGATCGGCGCATCGAGATGACCCCCTCGGTCTCCTGGCTGCTGAGGAGCTTCTCGAGTGTGTCCACCTTCACCGCGTAGGCGAGCTCATAGCAGTAGAAGAGGTGTATGTTCCCCCTGATCGCGGGACCGCGGGTCTGTGTATTCATCACTGCGGCATTATACTACATTCCCGGCCGCCCGTGGGCGTCATCAGCCGCCCTCCCGGCGCCTTCGACGATGCTCTCCAGCGAGGGGAGGGGCAGTGTAACTCCCTCCCATCAAAGAGATTGGAGTAGTAGTAATTATTCTCGATGGGGATATTGTATCCTGTCAGGTCCTGTGCTATATTTCATGCAGATGAAAATGCCCCCGATGCCGCGCATCGTGAGGTCCCCATCCCTGGCGGCCCTGCTTCTCTTTGGGTGTGTGTGCGCCTCGCTTGCCGCTCCCCCTGGGACCCCGCTCGCCTTCGAGAGGAATGATTCGATCGAGGTGCTTCGCGCCAAGATCGCGCACAACGGCTGCTCGTTCAAGGTCGGCCACAATTGGGTGTATGATTTGCCCCCCGAGCATAGGGAAGCGATGCGCGGCCGCCGCGCGTCGTCTTTCGCGACGGCCATTTCCGACGAGATAGGCCCTCTCGAGAAACATCTCTCGAAGGCGCTCCCGGCGGCCTTCGACTGGAGGAACTTCAACGGCCATTTCTACATCGGCCCGGTCCGGAACCAGGGGTCGTGCGGCTCCTGTTACGCCTTCGGGGCGGCGGCTGCTGCGGAGGGAACGTACAACTTCGCCCTCGGCCTCTACGACGGGGCCTGCGCGGATTTCTCCGAGGCGTTCATCGCCGGATGCGTGGGGAGTCTGCCCGCGTATAACCCGCATTTCTACGGGTGCGATGGCGCCGACTACGACTACCAGGAACTCCAGGCGCTGACGGTCGAGGGGATCTGCTACGAATCCGCCTACCCGTATTCGTCGGCCGCCGCGCAGACCTGTCCCTCCACGACATGGTCAGCCCCGAGGGCTGTCTTTGCTTCCTGGTACAGGGTCCCGTGCGGCGATATCGAGGCGATTAAGACCGCGATCATGACGTACGGCGTGGTGGATGTGGCGGTCCAGACGACCAGCGCGTGGGATGCATACGCCGGCGGGATTTACAGTGACTCGAATACCGCGTGCACCGCGTCGCCCTGCTACAATGAAACAGCGGATCACGCGGTTTCGCTCGTGGGATGGGACGACACCCCGCCCGAGGGGGGCGGGGGATGCTGGACACTGAGAAATTCCTGGGGGCCGGACTGGGGCGAGGGCGGCTACATGAGGATACGCTACACCTCGGCGGCCGTCTCCTGCGCGGTCTGCTACCTCGTGTATGGCGGCGGGGCGGTGAGCACGCCGACTCCCACCACGACACCCGTCTCTCCTCCCGCTCCCACGCCCGTGCCGCCGCTTGCCCTGATCATGAACGCCAGTTCCGTCTCCGGGGGAAGCCCTCTCATCGTGGATGCGATGGTCCAGATGCTCTGGCAGACGGTCGACGTCTGGGGAGTCGTCTTCGGCCCCGGGGGGACCGTCTACTCGTTCGTCCCCGGCAATCCTGCCGCCCTCCGCCCCGGCGCCGCGCCCCTCGATACCGATGTCCCGGGATTCTGGGCCCCCGTCCGGTCCCGCCTTCTCGAAATGACGATTCCGCCCGGCGCGCAGGGCGACTATCGGATTGTCGCGGGTCTTGTGCCGGCGGGGATCGCGCCGACGGGGCCCGAGAGCGCGGTCCCCGGCTACGTGGACCAGAAGACGATCATCGTCCGCTGACGCGCCGCGGCGGACGAAAAAAAGGGAGAATCTCGTGAGTATCACGCGCAAGATTTTTCTGTTTCCCGCCGTGTTCCTTTTTCTGTTCGCTTTTCCCGCGATTTCGCGCGCGGGCGGGAGCGGCCGTTCCGCCGCGGCGGCGGACGCCGCGCTCGATGCGATGAGGGCGGATATCGCCCGCAATGGCTACTCGTACACGGTCGGGCACACGTGGGTGGGCGATCTGTCTCCCGAGCAGAGGGAGGCGATGCGCGGCCGCCGTCGCGGGCGGTTTGCGGCGCGGGCGTCAGACGACATCGGCCCACTCGTGAACCATCTCGGGAAGGCGCTCCCGGCGGCTTTCGACTGGAGGAGCTTCAACGGCCGCTCCTACATCGGCCCCATCCAGAATCAGGGGAATTGCGGCTCGTGCTACGCCTTCGGGGCTGCGGCCGCGGCGGAGGGGGCGTACAACTTTGCCCTCGGACTCTACGACGGGGCCTGCGCGGACTTTTCCGAGGCGTTCATCGCGTGGTGCCTCGGCAGTTTGCCGCAGTACACCGGGTATTTCTACGGATGCGACGGCTCGGACGACTCCTACATGGAGCTCCAGGCGCTGGCGGAGGTGGGCATCTGCTACGAGTCGGTGTTCCCCTACTCGGACGCCGACCCGCAGAGCTGCCCGCCGGCGGCGCAGACCGCCTCGAGGGTGAAGTTCGGGAGCTGGCACCCGATCCCCAGTCTTGACGTCGGGGCGATAAAGACGGCGATTATGACGTACGGGGTGGTGGACACGGGGCTCCAGACCACACCCGGATTCGACAACTACATAGGCGGAGTATACGAGGATGCGAACACCTCCTGCGGCGATGTAGACCACGCAGTCTCGCTGGTGGGATGGGACGACACCCCCCCCGAGGGGGGAGGGGGATGCTGGATACTGAGAAACTCTTACGGCACGGAGAACTGGGGCGAGGGCGGCTACATGAGGATACGGTACATGTCCGCCCGCGTCGCGTGTGGCGCGGCATATTTCGTATATACCGGCGGCGGGCCCCCGCAGGGCCCCCCGGTCGCTCTGAGACCTGCCCGGACCAGCTTTTCCCGGACCGACCTGATCGACGTCTCTGCGGATGTCCAGGCGATCTCCACCCTGTTCTTCCCGTTCGTGAGGTTCGTTCTCCCCGACGGGCAGGTCCTCTACTACACCGCGGGACGCGGGCTTGCCCCGGAGCCGTCGTCATATCTCGATGGGGGCCCGTTTGTGCTCGCGTCACCCGTCAGCGGGTATCCCGTTCTCTCTCTCCCGTTCAGCGAGGTCGCGCCGGGGACGTACTACATCGAAGGCGGGGCGGTGGACACCGGCCTCAACTACCTGGGCTCGGTGAGCCGGGAGGCCCTGACGGTGCAGTGAAACGGGCCTTCGATTGGGGTCCGCCGGTTCGTATCGGTTTCTGATTTCCCGCGGGTGGTTCTGCCGTTGAACCGCGCGCGCTTTTGGGGTAACATAGAGTGTGGCTTTGGGTTCCCACCACTACAGGAGGGGCGCGATGAAGAAAGCGATTCTGTTCCTTGTGCTGCTGTCGGCATTGTTTCCCATGAGCACGGCGCTGATGGCGCAAAACGAATGCACAATCATGCAGCCGGACCTTGCGACGTTTAAGCAATGGATGGCGCAGGACATGAGTTTGCCGAAGGCCTATATCGACCCCGCCATAAAGCCGAAGAGGGGATCGGCCAGTCTGCTCGGCTATCTGCCGTATATCCCCGCGGAGCGCAATCAGGGCAACTGCGGCGACTGCTGGACGTGGGCGGCGACGGGATGCATGGAGATATGGCACAACTATTCGTACGGCATCGCGGACCGCCTTTCCATCCAGTTCATAAACTCCTGCAAGACCGACACGTTCCCCTGCTGCGGCGGCAACCCCTACGGGTTCGCCACCTGGTATGCCGCGCAGGGAATCGCGGTCCCATGGTCGAACAGCGGGGCAAGTTTTGCTGATGGCGGAACAGCACCGGACTGTAGCTCGGCCCCGGCGGTGGCTTGCTCCAGTATTTCCACCTCCCCAAATTACCCGCTCAATTCCATCTCCGCATCCCTGATCACCACGACGGGAGTGGGACAGGCGACTGCGATCGCAAACATAAAGAATGTGCTCGCCCAGGGCAAGGCGGTCTACTGGGGGTTCTGGCTGCCCAGGACGGTCGATTGGGACAATTACCGGAATTTCTGGAATAACAATAACGAGACCGTGCTGTGGAGCCCGGAATTCTGTTACGGCGCGACCGCGGACTCCGGGTTCGGAGGGCATGCGGAGCTCATCGTCGGCTACAACGACGACAATCTCTCGAACCAGTACTGGATCGTGGTGAACAGTTGGGGAACCGCCAGCGGGAACCGTCCCAACGGCATCAACCATCTGAAAATGAACATCAATTACGATGGCCAGTACTATAACAGCGGATGGTGGCCCGTCGTCCGCTTTTATACCGTGGACGTCAGTTTCGGTGGCGGTCCCATTCCCACGCCCACCCCGCAGCCCCCGACGCCCACACCGAAGCCCCCGTGCCCCGTCCGCGTGGACCCGGACCAGACGAGCTTCTCGGCCGCTTCGGACCAGATAGATCTCTACGCGTCCACGGACACGCTCACCACGTGGTGCTATCCGTTCGTCCGGATCGTGACGCCGTACTACGGGACCTACTACCTCACCTCGCGCTTGGTGATGTACCCGTACCCGATGCCGTACACCCCCTACTCGATCACCACCACCGGGCCGCTCAGCGGCCTGTTCCTGTGCGGCGTCTGGTGGAGGAATCTCTACCCGGGCACGTACTACGTCGAGAGCGGGGCCGTAAATGCCTATAGCCTCAGTCTGATCGGTCCCATATACACCGTGCCGTTCACGCTGAACTAAAACAGTTTCTCGTTGGTACAGGGTCACTCGTGGAGGGCTCCCGCATTATCCCCCTCCCCCTTATGAAGGGGGAGGGCAGGGTGGGGGTGATAGTACGGGTACTGGTTACCGGGTTCTGGTTTCTCGGGAGAACGTTGACACGATCGACGGGAAACGGGCAGCACGGCACCCGCTGGGCTGCCCTATTTTTCTGCCTGGACCCGTTCCGTCCCGCGCGCGACGGGACAGCGGATTCGCGCACTCCTTGCGGTTCATCGCGTGAGGATGTATATATAATGGATTGGGCATGGTTTCAAGAGGGAGGGCGGCGCAATGAAAAAGCTTTTCTGTCTCGGCGCGGCGCTGGCGCTGCTCCCCGCGATGGCGGGGGCGCAGTACTATCCGGGGAAGATCACCGACTACACCATCGGCAGGCCCGCGGAGGAGAAGGCCGGTTTCATGGCGACGGGAATGCAGTCCGACGCCGCCGCGCGCATGAGCGCCGAATCGGCCGCCCCCGTCGAGGTGAAGTATAACGCGAAGACCGGCGTGCCGTACCTCCTCTCGGGCAGCTTCTCTCTCAGCGGCCGGAAGGCGGGCGCCGCGGAAGAGGCGGCCGTCAAGGCGTTCCTCGACAGGAACCGGGACATCTTCGGCATCCGTGATGCGTCGGGCGAACTGAACCTCGCCAACGCAGAGACCGATCAGCACGGACTGCGCACGCTCCGATTCGCACAGCGCCACCGGGGGGTGCCCGTGTACGGGGGCGACCTCCTCGCCCATCTCGACGCGGACGGGAACCTCACCTCCGTGAACGGGAACTACCTGCCCGGCATCTCCCTCGACACGGCGCCGGCAGTCACCCCCGCCGAGGCGGTCACCATCGCCAAGGCCGCGCTCGGGATCGCGGAAGCGGACCTGCGCAACACGATCGGCCCCGAGCTGATGATATATCCCATGGACGGGGTCTATCGCCTCGCCTGGTGCCTCACGCTCGCGGCCTCGAAACCGGCCGGAGAGTGGAAATGCTTCGTGGACGCGAAGTCGGGGACGCTCATCGAGAAGTGGAACGACGCGAAGTACGCGGACGCGGTGCTCACGGGGGTGGGGGTGCTCGGGGATACGATCAGCGTGCATGGGTACTATCAACCCTGGCGATACGCTTTCTGGCTGGACTGGACTCCATTGTACGTCCCGCCGTATTGGGATCAGTCCGGTATTTATAACTGGCCCGGCTATGGACTTGCGGATACCACCAAGCCGATGTTCAACCCGTCGACGGGGAAGGGATATATCGGGACCATGAACGCGGGGATGCAGGACGTAACCTCGCTCTACCAACCCATGTACATATGCGCTCGGTGGACTACCAATTTCGCGGGCTTGTTTTCCGGATCGAACACGGTATGGGATTTTTCGGGCCATTACAACGCCGGCAAGGTATACGACTACTGGCTGAGCCATTTCGGGAGGAACAGCATCGACAACAACGGCATGACCATCAACGTCCTCACAAACTGCATGTTCGGCTCCGATGCGACAAACGCGATGTGGTCGAAAAATCCCTCGAGTCCCTACTTTCCGCAAGGGGCCGTCTTCTTCGGCAGGGGCGATTACTCGGTTGCGCTCGGCCAGTCGGGCTCCCTCTCCTGCGTGACGCACGAGCTCACGCACGGCGTCACGAACTACACCTGCAACCTCGAGTACAAGAACCAGTCAGGGGCGATCAACGAGGCGTTCTCGGATTCGTTCTCGTACGCGCTCAGGGCCTCGGCGGGCGACCCGAACGCGCATCTCTACAACGGCGAGGGGTGCTGGATCGCCTCGCCGGGGTACTGCCGGAATCTCCAGGACCCGCACCTCGGCTATACCCAGAGCCCCTATTCATTCGGCGCGCTGCCCGCGAACATGGACGAGTACGTCACCACGACGGAGGACAACGGCGGCGTGCACATCAACATGTCCATAATCTCGCACACCTTCTACCTGATCTGCCAGGCGATCGGCGTCCAGAAGGGGGAGCAGATCTGGTACAAGACCCAGACGCAGTACTGCGCCACGACGACCACGTTTACCCAGCTCCGCGACCTTGCCCTCCAATCGTGCAGCGACCTCTACGGGAGGGGGGCCGAGTACGCCGCCGTGGCGAACGCGTTCGCCACTGTGGGCATTGGCAACATGATGGTCAGGCGGGGGGACGCGCTCAACGTCAACGTTTCGGTTTCGGCGATAGCCGAGACGTCATTCGGCTTCAATGCCTACTCGGTTGTGACAACCCCGTGGGGGCAGATATTCACGGTGTACCAGAGCGCGGTGAGCCCGTTCAAAGGCGCCCTGGCCCGCGTGCCGGGGCTCCCGAACGGCTACCCCGCGGCCGTCTACAACGGCGCGGTCCCGACCTCGATCTCCGCGGGGGATTATGTCTTCGAGGTCGCGGTCATACCCGCCGAGATGCCCCAGGCGCGAGAGAACGCCAGGTTCCACAAGACGATCACTGTCACCATGCTGTGATCAGTACGTGCACCCGGAATCAGTTCCACCTCGTAGGTGGCCATGAATGGTTACCTACGAGGTGGTCCGTTCTGAAGAGAAGTGCATGGTTGCGTCACGCCTCGGCCTGTGGTACAACTGAGGCCGGACAACCGGGAGGTCTGCCATGGCGGTGAGCGCGTACATCTTCGTGGAGGTGACGCAGGGCAAGGCGCTGGAGATCCGCGACCAGATCTCGGCCATCAATGGCGTGATGGAGGCGCACTCGGTGACGGGCCCCTACGACATCATCGCGCGCGTCGAGGGGGACGACGTCGGCGTGCTGGGGGAGTTCATCGTCTCGCGGATACAGAACGTGCCTGGGGTACAGAGGACGCTCACGAACATTATTGTGGAATGATAGGACGCGGATGAACGCGGATCGCCGCGGATGGGCCTGATGAACAGAAAATGCCGCACCCTCGCAACGGTGTGCGTCATCTCCTCCCTCCTCACCCTCTGCGGGTGCGACCGGGTGCAGGAGCTGCTCGGCAAGATCGGAGACCTGGTGCAGCCCGGGGCCTCGTCGGGCCGTAGGAGCGCGCTCGTCAGCGACCATGAGCGGATAGTGAGGAAGTTCGGCCAGCCGAGGGAGAAGATCGGGGTGGGCACAGCCGCGCACACCGAGAACGGCGTACGCTACGACCGCAAGTGGAACTACTATTACGCGGGGAGGCCTGGGTCCAAGCCCACGATGCGGACGGTCTATTTCATGAACGAGCGGTATGCCGGCTCCGTCCTCCACCAGCCGGACGGAAAGATCAGGAAAGAGCAGATCAGGTTCAGCTACTGAATCCCAACGGCGCCTCCACACCCCCCGCCCTGTCTCCTCACTCCGTCGCAGGGCAGACTAACGTGTATCCTACAAAGAAAGCCGCTTTCCAGACGCCGCCCGACGACGTTGCCTACTCCACCCCCCCCGACGCGCTCAGGTCCTTCTCACCCTTGATGATCTGGGAGTCGCTCTGCGCGCCGGGCTGCGGCATATCCGGCTGTGAGTCCGGGGGAGGGGGGGGCTGGCCCGGGGGCATCGCCTGCGGCCCGGCATCGCCGGGCTGAGCCTGCTCGCCCACCGGAATGGTCGTCGTCTCGGTCCTCACCTCGGTCCGGACCTGCGGGGCCGGCAGCATCGCCCCCGCCACGGGGGCCTTCACCTTGTGGTCCTTCTTCTTTCCGTCCGCCCCGATGAAGGTCAGCTTGATCGAGTCCTTCATCATCGAGGGGACCTGGACCATGAAGCCCCCGTCGGGGCCGACCATGCCGGCGTTGCTCAGCTTCGTTTTCTTGCTCTGGGCCATGACGCGGACGGGGGGCATCCCGCCCATCACGGCCCCCGGCATCCCCTGGACGGTGACGACACCCTGGGCATCCATCGGGCTCACGGCGATGGCGTCCTTGTTGATCTTGATATCGACTCCGCCGGCGAACGCGACGCCGGCGGCGAGCGCGAAAATGACGGTACGCGCGAGCATTTTCATGAGGTGCTGCCTCCTGTAGTTCGGCCATTATACCCGAGCGTACCCGTGGGACGCAATGCAGGATAATCCTGACCCATTATGGTCAGACCGGCTTTTGAATTGACTCTCCGCGCGGGGGTGTGCTAGCGTATGCCACGCGTTCCCGACCGGGTGAATACGCGTCCCGGATCGGAGGAGACCGATGGCGGACAGCGAACGGATTGCACGGATCGTCAGGGAGGTCGTGGGCCGTTATCCCGCCTCCGCGTCCGGCGCTTCCGCGGACACGAAGGCGCCGGACGCGAAGGCGCCCGAGCGCGCGAGGAAAGTCGCCCTCGCCTCCGACCACGGGGGGCTCGAGCTCAAGAACCTTTTGCGCGGCTATCTCGAAGACCTCGGCTACGCGGTGAGGGATTTCGGCACCTATACGAAGGAGGCGGTCGACTATCCCGACTACGCCGCGAAAGTGGCGCGCGCGGTCGCGGCGGGCGAGTATGACCGCGGGATCGTCGTGGACGGGGCCGGGATCGGCTCGTGCATGGCGGCGAACAAGGTGCGGGGCGCACGCGCGGCCATGTGCTACGACGTGAAGACCGCGGTCAACAGCCGCGAGCACAACTGCGCCAACGTGCTCACGCTCGGCGGCCCGCTGATCGCGACGCCCGCGGCGAAAGAGATCGTGAAGGTGTGGCTGGAGACGCCGTTCGGCGGCGGGCGCCACCAGAAGCGGGTGGACAAGATCATGGCGATCGAGGATGACAAATAACCGTAAGCTGCGCCATTACACCATCGGGGGAATTATGGATACAGGCGAACTTGCACGGCTGGTGACGAAAGAGGTGCTCGCGAGACTGAAGGGCGCGCCGGGGGGGGGCGAGGGCCCGACCTGCGGCCTCGCCGATATCTGCTCGGCCTGCGGCCGCTGCGCCTCGGCGCGCGAGGCGACGGTCCGCCAGTTCATGTCGAGCGGCGCTTCGCGCATATCCGCCTCGGGCGGCATCGGCAAGGTGGCGGGCGACCTCGCGGGCATGATCGACCACACCCTGCTCAAGGCGGACGCCACCGAAAAGCAGGTGGAGACCCTCTGCCGCGAGGCGGCGGAGTACCGGTTCTGCTCGGTCTGCGTGAATCCCTGGTTCGTTCCGCTGTGCGCGAAGCTTTTGCGCCGCACGGGGGTCAAGGTCTGCACGGTGATCGGGTTCCCGCTCGGGGCGTCGGCCCCCGAGACCAAGGCGTACGAGACGCGGAACGCGATCGGCGAGGGCGCGCAGGAGTGTGACATGGTGCTGAACGTCGGCGCGCTCAAGTCCGGCGACTACCGCCTGGTCGAGAAGGACATACGCGGCGTCGTGCGCGCGGCGCAGGGGGGCACGATCGTCAAGGTGATCCTCGAGACGTGCCTGCTCACCGACGCGGAAAAGGTGAAGGCATGCGAGATCTCGAAGAGCGCCGGAGCTGATTTCGTCAAGACCTCCACGGGGTTCAGCACGGGCGGGGCAACGGCGGAGGATATCGCGCTTATGCGGAAAACCGTGGGCACGGAGATGGGGGTCAAGGCCTCGGGCGGCGTCCGCTCGAAGGAGGATGCCGAGAAACTGGTCAAGGCGGGAGCGACCCGCCTCGGCGCGAGCGCCAGCATCAAGATCGTTTCGGGCAAGGGCGGGAGCGGGGCCGCCTACTAACGGGGGAGCCATGGAGCGCATGAGAAAGAGCGGAGGAGTCGGCAGGGTGCGGAGCGGCGCGCGGGTGGTCGCCCTCGCCGTCGCGGCGGGGCTCGCGGCGTCGTGCGCGGCGTCCGGCGGCGCCGTCAAGGGCGCGGGAGACGGAAAAAAGGAGGGCGCGGTGCAGAAGAAGGGCCAGCCGGTCGCGGTCATCGAGACGTCGATGGGAACGATCACGTGCACACTGTTTCCCGACAAGGCCCCCAAGGCGTGCGAGAATTTCATCCTCCTCGCCGGTAAGGGGTACTACAACGGCATTGTCTTCCATCGCGTCATCGAAAACTTCATGATCCAGGGCGGCGACCCGACGGGCACGGGGCGGGGGGGCACGAGCGCCTGGGGGACGGCCTTCGAGGATGAGTTCCACCCCTCCCTCGTGCATGACCACGCGGGGATACTCTCGATGGCCAACGCAGGCCCCGGCACCAACGGGAGCCAGTTCTTCATCACGCTCGCCCCGACGCCATGGCTCGACAACCGTCACACCATCTTCGGCGAGGTCGTCGGGGGGATGGATGTGGTGCGGAAAATCGGGGCCGTGAAGAAGGGGCCGGGGGATAAGCCCGTGGTGGATGTCGTGATGAAGCGGGTCAGCATCGAGTACCGATAGCAGGAGCCCGTTATTCGGACGGGCTCCCTGCCGGCCGTTCGTGACCTCGAGAGGTATGCGCCCGATGAGCGCCAGGGTCGTGGTGGTGTGCGCGGGAGTCGTGATTTTCCTCCTCCTGCTCATCGTGGTGTTCATGGCGGTGATTTCCGTTCTCCGGGTGAGCGCCTGACCCCGGGATCCTATCCCAATGCGCAGATTCCTGATCTCCGCCTGTGCCGCGATTGTTTTTCTCCCGTGCGGCGCCCGCGCCTCCGCGGGCGTCCCGAAGGGCGCGGTGCGGGTGACGTTTCTCGACGTGACCCGCAAGACCGGAGATCCGGGCGCGGGGGACACGACCGACGCCTACATGCGCCGCCTCGAGCGGCAGTGGGGACGGGGCGGGATCGGCGACGCGGCGGTCGTGGAGACCGCGGAGAAGTGCGTCCTTATCGACGGCGGCCTGTGGACGAAGGGGCGGACCGTCGTCCTTCCCTATCTGAAGCGCCGGGGCGTGACGAGGCTCGACGCCGTCATCCTCACCCACCAGCATGGCGACCACTACGGCGGTCTCACCGAGGTCCTCGATGCGATGCCGGTCGGCGAGGTCCTCACCAACGGGATTACCCACACCGCGAAGGCATACCGTAAATTCATGGAGTCGGCGAAATCCTCGGGGGCCCGCTACCGCGTCGTCCGGGGCGGCGAGACCCTCGACTGGGGCGGGGGCGTCACGGCGATGGTCGTGCAGGCCGCCGGGGGAAGGGGGGTCGCGCCTGACGACTACAACAACAACTCGCTCGTCCTGCGCATGACCTGCGGGAAAACTGCGATCCTGTTCGCGGGCGACATGGAGCACGACGAGGAGGCGGAGCTCCTCGCCTCGCGCCGGAATGTACGGAGCCAGGTGCTCAAATCGGGGCACCACGGCAGCAGTTCTTCGTCCTCGTTTCCGTTCCTGCAGGCGGTCCGCCCGGAGATCGCGGTCATCAGCGTCGGGGAGGAGAATCGGTTTCGCCTGCCCCACCAGTCGGTGATCGACCGCCTCGAATCGATGGGGTGCGCGGTGTACCGGTCGGACCTCGACGGGACCGTCACCGTCACGAGCGACGGGACGCGCGTCGCCGTCGAGACGGAGCGGAAGAGGCCGCGCGAGACCGCGCCCCGGAAGCCGCTGAAGGAGGAGTTCTACCGCCTCGAGAGCGAGGCGCAGGGCCTGATGCGGAGAAAAGAGTACGCGGCTGCGGCTGCGTGCTACCGGAAGGCGCTCGTCGTCGAGCCCGGCGTCGCCTCCGCCTACAGCATGCTCGGCTACTGCTGCAAGAAGATGCAGAGGGAGGATGAGGCGGTCTCGGCGTTCACCGCCGCCCTCGAGCGCGAGCCGTGCGACCCGTACGCGAACCTGCACCTCGGCCTCATCTTCCTGGAGAGCGACAGGAAGCGCGCGCTCGGGTATTTCGAGAAGCACCTCGACTGCCATCCCGACTCGCGCGGGTCGCGACTCGCGGAGGAGAAGGCGGGGTACCTCCACGGAAGCTTCGGGTGGGAGCTCAAGAAGGCCGGCAGGGATGATGAGGCGATCGCGGAGTTCGAGAAGTCCATCGCCCTCTCCCCCGGGAACGCATTCTCTCACCTCCAGCTCGGCCTCCTCTATCCTCCGCGGGACCTGGGAAGGGCGCGCAGGGAACTCGAGAAATATCTCGAGCTCGAGCCGAAGGGGAAGTACGCTCCGGCAGCCCGCGATGCGCTTGTCGAGATCGAGGAGGATCGATGACCCCCGCCGCCCTCGCCCTCCTCGCCCTTCTCTTCTCCGCGCCCTCCTCGGAAGGGAAGGGAGGGGGAGCCACCCGGCTCAGGATCACCTACCCGGAATCGCCCCTGGTGACGCAGTTCACGCGCGTGCGCATCGCGGGATCGTGCGACCCGTCGTGCACGGTCACGATCGGGGGGAAGCCGTCCCGGGTGTATCCGACGGGTGCCTTCGTGGGCCTCGTGCTCCTCGCGGCCGGGGACGCGACGGTCGAGGTGGTCGCGCGACTCGGCGGCACGGAGGACCGCGCGCCCCTCGCCGTCACCTGCCGCGATCCCCTGGTGACATCTCCGGAATCGCCGCTTACCGCGGACCGGAAGATGCTGCAGCCCGCCGTCGACATGATCCTCCAGCCCGGGGACGAGCTCCGCGTGCAGTGCAAGGGAAGCCCGGGGATGAAGGCTTCCTGGTCCCTTGGAAAGATCGTGAAGAACGCCCCCATGGAGGAGGTCCCGCCGCTGAAGGGCGATGACGGGGAGGAGATTGGGGGGATCTATCGGGCCTTCTACAGGATCAGGGAGGGAGACCGGATCTCCGGCGCGCGGGCGCGGTTCAGTCTCAGCGACGCCCGGGGTCGCGCGGTGAGGGCCCGGTCGCCCGGGCGGATCACGTTGGCGCCCCATGCGCGGATTGTCCGGGGCGGTGTCGGCGAGGACGGCGCGCCCGCGAGCGCCGACCCGGGAGGCGCTCAGGCCTGGCGCATGGAGCCGGGGACGCGCCTCAACCTTTGCGGGGAGGCCGGCGACCATTACCGCGCGCTGCTTTCATCGGGAGAGCGCTGGTGGGTCCCGAAGAAATCCGTGAGGCCGGTGAAGGGGGAGGGGGCATGGCCCCCGTCGTCGGCGGGGCCGCCGTCGGTCGAGCGGACGGAGCGTGGAGCCGCGGTGCGCATCCCCGTGAGCGGCGCCCCTCCGGTCAGGATCTCGGGGGGAAAAGACCCCCGGGAGCTCGTGGTCGAGGTTTTCGGCGTCTCCCCGGTCCGCGAACGGATGCGCGCCGGGGGCGCGGGCCCCGTCGAAATGGTCGAGATTCCGGAGACGAAAGCTGATATACTTTCCGCGGTTGTTCGGATGCGGGGCCGCGCGCAGTGGGGTCACGCGGTGCAGAGGACGCAGACGGGATTGGCGCTCGAGGTCAAGGCGCCGCCGGGCAGGGAGCCCGGGAAGATCAGGGTGGTCATAGACCCCGGGCACGGGGGGGCGCAGACGGGCGCGATGAGCCCGACGGGGTTAAGGGAAAAGGATGTGAACCTCGAAGTCGCCCGAGAGGCGGCGGCCTTCCTGAAGGAGCGGGGAGTCGGCGCGGTGCTGACCCGGGACGATGACCGGGCCCTCACCCTCGACGAGCGGATCGCGCGGGCGCGCCTGGAGGGAGCCGATATCTTCGTGAGCGTCCACCACGACTCCTGCCCCGGCTGCTGCGACCCGCTCTCCCGGCGCGGCGCGGGCGCGTACTACGGCGTGCCGCAGTCCGAGGCGCTCGCGGGGGCGGTCCTCGCGCGCCTCGATACGGCGGGGGCGCCCTCGCGCGGGATCCGCCGCGGAAATTTCGCGGTCGTGCTGCCCACCGACTACCTCGCCGTGCTGGTGGAGTGCAGCTACCTCTCCCACCCGGAGGATGAGGCGCGCATCCTCTCCGCGGGCTACGCCCGCGAGACGGGGCGCCTGATCGCGGCGGGGGTGCTGGATTTCGTGCGCGAGGCGGGGTGAAAAACAGCATAGGTCCTATAGGACCTAAAGGTCGGTCCGTCGGTACAACGGGGTGACGGGGTGAACGGATGAGACGGCATGGAGAGAGGTTCATGTTCGGTTTCGAGGGCAAGGCCGCAACGGCCGTCCTCGAAGACTTGATCGCCGGGCGGCGCGTCAGCGGTATCGTCCTCTTCTCCAGGAACATCCGCGACGCGCGGCAGGTCTCGGCGCTTTGCGCGGAGATGCAGGCGATGCGGAAGCGGGTGAGCGAGCTCCCCCTCCTCGTTGCGCTGGACCATGAGGGTGGCACCGTCCACCGCCTGACGGACGGTGCGACCCGGTTCCCCGCGCCCATGGCTCTCGCCGCCACCGGCCGCGTCGAGCTCGCCGGGCGCGTCGGCTACAGCATGGGCTGCGAGCTCCTGGGGCTCGGGGTGAATATGGTGTTCGCCCCGGTGCTCGACGTGAACACCAACAAGAACAATCCGGTCATCGGCGTCAGGGCCTTCAGCGACGATCCGGAGACCGTGGCCGCGTTCGGCACGGCCATGATCACGGGGTTGGAGCGCGCGGGCATCGCGTCCGTGGCGAAACATTTCCCCGGGCTCGGGTTCGCCGAGCAGGACCCGCACGTCGAGCTTCCGGTCATCTCCAAGGACGCCGAGGAGCTTGATCGCCAGGATATTCTTCCGTTTGCCCGCGCCGTGAAGGCGGGGGTCTCCGGGGTGATGGTCGGCCACGCGCGATACCCGGCCCTGTCGGCGAGGCCGGCGAGCCTTTCCTCAGCGGTGATCAGGGACCTGCTGCGGCAGCGGCTCGGCTTCGAGGGGATTGTGCTCACCGACGATCTCGAGATGGAGGCGATGCAGATGCACCGCGGCGCGGGCGACGCGGCGGTCAAGGCCTGCGGGGCCGGGGCCGATCTCCTCCTCATCTGCCATTCGAGCACGCAGCAGATCAACGCCATGGCCGATCTCGCGAACGCGATCAGCGCCTCCAAGCTCCGCTCCGAGCAGATCAAGGGGAACCTCAGTCGGCTTCGCGACTTCAAGGAGAAACTCCGCGCGCGGCTCATGGGTCCCCCCCCGAAGCCTGCCGAGGATGGTGACGCCCTGGCGCGGGAGGTCGCGGAATCGGCGCTGACCCTCGTGGGCGACAGCGGGTCGATACTTCCCCTGCGGCTTGAGCCCTCGCAGAAGCTTCTCCTCCTGTCCCCGGAAACGGGGCCCCTTACCCCGATCGAGGACAATGTCTCATCGCTCGACCGGCTGGCGGAAATCCTCCGCGCCCGTCACCCGCGCGCCGAGACGCTCTCGTTCCCGATCGTCCCCTCGCGGCATGATTTTGAGGAGGTCAGGAGGGCGCTCGGGGACGCGGCGGCCGTGGTCATGTGCACCTGCAATGCCCATCTCTACCCTGAGCAGGCGAAGCTCCTCGACGAGGTGGCCGCATCCGGCAGGCCCGCGGTGTTCGTCGCGATCCGGAACCCCTATGACGCCGAGCTGTATCCGTCGCACGCCGCGCGGCTTGTGGCCTACGGGGCGGACCGGCACACGCTGGCCGCCGTCGGGAAGGCGCTGTTCGGCGACCTCGCCCCGCGCGGGAAATGCCCGGTGGCGCTGAAGGCATAGTCCATAGCAAAGATACGACTATGCGGCTATGGACTATCGACTGTCGTTCATGGACTATGGACCATGGACCATGGACTGTGTGAGATCCGCATCGGCCCCGCCGGGTGGGCCTATGGGGACTGGGATGGTGTGGTCTATCCCGAGAAGCAGCGGGGATTCGACCCCCTCGGGTACCTTGCCCGCTATTTCGACTGCATCGAGGTCAACACCACCTTCTACCGCATTCCCTCGGCCCGCGCGTGCGCGGGCTGGGCGGCGAGGACGCGGGAGCATGAGCGGTTCCGTTTCACCGTCAAGCTCCACCGCAGCTTTACCCATGAGCCCGGCGGACCGGCCGGGGGGGGCGCGGAAAAGTTCCGCGCCGGGATCTCCCCGCTCGTCGAGTCCGGAAGACTTGGCTGCCTTCTCGCCCAGTTCCCGTGGTCGTTCAGGAACTCCCCCGAGGGCATGTCGCGACTGGAGCGGCTTATCGACTCGTACGCCGGCCTGCCGCTCGCCGTGGAGGTCCGACACGCGAGCTGGAACACTGCCCCGTTCTACGAGTTTTTGTCGGCCAGGGGGGTGGGGTTCTGCAACATCGACCAGCCGCTCTTCCACGCGTCGATGCGGCCCTCCGCGCGAAGCACCTCCCCGGTCGGCTACTTCCGCCTGCACGGCCTTAACTACGACGACTGGTTCCGCGAGGGCGCGGGCAGGGACGCCCGCTATGATTACCTCTACACGGGGAAAGAGATCGAGCGCTGGGCCGCGCGCATCCAGGCGGTCGGCGCCCATGTCTCCCGTGTCTATGTCATAATGAACAATCATTACAAGGGGAAGGCGGCGTGCAATGCGCTCGAGCTCAAGGCCCGGCTCTCGGGCGCTCCGGTCGAAGCCCCTCCTCCCCTGATCGAGGCGTTCCCCCGGCTGAGGGGCGTGTGCCTTCCCCCGGGCGCCGATCCCGACATGCTGCCGGGGTTTTAAAGGTTACTGTTTTACCACGGGGGACACGGAGTGTACATCCGTGTCAGCGTGTGGGCGTAAGGGCCCTGAAAATTCGGCCCGGAAAATTGATATTGACCTCCCGGGAGCCGCGTGATAGATTTTGAACGATGGAACCACTACTGCGGCAAGCAGTTTTAGCCACGCCCGCCGGGGTGGGTCACCCTTTGACACACGACATGGCCATGGGAGCAGTGCCGCGCGCAGATGAAAGACCCGGTCCTTGAACAGGAGATCGAGGCGGTCGAGGCGCTCATAAAGGCCTGGAACGGTCTCTTTGTGCTCACCAACGAAGCCCGGACCCCCGGTTCGGGGGAAAACGGCCGCGGGGCGGCGTTTCTCGATGCGAGGAATGCCCTCGTCCAGGACTACCCGGAGATGATGAGCAGGCTCGAGATCCCCGTCCACTCGGACGACGAAGTCATGCAGATCCTCGGCAGGCTGAGCTCGCTCGGCGTCGTGCTGCAGATGCCGGAGCCGCAGTGGAAGAAACTCTGCGAGATGCAGGGCCACGCCGAGGTGGTGCTCCGGGGGATGCTTGGCGCCCTGCGGGGCCGGAAGCGGGGCATCGAGGCGGTGAGCAGGCAGCGCATACTCGTGCGCCGGGTGCTGGGGTCGTGGCCCCTCAAGCTGCTCTACCTGGTCACGGCCATTGTGATCGTGTTCGTGGTGTTGAAGCTGTCGCATCTCTAACGTTCGTCGAAGGCGCGGCGGTGCCCGGGGGTGTGCGGGGAATTGCGCCGCGCCGCAAGAAAAGGAGGAGCCGCGATGACGAAGAGGGAGTTGGCGATCCGGATCTCCAGCGAGACCACGTTGACCCAGCTCGCGGTCAAGGAAGTGATCCAGAAGCTGCTCGATTACATCATCGAGAGCCTGGAGAAGAACGAGACCGTCGAGCTCAGGAACTTCGGCGTCTTCAAGGTCCGCACCCGGAAGGCACGGCTCGGGCGCAACCCCAACAAGCCCGAGCAGGAAGTCCGCATCCCCGCGAAGCGGGTCCCGGATTTCAAGCCGGGGAGGATCATGAAGGCCAGGGTGGAGAAACCCGCATAGCGCATCAGCCGCGACGCTCCCCGGAACCGGGGCGCGCGCGGCGTGCACGCGCGCGGAAAGGCCCTGACCCGGCGGGGGTCGGGGCCCGCCGTTATGGGGCCGCGCGCCGGAGCGGAGGGGATGAAGGTACAAAAGCCGAGAGGCACATTCGACGTGCTCCCGGACGAGGCGGGGCGGTGGCGTTTTGTCGAGGACACCGCGCGCCGCATCGCCGCGCTCTATGGATTCGGCGAGATCCGGACCCCTGTCTTCGAGAGCACAGACCTGTTCGTGAGAAGCGTCGGCGAGACGACGGATATCGTCAGCAAGGAGATGTACACCTTCAAGGACGGCGCGGGCCGCAGTCTCACCCTGCGGCCCGAGGGGACCGCCTCCGTGATCCGGGCGTACCTGGAAAATTCACTCGGCCAAACGGAAAAAACAGCCCGGCTGTATTACCTGGGCCCCGTGTTCCGCTACGAAAAGCCGCAGGCGGGGAGATACCGGCAGCATCACCAGTTCGGGGTGGAGGCGATCGGCGTCGCCGCGCCCGCCGGGGACGCGGAGATTATCCAGATGCTCATGCATTTCTACGCGGAGCTCGGGATCCGAGGGGCCGCTCCGATGGTGAACAGCGTCGGGTGCCGGGAGTGCCGTCCCGGGTACAACGCGGCGCTCGGCGGGTATCTCCGCGAGCGGCGCGGGTCCCTCTGCGAAGATTGCCGGAGGCGCGCGGAGACAAACCCGCTCAGGGTGTTCGACTGCGCGCAGCCCGGGTGCGCCGCGGTCATCGCCGCGGCGCCCAGGGTCAAAGATCACGCGTGCGCCGCGTGCATTGATCACTTCACCGCGGTGCTCGGCCTCCTCGATGAGGCCGGCATACGGTACGTCGTGAAGCCGGAGCTCGTGCGGGGCATAGACTATTACACGCGCACGACCTTCGAGATCGTCGCCGGAGAGCTTGGCGCGCAGAACGCCGTGGGGGGCGGGGGGCGCTACGACAATCTCGTGGAGCTGCTCGGCGGCCCTCCGACGCCGGCGGTGGGGTTCGGCACGGGAATCGAGCGGATACTCATGGTGATGCGGGAGCGGGGGGCGGCGATACCGAACGAGGGCGGTGTCGAGGTCGCCGTGGTGGCATGGGAGCCCGGGGCGATGCCGGACGGCAGGAGGGTGCTCAGGGAGCTCAGGGCCGCGGGTGTCGCGGCGGAGATGGATTCTGCGGGGGGAAGCCTGAAGAGCCAGATGCGGCGCCTCGATCGACGGGGGATCCCGCTCGCCCTGCTCCTCGGCGGCGACGAGCGCGCGCGCGGCGCCGGGAGATTGAAGGATATGCGCACGGGCGAGGAGCGGGAGCTCGCCCTCGACCGGGTTGCCGGGGAACTGGCGGCGCGCGAAGGGCGGGCGCGGGGAACGGCGCGCGAGTGCGGGAACGGCAGGCCATGACACGGCAGATGCGGACGCACCGGTGCGGTGCGCTCACCGCGGGGAACGTGGAGGAGCGGGTGTCTCTCTGCGGCTGGGTCCACCGGAGGAGGGACCACGGCGGCCTGATCTTCGTGGACCTTCGGGACCGGAGCGGCCTCGCCCAGGTCGTCTTCAACCCTGAGACTGCGGCCGAGGTGCATGCCTGCGCGGAAACCCTGCGGGGCGAGTATGTCATCGCCGTGTCCGGCGCGGTGCGCCGGCGCCCGCCGGGGACCGAAAACCCGAAGCTCCCGACCGGCGAGGTGGAGGTGCTCGCGGAGCGACTTGACGTGCTCTCGCGGGCCGAGACGCCGCCCTTCTCCATCGAGGACGAGGGCGAGGTGAGCGAGGAGCTGCGGTTCAAATACCGCTACCTCGACCTCAGGAGGCCGGGTCTCCAGCGCGCGCTCGAGACGCGGCACCGCGTGGCGCTCGAGACCAGGAACTACCTCGACGCGCAGGGCTTTCTCGAGATCGAGACGCCGATACTCACGAAGAGCACCCCCGAAGGGGCGCGGGACTACCTCGTCCCGAGCCGGACGCAGCCGGGCTCGTTCTTCGCCCTGCCGCAGTCGCCGCAGCTTCTGAAGCAGCTCCTCATGGTGGGAGGCATGGAGCGCTATTTTCAGATATGCAAGTGCTTCCGGGACGAGGACCTGAGGGCCGATCGCCAGCCCGAGTTCACGCAGATAGACATGGAGATGAGCTTCGCGGGCGAGGAGGATATCTTCGCCGTCGTGGAGGGGATGCTCGCGCGCGTCTTCGGGAAGGTCCTCGGGATCGAGCTGCCGATCCCGTTCCCGCGGCTCACGCACGCGGAGTCGCTCGATCGATTCGGCACCGACAAGCCGGACCTCCGGTTCGGGCTCGAGCTCGCGGACGTCACGGAACTCATGCGGGGTTCGACGTTCCGCGGATTCGAGTCCGTGCTGGCGGAGGGCGGGTGCGTGAAGGGGATCGCGGTCCCCGGCTGCGCGTCCTATTCCCGGTCGCGCCTCGACGAGCTGACCCGCTTCGCGACGGCGCAGGGCGCCGGCGGCCTCGCCTGGTTCAAGGTCGGCGAGGACGCGGTGGAGTCCCCGATCGCGAAGTTCTTCGGGGCCGAGAAACTCGCGCGGCTCAGGGCCGCCCTTGGCGCCGCCGCGGGCGATCTCGTCCTCCTCGTGGCCGCCCCGTCCGCCGTATCGCGCGCGGCGCTCTCCGCGATCAGGAACCGCCTCGGCCGCGAGCTCAACCTCGCCGCCGTCGGGGATTTCAGGTTCGCGTGGATCGTGGACTTCCCCCTCTTTACCTGGAACGACGAGGAGAAGAGATTCGCCAGCGAGCACCACCCGTTCACCGCGCCGAAACCCGAGGACATGGCGCTCCTCCAGACCGACCCGCTCCGCGTCCGCTCCTCCTCCTATGACGTCGTGATGAACGGGTGCGAGATCGGGAGCGGAAGCGTGCGCATCCACGACGAGGCGCTCCAGCACCGGATCTTCGGGCTTTTGAAACTGGGCGAGGAGGTCATCAGGGACCGCTTCGGCTTTTTCCTCGACGCGCTGCGCTATGGCGCCCCGCCCCACGCGGGGATCGCCCTCGGGCTCGACCGCCTGGTGATGCTCATGACGGGGCGGGAGACCATCAGGGACGTCATCAGTTTCCCCAAGACGCAGAAGGCCTCATGCCCGATGACCGGCTCGCCGTCTCCGGTGAGCCCCGCGCAGTTGAAGGAGCTCCAGATCCGCGTCGGGGGCTGAGGCGCGCCCCGGGGTGCGACACCCGATGTCAGAGATACGCCTTGATTTCGACACACCGCAGCAGGCCGCTGCGGCCTTCGGCGGCCGCGAAGAGAACCTGCGGGTCATCGAGAAGGCCTTCGGCGTGACCATCGTCACCCGCGGCGATTTCCTCAAGATCGCGGGGGACGACCGGGGGGTCGAGAAGGCCAGGGCCCTCTTCGGGGAGCTCGCCGCGGCTGCGCGCGAGGGCAGGGTGATCCGGCGCCACGAGCTGGACTACGCGATCCGCGCCGTCACACGCCACCGGGAGAAGGAGATGCAGGCGTTTCTCTCCGACAGGATACGGGTTTCGTCGAAGAAGATGTTCGTGACCCCGAAGACTGAGGGGCAGAAGGCCTACGTCGACGCGATCCGGCAGTATGACATCGTGTTCAGCATAGGGCCCGCGGGCACGGGGAAGACCTATCTCGCCATGGCGATGGCGGTGGAGGCGCTCATCGAGGAACGGGCGGGGCGGATCATCCTGACGCGCCCCGCGGTCGAGGCGGGGGAGTCGCTCGGTTTTCTCCCGGGCGACCTCTACGAGAAGATCACGCCCTACCTGCGGCCGCTCTACGACGCGCTCTACGACATGATGGATCCGGCGCAGGTTTCGCGGCACATGGAGCGCGGGGTCATCGAGGTCGCTCCGCTCGCGTACATGCGGGGGCGGACACTGAACGATTCGTTCATCATCCTGGACGAGGCGCAGAACAGCACGGCGGAGCAGATGAAGATGTTCCTCACGAGGCTCGGCTCCGACTCGAGGGCCGTGATCACGGGGGACATCACCCAGGTTGACCTCCCCGGCAATCGGGAATCCGGACTCGTGCAGGTGCAGTCCGTGCTCGGCGCGGTCAGGGGGATCCGGTTCTCGTACCTCACCGAGCGGGATGTGGTGCGGCACGAGCTGGTGCAGGAGATCATCAAGGCGTACGAGCGCGCGGGAAAAGGGACGGGGCGAGGCGGGCGGGCGAAGGCGTGAATCTCTGGACGCGGTACCGGTTGAAAAGGCAGGGGTTGGCGGGCGGGAAGCTCCGCAAAA
>JBAXOY010000032.1:0-27610 GCA_037133055.1 Chlamydiota bacterium
CCTGCGTTGCGCTGGCCCCGTTGAGCGGTACTTCGGGGCCGGCTACGCCGCCGCGCTCATCAACAAGCTACGATGAAAAAGATCGCGTATTTCGACTGCTTTGCCGGCGTGAGCGGCGACATGATCCTCGGGGCGCTCATCGACGCGGGGCTGCGCCCTGAAGCGCTCCGGGCGGCGCTCCGCGGCGTCCCGCTCGCGGGATGGCGGCTGTCGGCGCGCCGGGTGAGGCGCGAGGGACTCGCCGGCACAAAGGCGGCCGTGGTGACGGGCCCCGGCGCGGGGAAGGGGCTCCACGGGCTGGATGACATCCTGCGCGCGGTCCGGAAGAGCGGGCTCCCTGAATGCGTGACAGGCGGGGCCGAGGCGACATTCCGGCTCCTCGCGCGCGCCGAGTCGAAGGTCCACGGGGCGCAGCTCGCCCGGGCCCATTTCCACGAGGTCGGGGCGGTCGACTCGGTCATCGACGTGCTCGGGGCATGGGCGGGGCTGGATCTGCTCTGGGTGGACGAGGTGCACGCCTCGCCGCTCCCGTGGAACGGCGGGACGGTGACCTGCGCGCACGGGATCCTTCCGGTCCCCGCGCCCGCGGCCGCCGAGCTTATGCGGGGAGTGCCGGTCGTGCCGCACGCGGCCCGTGGGGAGATGGTGACGCCGACCGGGATCGCGATCCTGAAAGCCCGCTGCGCGGGGATCGGCCCGTGCCCGGCCATGACGGTCGCCCGCGTCGGCTACGGCGCCGGAGACACGCGGTTCCCCGGCTTCCCCAACCTGCTCCGCCTTGTCCTCGGCGAGGCAGGAGGCGGGGAAGGCGCCGACACCGTGGCGGTCATCGAGACGGGGATCGACGACATGTCCCCCGCCCGCTACGACTACCTGGGACGGCGCCTGTTCGAGGAGGGGGCGCTGGATGTCTTCCTGACGCCGGTGATGATGAAAAAGAACCGCCCCGGGCAGCTCCTCACGGTCCTTTGCGAGCCCGGCCTGGCCGGGGCGATCGCCGATGTCGTCTTCCGGGAAAGCACCACGCTCGGCGTCCGTGTCCGGGAGGAGCGGCGCATGGTGCTCCCGCGTAGGCTCATCGAGGTGAAAACGCGCTACGGGCGCGCGCGGGTGAAGCTGGCCCGGCGGCCGGGCGGGAGGGTGACCGCCTCGCCGGAGTACGACGACTGCGCGGCGCTCGCCGCGAAGGCCGGGGCGCCGATCGACGAGGTGACGGACGCGGCGAGGCGGGCGGCGGAACGTGAGGCGATGAAAAAGCGCTGGCCTGTGGACAAAGGGGGTGCGCGGTTATGATCGACATGAAGGAGCTTCTGGAGCGCACGATCACCGAGGGGGCCTCCGACCTGCACATCTGCGTCGGGTGCCCCCCGACAATCCGTCTCCACGGAAGCCTGGTCCCGATGGAGGGGCCGCCGCTCGAGCCCGGGGACACGGAGCGGCTGGTGAAGGGCGTCGTCTCCGACCAGAATCAGGAGAAGGTGCGCGCGAAGGGGGGCGTCGACTTCGGGTTCAGCTTCAGCGACAAGGCGCGCTTCAGGGTGAGCGTCTACAAGCAGAAGGGCTCGCTGGCGATGGCGTTGCGCCTGATCCCCTCGCGCATGCTGACCCTCGAGGAGATCGGCCTTCCCTCTATGATCAAGACGCTCCTCTACAAGCCTCGGGGCCTCGTGCTCGTGACGGGCCCGACCGGCTCCGGCAAGACGACCACCCTCGCGGCGATGCTGAACCTCATCAACCACGAGCGGGAGTGCCACATCCTGACCATCGAGGACCCGATCGAGTATTTTCACGACCACTCGAAGTCGGTCGTGACCCAGCGCGAGGTGGGCGTCGATGTGCCGGATTTCAGCGATGCGATCGTCCACGGCCTGCGGCAGGACCCTGACATTATCCTCGTCGGCGAGATGCGCGACCTCGCCACGATGGAGGCGGCGATCCGGGCGGCCGAGACCGGGCACCTCGTCTTCTCCACCCTCCACACCACCGGCGCCGGGAGGACCGTGGACCGCATCATCGACGCCTTCCCCTCGGGGCAGCAGGCCCAGGTCCGGTCCCAGCTCTCGCAGAGCATCGTGGCGGTGATCTCACAGCTCCTGCTCCCGAAGGTGAGCGGGAAGGGGAGGATCGCGCCGTTCGAGCTCATGATCGCGACCCCGTCGATACAGAATCTCATCCGGGAAAACAAGACGTTCCGGATACAGTCGGACATCCAGACCGGATCCCGGTTCGGCATGAAGACCCTGGACATGTCGCTCATGGAGCTGTATCACCAGGGAACGATCAGCTACGAGGTGATGATGACCGCCGCGCAAGACCCGGAGCAGATCCTGATCCAGATCGGGGGCGGGGGAAAATAAAAATAACGGTTGACGGCGGGGGGGGGCTTTGTTAACGTATCCCCGTAACGCTCGGATGTGTGTTCGGGATCGATTCCCCTATCCCTTTTCTCAATCCCATGGTCATTGTCCATCTGTGCCGCTCGTGACGGCTTTTCCGGTCTCACCGCGGCGATAACGTAACGCAGGCGCAGGCCCTTCATCATCCCATGTCATTAAACCCCTGCCTTCCGGACAGGCAACCGGTGCAACGTCGGACGCTCTTCCTCATTGACGGCATGTCGTGCGCGTACAGGGCGTACTACGCCATCCGCGACCTCCGGAGCTCCTCGGGCGAGCCGACCAACGCCGTCTACGGATTCACGAACATGCTCCTGAAGATCATCCGCGAGCGGAAGCCGGACGCCCTCGCCGTCGTCTTCGACAGCAGGACTCCGACGTTCCGCCACGAGCGCTTCGAGGCCTACAAGGCGCACCGGAAGCCGATGCCGGAGGACCTCTCCTTCCAGCTCCCCCTCATCCGGGAGATCATCGACGCATACCGCATCGTCACCCTCCAGCGGGACGGGCTCGAGGCCGACGACCTGATGGGGAGCCTCGCCGTGAAGGCGGCGGGGGAAGGCTACGACGTCTTTCTTGTCACGAGCGACAAGGACATGCTCCAGCTCGTCGGCGACCGGATCGCGGTCTTCAGGCCGGAGATCGGGGAGGTCTATGACGCCGACGCGGTCGTGAAGCGCTTCGGCGTGGAGCCGGGGAGGGTGATCGAGGTGCTCGCCCTCGCGGGCGACGCGAGCGATAACGTGCCCGGCGTCCCCGGAATCGGCGAAAAGACCGCGATCGAGCTTGTGCGGCAGTTCGGCGATCTGGAGGGGGTGCTCGGGAACGTGGGGAAGGTGAAGGGGGAGAAGCGCCGAGAGAACCTCGCGCGCCACGCGGAACAGGCGCGCCTTTCCCGCGAGCTGGTCACGCTCAAGAAGGACGTGCCGCTCGACTTCGAGCCCGGCGCCTTCATCCTCAAGGAGCCCGACCGCGCCCGCCTGGGCGAGCTTTACCGCCGGTTCGAGTTCAGGAAGCTCCAGGCTGAGTTCGCTGACGGGGTCGAGGCCGGGACGGCGGACTACCGGTGCGCGGACGACCCCGCGGCACTCGAGCGGCTCGCGGCGGACCTCGCCGGGCAGGGCGAGTTCGCCCTCGCCGTGGCGGCCACCAGCGCGGACCCCATGGCCGCGGAGCTCGTCGGCCTCTCCTTCAGCGGAAAACCGGGGGAGGCCTGCTATGCCCCGGCGGACGGCCGGATGCGGGAGCGCCTCGGCCCGCTGATCGAGGACGCGCGGGTGCGGAAGACCGGCCACGATCTCAAGTACGGGGCGCTCGTGCTCCGCGGCGCCGGGCTCCGCCTGGCGGGACAGGCGTTCGACACGATGGTGGCCGCGTGGCTGCTCAATCCCTCGCGGACCTCCTACGGCCTCGACGACCTCGCGCTCGACTACCTTGACATGAAGATCACGCCCGTCGCGGGCCTTGCGGGGAAGAAGCGGGCTTCCCTGCGGGAGCTGCCGGCCGCGTCGATCTCCGGACACGCGTGCGCGGAGGCCGACGTCGCGCTCCGCCTGCGCGGCCTGATGCAGCCGCGCCTCGACGAGGGCGGCATGGGCGAGCTCTTCAGCGGGCTCGAGATGCCGCTCGTCGAGGTTTTGGCGGGGATGGAGGAGACGGGGATCAGGGTGGACACGGCGCCGCTCGAATGCCTCTCCGCGGAGGTGGGGCGCACGCTCGCGGAGCTCGAGTCGTCGATTCACGAGATGGCGGGCGGGCCGTTCAACCTGAACTCCCCCCCGCAGCTCGCCCGGGTGCTGTTCGAGAAGCTGGGGCTCCCCGCCACGAGGAAGATCAAGACCGGCTACTCGACCGACTACGACGCGCTCCTCGGGCTCGCGGACAGGCACCCCCTCCCCGCGAAGCTCATCGAGTACCGGACCCTGAGCAAGCTCAAGGGCACCTACCTCGACGCCCTCCCGCGCATGGTCAACCCGCGCACCGGCCGCATCCACACCACCTTCCGCCAGACGGGGACCGCGACGGGGAGGCTCTCCTCGAGCGACCCGAACCTCCAGAACATCCCGGTGAGAACGGAGATCGGCAAGCGGATCCGGCAGGCGTTCGTCCCGGGGAGCGCGGGGATGGTGCTGCTCGCGGCGGATTACTCGCAGATCGACCTCCGCATCCTCGCGCACCTCTCGGGCGACCGGGAGCTCGAGGAGGCGTTCGCCCGCGACGGGGATATCCACGCCCTCACCGCCTCGGCGCTTTTCGGGGTCGATCCCGCGGGAGTGACGCCGGAGATGCGGCGCCAGGCGAAGACCGTCAACTTCGGGATCGTCTACGGGATGAGCGCCTTCGGGCTCTCGCGCGACATGGGCATCGGTCCGGCCGAGGCCCGCGACTTCATCGAAAAATATTTCGCGCACTACGCGGGCGTCCGGGCCTACATCGACAGGAGCCTCGAGGAGGCGGCCGCGCGCGGCTACGTGACGACGATCCTCAACCGGCGTCGGGCGGTGCCCGAGCTCGCGAGCCGGAGCGGGACGACCCGGGAGCAGGGGCGCCGGATCGCGACCAACACGCCGATCCAGGGCTCGTCAGCGGACCTGATCAAGATCGCCATGCGCGAGATCGCGCGGGAGCTTCGGGGGGGGCGGTGGCGCGCGGCCATGCTCGTCCAGATCCACGACGAGCTTCTCTTCGAGGTGGACCGCGGCCAGGCCGGCGAGTTCGGCGCGGTGGTGCGCGCGAAGATGGAGGGGGCGTGGAAACTGCGCGTCCCGTTGCGGGCGTCTCTGAAGACGGGCATGAATTGGGGAGAACTGTGAAAAATGAACCGGCGAGTGGGCGAATGGGCGAACCGGGGATACATTGAAGCTTCAAAGTCGCCCATTCGCCGGTTCGCCTTGTCGCCGGTTCGTTCGAAGAAGGGTCCCCTGATAACAGTCGGGCTGACAGGCGGCTACGGCACCGGGAAGGGCACGGTCGCGGGGATGTTCGCCCGGCGCGGGGCGCTCGTGATCGACGCCGACAAGATCGCCCACGAGGCGATCGGGCCGCGGCGGGCGGCATGGCGTGAGGTCGTCCGGGCATTCGGCAGGGCGGTGCTCGCCCCGGACGGGTCGATCGACCGCCGCGCGCTCGCCGGAATAGTCTTCGCGGACGCCCGCCTGCTCGCGCGCCTCAACGCGATCGTGCACCCGCGGGTGGCGCGGGAGATCAGGCGGCGGCTCCTGCGCGCCGCCCGGGAGGGGAGGCGCGGGGTCGCCGTGGTGAACGTGCCGCTCCTCTTCGAGACGGGCATGGAGAAGGGATTCGATACGACGGTCGCGGTTACCTGCCCGCGCGGCGAGCAGGTGCGCCGCTGCAGGGAGCGGGATGGGCTTTCGCGAAAGGAGGTCGAGCGCAGGATTCGGATGCAGTGGGCCATGGGCGAGAAGATACGGCGTGCCCGCCACGTCATCGACAACGGCGGGACGCGTGCAAATACGGAGAAACAGGTGCGGGAGTTGTGGGCGCCATTGACAGGAGGGGATGCGTGAGACAGAGAACAAGGCCGGAACCGGTGATGAACGACATGCGGAAACGCGAGGACCAGGAAGCCGAGGAGCCGCGGGAGGTCAGCGGGGCTGAGGGGCCTCCGCCGACGGGGGAGCAGGTCAACATCAGCAAGCTCCAGCAGATGACCATGGCTCAACTGATCAAGATGGCCAGGGACCTGAAGATCGAGGGGATCGCCACCCTGAAGAAGCACCAGCTCATCCTGGAAATCCTGAAGGCGCGGGCCGTGGAGAACGGGTTGATGTTCGGCGAGGGC
Source organism: Chlamydiota bacterium (assembly GCA_037133055.1). Lineage (GTDB taxonomy): Bacteria > Auribacterota > Tritonobacteria > UBA1439 > UBA1439 > UBA1439. The sequence continues at coordinate 6,199 of JBAXOY010000032.1, forward strand.
TGCCTCGAGATCCTCCCCGACGGCTTCGGGTTCCTCCGTTCGCAGAACTACAACTACCTGCCCTGCCCGGAGGACATCTACGTGTCGCCGTCGCAGATCCGCAAGTTCGACCTGAAGAAGGGGGACACCATCTCCGGGCAGATCCGTCCGCCCAAGGACAAGGAGCGATATTTCGCCCTCATCCGGGTCGAGGCGATCAACTACGAGTCCCCGGAAAAGGCGAGGGAGCGGACGATGTTCGACAACCTCACCCCGCTCTACCCGCACAAAAGGCTCATGCTCGAGACCACGCCGGACAACATCAGCATGCGGGTGATGGACCTCCTCACGCCGATCGGCAAGGGGCAGCGCGGGCTGATCGTCTCGCCCCCGCGGGCGGGCAAGACCATGCTGCTCCAGAAGGTCGCGAACAGCATCACCGCCAACAACCCGGAGTGCTACCTGATCGTCCTCCTCATCGACGAGCGGCCCGAGGAGGTCACGGACATGGAGCGGACGGTCAAGGGCGAGGTGGTCAGCTCGACCTTCGACGAGCCCGCGGACCGGCACGTGCAGGTCGCCGAGATGGTTATCAACAAGGCCCGGCGCCTCGTCGAGCACAAGCGCGACGTGGTGATCCTGCTCGACAGCATCACCCGTCTCGCCCGGGCCTACAACGTCATCCAGCCCCACAGCGGCAAGATCCTCTCGGGCGGCGTGGACTCGAACGCTCTTCAGAAGCCGAAGAGGTTCTTCGGCGCCGCCAGGAACATCGAGGAGGGGGGCAGCATCACGATCATTGCCACCGCCCTCGTCGACACGGGGAGCCGCATGGACGACGTCATCTTCGAGGAGTTCAAGGGCACGGGCAACATGGAGCTCCATCTCGACCGGCGGCTCGTGGACAAGCGGTGCTTCCCCGCCATCGACATCGAGAAATCGGGCACCCGGAAGGAGGAGCTGCTCCTCCACCCCGACGAGCTCACCAAGGTCTGGACGCTGCGCAAGGTCCTGAGCGGGCTCAACCCCGTCGAGGTGATGGAGATGATCATCGAGAAGCTGAAGAAGACCAAGAGCAACGCGGAGTTCCTCCTCACGCTCAATTGACGCGCGCGGGGAGGTCGGGCGAGCGGGACGCGCCCGGCGCACCACGATCCAACAAGGAGGATGCGATGAAAAAGGATATTCACCCGAAGTATGTGGAGTCGAAGATCTCCTGCGCCTGCGGCGAGGTGTTCCAGACCCGCTCGACCAGGAAGGAGATCAGGGTCGGCGTCTGCGCGAAGTGCCACCCGTTCTACACCGGGACGCAGAAGTACCTCGACACCGCGGGGCGCGTGGAGAAGTTCATGAAGAAGTACGCGGTCGCGAAATCGCCGAAGAAAAAGAAGGTTCGCACGCTGAAGGATGAGGTGAAGGCCGCGCCGGCGAAGAAGGCGAAGGCCGCGGCGCCCGCCCCGGAGTCCGCGGCGGCCCCCGAGACTCCCGCCCCGGTAGTCCCCGAACCCGCGCCGGTGACGGAGACACAGCCCGGGGGGGCCGAGTAAGCCCGAAACGGCGAGTGGGCGAGACGGCGAAGGGGCGACTTTGCAGCTTTAATGTCGCGCCGTTTCGCCGGTTCGCCTTGTCGCCGGTTCATGTGTAGCGAGTCGGAGATAGTGAAATCATGTACAGAGAACGGATGGATGCCCTTGCCGCCAGGCTGAACGAGCTCGAGCGGCAGATGAGCGACCCGGAGGTCATCCGGCAGCAGGCGCGGTACCGCGGCCTGGCGCAGGAGCACGCGAGCCTGCGGGACGCCCTCGGCAGCTACGCGGAGTACACGCGGGTCGAGCGCGAGATCGAGGAGAGCCGCCGCCTTGTCTCCGACCCCGCCTCGGACGCGGAGTTCAGGGCGCTGGCGCAGCAGGAGCTCTCCGCGCTCGAGGAACGGCGGGCGCGCCTCGAAGAGGAGCTCATGGCCTTTCTCCTTCCCCGCGACAAGGACGACGACCGGGACACGATCGTCGAGATCAGGGCGGGGACCGGCGGCGAGGAGGCCGCGCTCTTCGTCGCTGACCTCTTCCGCATGTACTCGCGGTACGCGGAGAAGATGGGCTGGCGCGTGGAGACGATGGACAGCCACCCGACGGGGATCGGGGGGTTCAAGGAGATCATCTTCTCCGTCGAGGGAAGGGACGTCTACCGCGGCATGAAGTACGAGAGCGGGGTGCACCGGGTGCAGCGGGTTCCGGCGACCGAGGCGAGCGGGCGGATCCACACCTCCGCCGCGACCGTCGCCGTATTGCCCGAGGCCGAGGAGGTCGAGGTCGTGATCGACCCGGGGGAGGTGCGCGTGGACGTCTACCGCTCCTCGGGCCCCGGCGGGCAGAGCGTGAACACGACCGACTCCGCCGTCCGGGTCACGCACATCCCGACGGGGCTCATCGTGACATGCCAGGACGAGAAATCACAGCACAAGAACAAGGCGAAGGCGATGCGGGTCCTCAGGGCGCGGCTCAGGGAGGCGCTGATCGAGGAGCGGGAAAAGGAGCTCTCCGCGCTCAGGCGCTCGCAGATATCGACCGGCGACCGCAGCGCGAAGATACGCACCTACAACTTCCCGCAGAACCGCGTGACGGATCACCGCATCGGGATGACGATCCACAACCTTGGGGCGGTGATGGAGGGGGCGCTGGAGGATCTGACGCGCGCGCTCATCTCCCGCGACAGGGAGGAAAAGCTGAAAAACGCGTAAGGCGATGAATGAAAGAATCGGGGAGGGGGGGAAGGGGGGAGTGGGGGATTTTGAAGTGTAGCTGTTCCTCCGGTTCCCCGGTTCTCCGGTTCGACGTTTTATATCGCGTCACCCGTTACTCATGAACCGGCGAACGGGCGAATGGGCGTAGGGCATGGAGAAATGACCGAGCCGAAGTCGGACCGCATCATCGACGTGATCAACTGGGGCAGGGCCCTTTTTATCGAGCGGAACGTCCCGCACGCCCGCTATACGATCGAGGTGCTCCTCGAGCACGTTTTGGGCAAGAAGCGCGCGGACCTCTACTGCGACTATGACAGCCGCCTCTCCGCGGCGGAGATGGCGCGCCTGAGGAAGTATGTCGGGGAGCGTCTCGCGCGGAAGCCGCTCTGGCACCTGGTGGGGGCCGTCGAGTTTTACGGCCTGACGATGCGCGTGAACGACCGGGTCCTCATCCCGCGCCCGGAGACCGAGCTGCTCGTGGAGCGCGCCGTGAAAGAGCTCGAGGGGCTGCCTCGGGCGGGGGTCCGCTACGTCGCCGACATCGGCACGGGCAGCGGGAATATCGCGATCGCGATCGCCCGATCGACGCGCGGCGTGTTCGTGTACGCGACGGACCTGTCCCCGGAAGCCCTTGCCGTGGCCGAGGCGAACGCGCGCAGCAACGGCGTCGAGGGGGAGATAAGCCTGCTGCCGGGCGACCTTCTCGACCCCTTCAGGGCGGGGGGGCGCGGGGCGATCGACATGATCGTGTCGAACCCCCCGTATGTGTCGGATGCCGACTGGGCGGATCTGCCCCCCGAGGTGCGGGAGCGCGAGCCCCGGCTCGCGCTCCACGGCGGAAGGGATGGCCTCGAGTGTATCGCGCGACTCGTGGACGGGGCGCCCTCCGTCCTCGTCCCCGGGGGGACGCTGCTCCTTGAGGTCGGGAGCGGGCAGGCGCCGCGCGTGGGGGAGATGATGACGCGCGCGGGGGCGTACGGGCGGATCGAGGTCCACAGGGATTACGCGGGGATCGAACGGGTCGTGGTGGGGGCGATGAAGAATTAACGCCGGGACGCAGATGAGCGCAGATTACGGCTTGAACCGCTTGAACTGTTTGAACCGCTTGAACAACTTTTTTCCACCACGAAAGACATAACGGAAACGGCAAAGAGACTTCGGGACGCGGATCGGCGCGGATGCACGCGGATACAACAATGGTTGAAAGTTGATAGTTGAAAAAACAACGTCAAGAAGTTTCTTTATCCTGACTATCCTCACGATCTGCGTTCATCTGCGTGCCACATTGAAGTGAGGAGATGTGTATGGACAAGATCATCATCCGCGGCGGAGAGCGGTTGAGGGGGACCGTCAGGATCGGCGGCGCCAAGAACGCCGCGCTCCCGATCATGGCCGCCGCGCTCCTCGGCGACGGCCCCTCCCGCATCCGCAACATCCCGCGCGTCGCGGACATCCGCACGATGGCCGACATCCTCTCCGCGCTGGGGGCGCGGGTGGAGTTCCCGTCGCCCCACGAGGCGGTCATAGACCCGCGCGGCCTCAGCAACCCCACCGCGCCCTACGAGCTCGTGCGCAAGATGCGCGCCTCGATCTGCGTCCTCGGGCCGCTGCTCGGTTCGATCGGGAGGGCGCGCATCTCCCTTCCGGGGGGGTGCGCCATCGGGGCGCGGCCGATCGACCTGCACGTCAAGGGGATGGAGCGCCTGGGCGCGGTGCTGCGCATCTCCCACGGGTTCGTCGTCGCGCGCGGCGACCGGATGCGGGGGGGCGAGGTGTTCCTCGGGGGGCGGTTCGGGTCGAGCGTTCTCGCCACCGCGAACGTTCTCATGGCCGCGGTAAAGACCCCGGGGGTGACCCGGATCGAGGGCGCCGCCTCCGAGCCGGAGATGGTCGACCTTGCGATATTTCTAAAAAAGATGGGCGCCCGCATCAGGGGGATATGCACCCACTCCCTGGTCGTCGAGGGGGTGCGGCGACTCAGGGGCGTCACGCATACGCTTATCCCCGACCGCATCGAGGCGGGCACGTACATGATCGCCGCGGCGATCACGGGGGGCGAGCTCGAACTGAAGGGAGCGCGGGCCGACCACCTGCGCGCGGTGATCGATGCGCTCGAGGCGGCGGGGGTCGTCATCACCGCCCGGCGGGGATCGTTGCGCGTGAGCGGCGGGGGGAAACGGCGGGTCGTCGATGTCACCACGCACCCGTACCCCGGCTTCCCCACCGACCTGCAGGCGCAGATGATCGCGCTCATGACCCTGTCGCCGGGCATCAGCGTCGTCACCGAGAAGGTCTTCCCCGAGCGCTTCATGCACGTTCCCGAGCTGAACCGGATGGCCGCCCGGATATCGCTCGAGGGGTCGAACGCCATCATCACCGGGGTCAGATCCCTGAGCGGGGCGCCTGTCATGGCCTCCGACCTCCGCGCCAGCGCCGCGCTTATCCTCGCCGGGCTCGTCGCGCGGGGGGAGACGGTCGTGGACAGGGTCTACCATATCGACCGGGGTTACGAGGATATAGAAAAGAAGCTTCGGAAGGTCGGGGCCGTAATCGAGCGGGTCCGGTAGCACATTCTGGAGGGCGACGGGCCTCCGTCGCCGTATCCCGGCGGTCGAGCCGACCGCCCTCCATGAGCCGTGCCAACCATGAGCCTGACCCGCCCCCCCGGGGAGGGACGCATCAAGGCAGGCAGTCATCTCGCGGTGTCGCTCGCGGTAAGCGGTGTCCTCTACGCCCTTTTCCGCTCACTCCCGGTCAGTCTCCTGAATTTCGTGGGGGGCACGCTCATCGATCTCGACCACCTCTACGACTACTTCCGCTACCCGCACCGCCCCGCGCACAGGGGCTTCGACCCGCGGCATTTCCTCAACGTCATCAACCAAAACAGGCTCGAGCGCGTATTCATCCTGCTGCACGCATGGGAGCTCACGGCCGCCTTCCTCATCGCCGGATGGTGGATGCCGGCGGTCGGGGTCTGGATGATACCCCTCGGATTCGGGATGGGCGTCCACATCCTGCTGGACGCATTCTGCAACAATGCCTCGGTCGCGGGGTACAGCCTTGCCGCGCGTGCGGCGCACCGGTTCGACGGGAAGTTCTTCTACAGGAGGGGAAAGTCGCATAAAGGGCGGCAGGGGCCGGGTTCCCCGAAGTGACACGGCGGGGGGCGCGCTCTATTCGGGAAGCCTGCCCTTTTCGATCCTCGCCACGAGGCGGTTGAGGAGTGTGACCACCTGCTGCTGGTCTACCGCGTGGATCGAAACAGAGGTCTCGACGCCGTCAAATTTCGCGATGAGAAAAGCCTCCTCACAGCGCGCGGCGAAGGTAAACGCCTTCAGATCTGCCGGAGCATACATCTCTCCTCGCCCCCCTTTCACGTGTCCCGATCTCCGCCAACCCCCCGGACGACATACTGGCATAAGTATTGCACGCGGCGCCGGCATGTGCAAGGGGTATTTTTATTTTTTTGCGGTTTCCCGGGGGGAGCGCCCACGCGGAAAATGGGATATACTGGCGGAACACCCGGGGAGGGCATTCTTATGGACGCGATGGAGGCGATCACGAGCAGACACAGCGTGCGTTCGTTCGCGGGGACAACGGTGCCCCGCCTGGTACTCGAGCGTATCGTGGACGCGGGGAGGCTCGCGCCGACCGCGCGGAACATTCAGCCCTGGCATTTCGTCGTGGTGACAAACGCGGACACCCGCCGCGCGCTGGCGGCGCTCGCGACCACGGGCCCGTTCATCGCGGAAGCGCCCGCCTGCGTCGCCGTGTTTTGCGACGACACGAAGTACTGGCTCGAGGACGGCTGCGCCGCGACTGAGAACATCATCATCGCCGCCCGGGCGCACGGCCTCGGCCACTGTTGGGTGGCGGGCGAAAAGAAGCCGTACGCCGTGCCGGTCGCCGAGCTCCTTGGCGCTCCTCCGGGGCAGCGCCTGGTGTCGCTTATCGCGATCGGCCACGCGAAATCAGAACCCGCGCCCGCGCCCAAGAAGCCCCTCGCGGAGGTGCTGCACTGGGAAAAGTTCTGATGCGGCTATGAAACATTAATGTCTGGACGCAGATGAACGCGGATCGACGCGGATGCACGCAGATAAAAATGTGTTTCACCGCGAAGGACACGAAGAAAACGGCAAAAAGACTTTGGACGCGGATCAACGCGGATTACGGATTGAACCGCTTGAACAACTGTTTTTTCACCACGAAGGACACGAAGGAAACGGCAAAGAGACTTTGGACGCGGATCGACGCGGATGCACGCGGATACAACAATGGTTGAAAGTTGATAGTTCAAAAAAACAACGTCCGGAAGTTTCTTTATCCTGACTATCCTGACGATCTGCGTTCATCTGCGTCCCGGCGTTGATTCTTCGCCACTGGTCGTTACTTTATGCTGGAATGCAGGCCCCCCCTGCCGTATACTGCTTCTAGACAAGAAATCATGGTGGGTGTAGCTCAGTCCGGTTAGAGCACCTGGTTGTGGCCCAGGGGGCCGGGGGTTCAAATCCCCTCATCCACCCCATACTACGGAGAGGGGCTGGCAGCGGGATGGAATTCGACAGGGAGCGTTTCGAGGCCGGGTTCATGGCCGAGGCGGATGAGCTGCTCCTGATGCTGGCGCAGGGACTTGCCGCCCTCAGGAGCACCCAGGGCGGCGGCCCGCTCCTCGGGGACATGGCGCGGGCCGCGCACACCCTTCGCGGCTCTTCGACGATGATGGGGTACGCGGCGGCCGCCGGCATGGCCCGCCTGATGGAACTGTTTCTCGACCGGGCGTGGACCGGCGGGATGGCGATGGGGGACGCGCAGCTCGACCTGCTGTCGGAATGCCTCCAGTCATTCCGCGCCTCGCTGGACAGGGGGGCGGGGGCGCCGGGCCGGGCCGACGAGCTTTCGGAAAGGGCGGAGAAGCTGTTTGCGGCCGGCGCGCCGTGAGAGGCGGCGGAGAAGGGGAGGGGACGATGCCGAAGAAAGTGTTGATCATCGAGGACAGCGCGACCGACGCGGCGATTGTGAAGGAACTGCTCGAGAAGGAGGGGATAAAGGTCGATGTCTCCGTCTCCGGCAAGGAGGGCGTGGAGAAGGCGGTGGCGTTGAAACCCGACCTGATCGTGCTGGATATCCTCCTCCCCGACATCAGCGGCTTCGATGTCTGCGCCCGTCTCAAGGAGAAGGCCGCGCTCACCGCCACGATCGTCGTCGTGCTGAGCGTCAAGGACAATATCGAGGACATCACCAGGGCGTTCCACGTGGGCGCGGACGACTATATCATCAAGCCGCCGCTCCCCGAACTGCTGATACGAAAGATCAAGCTGTACCTCGGCCTGCGGTGACGCCGGGGCCGCGCCCGCAGGAAAAGGACTGAGCATGAGCGCCATATATCTCAGCCGGGAAGAGATGCCCCGGCGCTGGTACAACCTCGCGGCGGATCTTCCGACCCCGGCGCACCCGCCGCGCACCCCCGACGGCACGCCCGTGACTGCCGAGATGCTCGCCCCCGTCTTCCCGATGAACCTGATCGAGCAGGAGATGAGCGTCGAGCGGTGGATCGACATCCCCGAGGAGGTGCGGGAGATACTTTCCCGCTGGCGGCCGACGCCGCTCCGCAGGGCGCGCCACCTGGAGAAGCGCCTGAAGACGCCGGCGCGCATCTACTACAAGGACGAGAGCGTGAGCCCTCCGGGAAGCCACAAGCCGAACACCGCCGTGGCCCAGGCCTGGTACAACAAGCAGTTCGGCGTGAAGAGGCTTGTCACGGAGACCGGGGCGGGGCAGTGGGGCTGCGCCCTCGCCTTCGCCTGCACGCTGCTGGGGCTCGAGTGCAAGGTCTTCATGGTGCGCATCAGCTTCGACCAGAAACCGCTCCGGAAGATCATGATGAAAATATGGGGCGCCGAGTGCGTGGCGAGCCCGAGCGAACAGACGAACTCCGGGCGGAAGATCCTGGCGGAGATGCCCGACACGCCGGGGAGCCTCGGGATCGCCATCAGCGAGGCGGTCGAGGAGGCGGTGAGCGACCGCTCGGGGAAAACGCGCTACGCGCTCGGGAGCGTGCTGAACCACGTGATGCTGCATCAGACGATCATCGGGCTCGAGGCGCGGGAGCAGCTCAAGCGCGCCGGGGAGAAGAAGCCCGACATCGTCATCGGGTGCGCCGGGGGAGGGAGCAACTTCGCGGGGATCTCGTTCCCCTTCGCCTGCGACAAGATCCACGGCGACGACATCGCCATCATCCCCGTCGAGCCCGCGGCCTGCCCGACGATGACCCGCGGGCCGTTCACCTACGACTTCGGGGACACCGCCCAGCTTACGCCCCTCATCGCCATGTACACGCTCGGCCACGCATTCGTCCCGCCGCCGATCCACGCGGGCGGGCTCCGCTACCACGGCATGGCGCCGCTCGTGAGCCAGGCGATCGTGGAGGGGCTCATGGCGCCGCGGGCGTACAACCAGATGGACTGCTACAAGGCCGCGATGCTCTGGGCCGTGACGGAGGGCACGATATGCGCCCCCGAGACGAGCCACGCGATCGCCTGCGTGGTCGAGGAGGCGGAGAAGGCCCGCGAGGAGGGGAAGGAGAAGGTGATCCTCTTCAACTTCAGCGGCCACGGGCTCATGGACCTCGCCGGGTACGACCGGTACCTCTCGGGCAAGCTCACCGACTACGTGCTCCCCGAGGAGGCGCTCCAGGAATCTATCGATACGCTGAAGGACCTCCCCAAGGCGGAAAAGCGGCGGTCGGGGAAATGGTGACTGTCTGACACGTCACTGTTTCACCACGGAGGCCACGGAGAATACGTCTCGCGGTTTGAACCAATTGAACAAGTGTTAGATTTGTCACACTACATAGGGATGCGGTCCTTCGCGTCCCCGGCGCCCGCAGCGGCGCCGGACGGTTCCTCGATCGGGGCGTCCACGGCGCTTTCCCGCATCATCTCCCTCGCGGGCTCGATCTTCACGGTGGCGGGGGCGGAAGAGACGAACCCGTCCCCGGAAACGGGAACCGCTTTCAGCCCCTTCATGAGCCGGCTGGAGCGGAGATTGGCGACGGGGAGATCGGACGACGGCGGCGGATGGCTCAGGCCGTGGGGTTCAAGCGTCTGCGCCTCATGGGGGAGGGCCGCCTCGACGGCGGGTTCCGCGGGGGCGGACGCGCTCAGCGCCGGTCCCGCGGGGACGGGCGTCGCGGCGCCGGATCGGGTCTCCTCCCGCAGCGAGGGGAGAAACGCCAGGAGAAGTCCCATGAGCAGCAGAAGCACGGAGGCCTCGACGGCGATCAGAACATTGAGCGACACCCTCCCATGCGTCACAGGGCGACCTCCTGCCAGTAGATGAGGTCGAACATGTTGGTGGGGGGGAAGTACGGAGGGGGAAAATAGAGGACCCTTCGGTCGTAGATATAGTTCTTGGAGTAGCCGGACGTCTTGGTCGGCTGTCCGGTGATGTCCCCGCTGAAACTCCCCACTGCGCCCCTCTGTTTCTGGATGAGGCCGCCGACGATCATCAGCGTCCCCTGTATATCGCCGTCGTTGTAATTTTCGACCCGGAAGCTCCCGGTGCCGGTCCCTGTTCTGTCCGCGGTCCCCAGGGCCATGACGGTCCCGGATATTTTCCGGTTGACGCCGGTTCCCCCGGTGTCCTGGACGACCACGTCGCCCTTCGCGACGAGACCGAGCGTGTCGGTCGACTCGGGCTGGTTGTAGCCGGTCGTGTCGGCGGTCCCGTCCCCGTTGTCGTCCGTGTCGTCCGGCTTCTCGCCGTTAAGGGTGAAAAGCCCGTCGCCGTTCCGGTCGAACCCGGGGTCGTTTATGCCGTCGCCGTCCGCATCGCTCAGGAGCCCGTCGCCGTCATAGTCGACCGGGTCGACGCGGTAGAGGATGTCCCCCGTCACGACCAGGTCCCCCTTCGTGAGGATGGTGAGCTGACCGGCGAGCGTCCCGGACACCTCCGCCGCGCCGTTTACGTACACGACCGCCTTGCCCGAGGGGCTGTTCTCGGAATCGAACACGTCCGCGTTCATCTGCGTCCCGGGGAGCGGGTACGACTCCTTACGGTAGGAGGTGTGATAGATTGTGTGTTCGTCGTTCCATCCGGACCAGGTGTCCGTTTTCATCTGCACGTAGGTGAGCTTCCCGACGTTTCCCGCGCCGACGGCGAGCGTGATCCTTGTGTCCGTGTTGATAATGAGCCCCCGCGCGCCCGCCGCCGCCGTCTGGATGTCGGTCGTGTCGGTCGGGTAGTAGACGCTTGTGGCCGACAGTTCATATCCGTCCCTGAAAAGGGGGACGTCCCTGGTCCCATTATGGTCGCTGGTGGAGGGGACCGAACTGCCGTTGTTGTAGAAGTAGAACTGGCTCCCGACGGAGGTAGTCTTGCCCCAGTAATCCGGTCTGCCGGCTATGTGGAACGATCCGTTGGTGTGCACGAGCCCGAGCAGCGCGTCGGTGGTGATGAACCAGATGGCGGGCTCGCTATCGGTGAAATAGGCGTAGCGGGCGAAGCTCCCGAGGCTCGCCTTCACGATGATTTTCCTCCCCACCTCGTCCCCGCTGCCCGCCGTGCCGTCGGGGTCGGCGGTCCCGACGGAGCTGATGGTGTAGATGGGGATCGACCACGACCCGAGGGCGACGTTGATCGAGGTGGTGTACGACCCGGCGCCGAACGGCACGGAGCTCGCGCCGATCACCGTCGATGCGGGGATCGTGCCCGCCGTCCTGATGACGGCGCTCCGCAGGTTCGCCTGGGCGGAGAGGTACTCCTTGGCGTGCTCCACGCCGGCCTCGGCAAGATAGAACGCCGCGGTGTGGTTGATCTTGCGATGGGTCAGCTTGCTGTCTGTGATGACCGCGGCGAGCCATCCCCCGACGATGCGGTGGGGGCTGTTTCCGGACGGCCAGCCGATGACGACGGCGGTCATGATGAACATCAGGCACATCACCACCAGAAACAAGCTTCCCCGTTGATTCCGATCTGTTCTCATGGCGTCAATTGTTCCTCGGAAAGACCTCGAGTGCGAAGTCGAGGCCCGGTTCGGACGGCTCGCGACGGTTATTGTTGTTCTTGTCCTCGTAGCATTTGAAGGAGAGCACGACGCGGTCGAATCGGTAGGTGCCGCTCGGCGTGCCGCTCGGCGTGGGCGTCGGCGCGCTCGGCGTCGGGGTGCGGTATCCGCCGCTCGGTGTGGGCGTCGGCGCGCTCGGCGTGGGCGTTGGCGCGTGGGAGAGCACCTGAAAGAGGTTCACCCCCGCGTTTTTTTCGACGTACCAGAGGATGCGCTCGTCGGTCGCGACGTTGGGAACCCCGTCCGCGTTGAGGTAGATCGAGATCCCGTTTAGATAATATGAGAGCTTTATGAAGACGATCCCGGCGGACTCGTGGGAGGCGGCGGTCGTCCCCCCATAGCCCCGGGTGCAGGAGAGGAGGTTCTGCGCGTCCTTGGCGCCGTAGCGTATCTTCTCGGAATCGATATATGCCACTCCGGAGTTGGGGAGCACGCCTGTGCTGTCGACCGGGATGGTGGTCGCCGAGGAGGTGAGGTTCCCGCGGAGAGTGGTGGCCGGGATCGTCGCGTCGAGGCGGTCGCCCCCCGACTGCACTGCGATGGTTTCGGCCGCGCTGACGCCGGAGGCGATGCGCTCGATTCCGTACCGGGCACGCCCCTGGATGTTCATCTGCATGGAGCCGTCGCGGAAAAGGCGGGAGAAAACGAAGAAGAGAGAGAGGATGCCTCCTATGAGAATCACCGAGATGGCCGATACCGTGATCAGTTCGACGAAGGAGAAGCCGCGCCGGGTCTTCGACGGTCTCATTGTCCCGCACCTCAGGTCACGTTGTTCTTGCTGACGATCGTGTTCAGCGACACGGAATGCGCGCGCTTCTGCTCAGTCCACCGCACGGTGACGGCGATGTTTTTCCGCGTGGTCCCCGACGGGTTCGTCACCACGACGGTGATGGTCGCCAGGGGTTTGCCCGTGGCCGAGTCGAGGGCGACATTGTTTTCGTTGTAGGCGCTGGCGGTCGTGGAGATGGAGGAGTACTGGATGTTCATCACGTTTTCGATTTTCTTGCGGGCGAGGTTGAGGGCGGTGATTTTGTGCGCGTTGACCTTGAGAACGCCGAAGGCGAACAGCATCGCGCCCAGGAGCGCCGGGATACAGACGGCGACAACCCCGGCGCTCACAAGCACTTCCATGAGCGTCATCCCGCATTCCGAAGGGCGGGCACGGCGTAGAGCGCGGTTCATGAAACCCCCTCCACTCAGTAGTAATAGCACGCAGCCGGCCGCCTGTCAATGGCGGTCCGGAAGCCTTTACTTTAGTGAAGTTATAGGCTATATACTATTATACCATAGCTCCCGGAGAAGGGGTGTCAGATGAAGCGATCCCTTGCGTTCATCCCCATGATTATTTGTGCGCTCATGTCCGAAAGCGCCGCACAGCTCGCGACCGGATCCTGGCCCATGTTCCGGCGCACGGCGACCCATCCCGGCCGGAGCGACGTGAGCGGCCCGGCCACCGGCACTCTGGCGTGGAGCTATTACGCCGGAGACAATGTCTATTCATCCCCCTCGCTCGGCCCGGGCGAAACGGTGTATGTCGGGTCTTACGATACCATGCTCTATGCGTACACCTCATCCGGAAACCTCGCGTGGAGTTATGCGGCGGGAGCGGGCATGGGGTCCTCCCCGGCGATCGACAGCGCGGGACGGGTTTTCATAGGTTCCGACGACTTTACGCTGTATGCGATCGGCTCCGGGGGCGCGCTTTTCTGGAGCTACGCGACGGACGGGTATATCATTTCCTCTCCCGCCATCGCGGCGGACGGGAGCATATACGTCGGCTCGATCGACTATCGTGTGTATGCGTATACCTCGGCCGGGGGGCTTGCGTGGAGCTACGAAACGGCCGGTACGGTTGAGTCCTCCCCCGCGCTCGGGCCGGGTGAAACGGTGTATGTCGGGTCTCTCGATACTGTGTTCTACGCGTATACCTCATCCGGAAACCTCGCGTGGAGTTATGCGGCGGGAGCGGGTATAGCGTCTTCCCCCGCCCTTGGTTCGAACGGCGAAACTTATTTCGGATCGCTCGACTACGCGGTGCACGTCCTTGACTCCGGCGGCGCGCTCGCGTGGAGCTTCGTCACCGGTGGAGAGGTCCGCTCATCGCCCGCGATCGGACAGGACGGCTCGATAGCCGTGGGATCGGATGACTTCAGTCTCTATGCGTTGGATTCTGCGGGGGGTTTTCTATGGAGCTATGTTACGGGATCGCTCGTCGGTTCCTCTCCCGCCGTGGACTCCGACGGGCGGGTCTATGCGGGCTCGTTCGATGAGGTCCTCTATTCTTTAACGTCTTCGGGGGCCATGGCGTGGAGCTGGACGACGGTGGGCGCAGTGAGATCATCCCCCGCCATAGGATCGGACGGTCGCGTCTATTTGGGCTCCAACGACTTCGGGCTCTATGTTTTCCAAGGGCCCCCGACGCCGACCCCGACCCCGACGGGGCCCACGCCGACGCCGACCGGGACCCCGACCATCACGCCGACGCCGACGATCACCACCACGCCGACAATCACGCCGACGCCGACCGAGACCCCGACCATCACATCGACGCCGACCATCACGCCGACGCCGACGATCACAAATACACCGACCATCACCCCGACCCCCTATACCGCGTGGCCGATGTTCCACTTCAATGCCGCGCACACGGGGCGGAGCCATCTCGCGGGCCCGGTGCCCGCGAGGCTCGCCTGGAGCTACGACGCGGGGACGGGAGCCGGTTTCACGTCCTCCCCCTCGATAGGTATCGGGCATGCCGTGTACGCCGGGACGCAGGACGGGATGCTGTACGCGTTGGACTCCGCGGGCGCGCTGTACTGGAGCTACAAGGCGGCGTCCAACCCGGTCGATGCCTCGCCCGCGATAGACACGGGGGAAAACGTGTATTTCGGCACCGCGGGCCTGGCAGGAGTGCTCTACTCGCTGACGCAGGCGGGGGCGTTGCGGTGGAGCTACACGGGACACCTTGGTTTTGTCTCCCCGACGCTCGACAGCGCGGGGGGGGTGTATATAGGGTCCCAAAGCAACAACCTCTATGCCATGACGGGGGCCGGCGCGCTCCGGTGGAGCTACGCGTCCGGCAGCAACATCGAGTCGTGCCCCGCCATCGGAAGCGGCGGCGCCGTCTACGCGGGCTCGTACGACAAAAATATGTATGCGATCGCCTCCTCCGGCGCGCTTGCGTGGAGCTATCGGACGGGCAACCTGATAGCGGGTTCAGCGTCTGTGAGCGGCGACGAGCATGTATATGCGGGCTCGACGGACAACGCCCTCTATGCCCTCGTCTCCGGGGGAAAGCTCTTCTGGAGCTACCGGACCGGCGACGATGTGAACAGCTGCGCCGCGGTGGGCAGCGACGGCGCGCTCTACTCGGGGAGCAACGACTACCGGCTGCGGGCGCTGTCATCGGCGGGAACGTTCATGTGGAGCTATGACGCCGCCGGCGATGTGGCGTCCTCCCCGGCGCTTGATCGCGACGGAAGGGTCTTCTTCGGGTCGCGCTACCAGAACGTGTTTTCGCTCTCCTCCTCGGGATCGCTGCTCTGGAGCTACGCCATCCCCGGAACGATAGGATCGAGCTCCGTCGCGATCGGCGAGGACACGAAGCTCTTCATCGGCTCGCTCGACAATCATCTCTACTGCCTTGAGTTCGCGCCCTCGCCCACGCCGACCGGGACGCCGACGATCACCCCGACGCCGACCATCACCCCGACTCCCACGATCACGCCGACACCTACGAATACGCCCACGGTCACCCCGACCCGCACGCCGACAGGAACTCCCACGCGGACCCCGACCATCACCCCGACGCCGACGATGTCTCCTACGTCGACATCTTCGGCTACGCCTACGGATACGCCGACGATCACCTCGACGCCCACGATTACGCCCACGCAGATGTCTCCTACGTCGACACCTTCGCCTACGGCTCCGGCACCCACGGATACGCCGACCCGCACGCCGACAGGAACTCCCACGCGGACCCCGACCTTCACCCCGACGCCGACGGATACCCCGACCATCACCCAGACGCCGACGATGTCTCCTACATCGACGCCGACCGGGACGCCCACGATTACGCCCACGCAGATGTCTCCTACGTCGACACCTTCGCCTACGGCTCCGGCACCCACGGATACGCCGACCCGCACGCCGACAGGAACTCCCACGCGGACCCCGACCATCACCCCGACTCCGACGATGTCTCCTACGTCGACACCTTCGCCTACGGCTCCGGCACCCACGGACACGCCGACCCGCACGCCGACAGGAACTCCCACGCGGACCCCGACGATCACCCCGACGCCAACCAATACGCCGACGATGTCTCCCACATCGACGCCGACCGGGACGCCCACGATCACGCCCACGCAGATGTCTCCTACGTCGACACCTTCGCCTACGGCTCCGGCACCCACGGATACGCCGACCCGCACGCCGACAGGAACTCCCACGCGGACCCCGACCCATACCCCCCCGCCGCCCCCGACCTTCACCCCGACGGTCACCCCAACGACCGTGCCCACGCTCTTCCTCATCCCCGGGCCGCTCAGGGCGGGGCAGAAGTTCGCGCTCGATCTCGCCTTGAACCGCTCGCTCACCCGCACATTTGATTTTTACCTCTTCGCGGACACGATGTTCGGGATCTACACAATCACCCTTGACGGCGCGATCACGCCGGGCCTGAACGCGCTCTACAGGAACGTGCCGGGCTATCCCGCGCCGTATTTCGCCCCTATTCGGCCCGGCGCGATCATCCCGTCGTCGATGGCGGGATCGACGGTGACTTTCTACGCGGTCGCGGTCGACGCCGGGAAGATGCCCCCGGTCTCGGACCCCTCGCAGCTCACCCCATCCACGCCCAACGTCATCGCCATGGACAAGAAATCCGCCGTGGTACAGTGACGGCAGCCCGTTACGCGGCTGAATGAGTCCCCCCGGAGGGGATTTACTTGCGCCGCGCGAGGTGCTATAGTTGCGCCTGGTTCATCCCCTTACCCGCATGTCGCGGGCGGCGGGTTTCCCCCGGAAGGAAACACCCATGCTGATGGACGTGCTGCTTTTCGGCGACGAGACACTTCGGAAGAAGGCGGGCGAGGTGCCCGCCGTCACGCCGGATATCCGGAAGCTCGCCGAAGACATGCTCGAAACGATGTACTACCACGAGGGCCTCGGGCTCGCCGCCCCGCAGGTGGGGGTGTCGCTCCGGCTCTGCGTGATGGACGTTCACCGCGAGGGCTGCGGCAAGATAATCCTCATCAATCCCATCATCCGCGAGTGCGGCGCGGCGGAAACCGTGGAGGAGGGGTGCCTCAGCTTCCCGGAGATCAGGGCTTCCGTCGCGCGGGCGGTCGAGGTCACGGTGGAATTCATCGACCTCTCGGGGAAGAGGAAGTCGAAGAAGGTCTCCGGGCTCACCGCGCAGGCCGTGCAGCACGAGCTCGACCATTTGGACGGCGTGTTGCTCGTCGACAGGATGGGCAGGGCGCGCCGGGCGATGCTCGCGGCGAGGCTGCGCGCGCTCAAAAAGCGCGGCGAGAAGGGGGAGCATCGATGAGGGTCCTCGTCACGGGCGGCGCCGGCTACATCGGCAGCGTCACGGTCGCCGCGCTTCTCGAGAGCGGCCACGAGGTCGCCGTCTACGACAGTCTGGTGAAGGGGCACCGCGGGGCGGTGGCGCCCGGCGCCCGTCTGGTCGTCGGCGACCTCGCCGACGGGGGGAATATAGAGAAAGCGCTCCGCGCCCACCGCGCGGAGGCGGTGATACACTTCGCCGCCTACAGCCTGGTCGGAGAATCGGTGGAGCAGCCGGCGCGCTACTTTCTGAACAACGTCTCGAACAGCCTCACGCTCCTCGAGGCGATGCGCGCGGCCGGCGCGGGCAGGATCGTTTTCTCCTCCTCCGCGGCGGTCTACGGCTCGCCCCGGCGCATGCCGATCTCCGAGGACGATCCCGCGGAACCCATCAACCCCTACGGCGAGTCGAAACTGTATGTCGAGAAGATGCTCCACCGCTACCATTGCGCGTACGGCGCGGAATGCGTCTCGCTCAGGTATTTCAACGCGGCGGGGGCGAGCCGCGACTACGGGGAGGACCACGACCCCGAGACGCACCTCATCCCGATGGTCCTCAGGGTCGCGTCGGGGAAGATAAAGGGCGTCAGGGTGTTCGGCGGCGACTACGAGACCCCCGACGGGACCTGCGTGCGCGACTACGTGGATGTGCGGGATCTCGCCGCCGCGCACATCCTCGCGCTCGGCTGCCGCGGGGAGCATACCTACAACCTCGGTGACGGGAGGGGGTTCTCCGTGCGCGAGGTGGTGGAGGCCGCGCGGCGGGTCACGGGGCGGGAGATCGCGGAGGAGATGGGGCCGCGCCGCCCGGGCGACCCCGCCGTGCTCATCGCCGGCGCGGACCGGATACGGGGCGAGCTCGGATGGGAGCCCCGCAGGACCGGCCTCGACGAGATCATCGGGAGCGCGTGGGAGTGGATGCGGAGATATCCGGAAGGATATATCGATTAATAAGGGTAACTGCTCAGGAGCCAGAATCCAGGAGTCAGGAGCCAGGAGTTGGAATGAGTACGCCGGCAGCGTGGGATATCGCGATGGTTCCGAGTTTCTGCAGTTACTCGAAGAGGTCAGCGAGTTACTGGAAGCGTATTCGCGATCCATTCTGGATTCCGGCTCCTGACTTCTGACTACCTGAGTAGTTACAGGTAAGAGGTACGTCTCCATGGCCCGCAGATTCGGACAGTTCTTCTCTGACGTCTGGAGGAGCGCGTCGGACATGCGCTTCTACGGCGAGGTGGCCGCCATGCCGTTCGGGGCGGCGTTTCGGCATCTCCTGAAGGTCGCCGCCGCGCTCGGGGTTGTCCTCGCGGTGATGCTCGTGGTGCAACTGGTGTTCCTCAACGGCGTCTGGCGCTGGTGCATGGAGAATCTCCCCGTGATCACGATCAGGAACGGGGTGGCGAGCGCGGAGGTCCCGCAGCCGAAGGTTATCGAGCGCGCGGTGAACGCCAAGGAGTCGTTCGCGGTGATCATCGACACGACGGGCGCCACGGCGGGGGTCGATCCGAAGTACACGGGGGGCGTTCTCGTGAAGAAGAAGAGCGTCGTGATCAGGGTCGGCGAAACGGTCTTCTCCCGCGACTATCTCGACCGGGCCTCGTTTACCGTCGACCGCGCCTATTTCAAGAGGCTCATCGTCCGCCCGCCATGGATCGCGCTCATCGCGGCGGGGATATTCCCCGGGGTGCTGGTCGCCCTCTTCATCCAGTCCGCAGCCGCGGCGGCGCCCGCCGCGCTCGTCTCCCGGATCCGCGGCGCGGGGTGCCCGTTCCGGGCGGTGCTCCAGATGAGCTTCTACGCCGCCGCGCTCGCGGTCTGCTTCCTCTTCGCCGTGGTGCTCGTGGGGGTGCGCCTGAGCCCCCTCGCCCTCCTCTCCCTGTATGCGTTCGTCCATGTCGCGTTCCTCATCGGCGCCGTCCTCTCGGCCGGAGGGGGCGCTCGTGCGGCGTGAACTCCGGTGCGTCCCGCTGCTGTGCGCCCTGCCGCTCATCGCCCTGTCGTGCGGCGACGAGCCGCCGCGGCTGAAGCTCGACACGGGCGTGCTCCGGGTCGGGGGGCGCGAGATCATGGCCGAGATCGCGCGCACTCCTTCCGAGATGTCCCGCGGCCTCATGTACCGCCGCTCCCTCGGGAAGGAATGCGGGATGCTCTTCGCCTATGAGACGCCGCGGAACCTGAGCTTCTGGATGAAGAACACGCGCATCCCGCTCGACATCGCGTTCCTCGACGACGGGGGGAGGATCCTCCAGGTCGAGGAGATGCAACCGTACGACGAGCTGGGCCGCACCGTTTCACGCGAGCCCGCCCGGTACGCGCTCGAGATGAACCGGGGCTGGTTCGCGGCGAACGGCGTGACGGTGGGGGACGTGGTCCAGATACCGTGAGAATCCTCTTCATGGGAACCCCGGAGTTCGCCGTGCCCTCCCTCGACGCGCTCGCCGGGGGCGGGCAGGAGGTGTGCGCCGCGGCCACGCAGCCCGACAGGCCGCGGGGCAGGAATCTCGCCGTCGCCGCCACGCCGGTGAAGCGCCGCGCGGGCGAACTGGGGCTGCGCGTACTCCAGCCCGCGGATCCCGGCGATGCGGCGTTTATCGGGGAGGTCCGCGAGATGAACCCCGACCTGATCGCGGTGGTCGCGTACGGGAACTTCCTGCCGCCGGCGCTCTGGGGGCTTCCCCCGCGCGGCACGATCAACCTGCACCCGTCGCTCCTGCCGAAGTACCGCGGCGCGGCGCCGATCCCGCGCGCGATCCTGAACGGCGACCGCGAGACCGGGGTGACGGTGCTCTACCTCGGCGCGGGGATGGACGCGGGCGACATTGTCGCGCAGGAGCGGGCGCCGATTTCCGCGGACGACACCGGCGGGACGCTCGCGGCGGCGCTCGCGAGGCGCGGGGGCGGGCTGCTGCTCGCCGCGGTGCGGTCGATCGAAAAGGGGACCGCCGCCCGGATCCCCCAGGATGAATCGGCGGCGACGTTCGCCCCGAAACTCGAGAAGTCCGACGGGCTTATCGACTGGCGCCTTTCCGCCGAGGACCTCGCGCGGAGGGTGCGGGCGCTCCGGCCGTGGCCGGGGACATTCACCTTCGCCCCGTCGCGGGGCGGAACGCGCCTCCTCAAGATACTGGAGGCGTCGGCACGCGCCGGGGATGCCGGCGAGACGGGAAGGGTGCTGCGATGCGACAGCGTGGGGATACACGTGGGCACGGGGAGCGGAAGCCTCGTCATCCGGGTGGTGCAGCCGGAGGGCGGAAGGGCCATGACGGCCCTCGAGTTCGTCCGCGGCACGAGGGATCTGGCGGGGACGATGCTCGGCCGATGAGGGGTGCGGCAGCGCCCGCCACTCACGAACCGGCGAATGGGCGAGACGGTGAGCGGGCGACTTCAACGCGGCAACCGCGCCCACACGCCGGCGCGCCGGGTCATGTCTCAGCGCCCGCCCCCATCCCGTGGTACGACCGTGTCCGGAAACGGATGCCGCGCCCTGCGCGCAGTCAGGGGAGCGGCGAGCCCGGCAAGTCGTCGAAAGAGCATCATCCGCGAGGACCGACGGGAGAGAGGAAGGGCCGTGGCCCGGGATACCGTTCGAGGCCGGAGGGGTTTCGCCGGGACGACAGGCGACCGCGGCGCAGGGACGAAGCGGGGGGCGCGCGTCCGGAGAGAGGGCCCGGCGAGGCGCCGAAGAAGCACTATCCGCGCGGCCAGGCCGGAGAGCGGAAGGGCGGCGGCCCGGGATACCGCCCGAGGCCGGAGGGGTTTCGCCGGGACGACAGGTGGCCTCGGCGCGTTGACGAAGCGGGGGGCGCGCGTCCGGAGAGAGGGCCCGGCAAGGCGTCGAAAGAGCATCATCCGCGCGGCCAGGCCGGAGAGCGGAAGGGCGGCGGCCCGGGATACCGTTCGAGGCCGGAGGGGTTTCGCCGGGACGACAGGCGGCCTCGGCGCGGGGACGAAGCGGGGGGCGCGCGTCCGGAGAGAGGGCCCGGCAAGGCGTCGAAAGAGTATCATCCGCGCGGCCAGGCCGGAGAGCGGAAGGGCGGCGGCCCGGGATACCGTTC
>JBAXOY010000033.1:0-27155 GCA_037133055.1 Chlamydiota bacterium
CGCCCTCATCGTCGTCGCGAGCCCCGACGACACCGAGCGCGTCCTCGCCCTCGTCGAGGAGCTCGACCGCCAGACCCCGGAGAGCAAGACCCGGGTGCGCGTCAAACGGCTCTCCTACTCGAACTCCGACGACATCGCGAACGTCCTCACCTCGCTCACCGCGAGCCGGACCGGGGAGGGGATGCCCCCGGTCACCGTGACCAGCTACCCCGAGATCAACGCGATCGTCATCGACGCCTCGCCGCAGGACTACGACCTCCTCCAGCGCATCATCGAGGACCTGGACATTGCCCGGGACCAGGTGATGGTGGAGGTCATCGTCACGGAGGTGAACCTCGCCCGGTCGCTCTCGATGGAGTTCCAGACGCAGACCCTGAGCAAGATCAACTGGAATCCCACCAGCGGCGGCCAGAAGGGCTGGGACAACACGCAGAACTGGGGAGGCACGGAGTTCGACCCTTCCCTCCGCGATATGATCATCGGCGACCTCGACAAGGGGTACCCGCTCAGCGCCGGGGCGGGGTCCGGGCTCAACATCGGGTTCGTGGAGGCGCCGGACAGTCCCAAGAACGCGATAGGGCCCTTCGGCGTACTCCTCAACGCCCTCGAGGCCGACACCGAGATCAACGTCCTTGCGGCCCCGCAGGTTCTGACCCTCGACAACGAGATCGTGAAGCTCAAGGTCGTCGACAATATCCCGGTCGTGACCTCGACCCTGACCACCGGCGCGGGCACCACCGGCACCGATACCATCCAGCAGATCGACTACCGCGATGTCGGAACGCAGATCTCGCTCACCCCCCACATAAGCAAGGACCGGTTCGTCCGCCTCGAGGTGGAGCAGAAGATCGACCAGCTCGTCGGCGTATCGCTCGCCGACATCTCGGGCCCGCTCACCCCGGCGACCCTGAAGCGGGAGACCGCCACGACGGTCACCATCAAGGACGGGCACACGGTGGTGATCAGCGGCATGATCGGCGACTCCTACGCGACGCAGGAGTCGAAGATCCCGATCCTCGGCGACATCCCGGTCCTGGGGCTCCTCGCCCGCTTCCGCAAGAACTCGAGCTCGAAGATCAACCTGATGATCTTCATCACGCCGCGCATCGTCAGGAACCCCACGGAGCTCGCACTGGTGACCCAGAAGGCGCGCGACCGCGGCGACGAGTTTCTTGAGGAGGCCCACGGCGAGCCTGTCCGGCTTCTCGACAAGTTCATCCAGGCGGTCAAGAATGAACCGGTGAAGAAGATGCCGCAGGCGGGCGAGGCGGCGAATCCGTACGGCCTGAAAAACGCGCAGGGGATGTGAGGACGCGCGGGTTCACGCAGTTCAAACGGTTCAACCGGTTCACGCGGGACATCCGCGATACCCGGTGTGAACGGTTTGAACGGACTGAAGCGGCCGATAACGCGGCATCCCGGATGAACTATCCGGCGCCGCGTATTTCCTGAGGAGCGGGTCATGTCGGCGACCAGCAAGAAGCTTATCGGCCAGATACTCCTGAAAAGCGGCTGCCTCACCCCCGACCAGCTCGACGAGGGGCTCGCGAAGCAGGAGGACTCCGACAAGAGGATCGGCGAGATCCTGATCGGGCTCGGCTTCATCAAGGAGGAGGACCTTCTCCACGCCCTGAGCGAGCAGTTCGGTCTCCCGTTCCTCAGATCCCTCACCCCCGAGATGGCGGACCGCGAACTCATCGCGCGCGTCCCGCGCAACTTCGCCCAGGCCCACCAGCTCGTCCCCCTCAAGCGCGACGGCGACGCGGTCGTCGTCGCGACCGCCGACCCGCTCAACACCCAGCCCCTCGACGACATCGGGCTCCTCCTCGAGTGCGAGACGCACGTGGCGATCGCGAAGGCGGCCGAGATCGCCCACGTGATCAACACCGTCTACATGCACGCGGAGAGCGCCGCCGAGGAGCTGATCGAGGACATGGGGGCCGAGAAGGAGGCGGGCGGCGAGAAGATCTTCGACCTCTCGGAGCAGGCGGCCGAGGACCTGATGGACCTCGACGACAAGGCCCCGGTCATCAAGCTCATCAACCTGATGATCTACCAGGCCGCCAAGTCGCGGGCGAGCGACATCCACATCGAGCCGTATGAGAAGGAGCTCAAGATCCGGTTCCGCATCGACGGCGTGCTCCACAACACCCTCACGCCCCCGAAGCGCTACCAGTCTGCGATCATCTCCCGGGTGAAGATCATGTCCAACATGAACATCGCCGAGAAGCGCCTTCCCCAGGACGGCCGGATCAAGATCAAGATGCCCGACCGCGAGATCGACCTCCGCGTTTCCACCATCCCGATCGTGCACGGGGAGCGCGTGGTGATGCGGCTCCTCGACCGCGGGGCCATGTTCTACGGCCTGGAGGAGCTCGGCTTCAGCCCCGACAAGCTCCAGAGGTTCAACCGCCTGATCGAGGTGCCGTACGGCATCATCCTCGTCACCGGGCCGACCGGGAGCGGCAAGTCCACGACCCTCTACGGCGCGCTCAGCAAGATCAACACGGAGGACCGGAACATCCTGACGATCGAGGACCCGGTCGAGTACCAGATCCCGGGCATCGGCCAGATCCACGTGAAGCCGAAGATCAACCTGACCTTCGCGAGCGGGCTCCGGCACATCCTCAGGCAGGACCCCGACGTCATCATGGTGGGAGAGATCCGCGACCTCGAGACCGCGGAGATCGCCATCCAGGCCTCGCTCACCGGCCACCTGGTCTTCTCGACGCTCCACACGAACGACGCGGCCGGAGCGGTCACCCGCCTCATCGACATGGGGGTCGAGCCGTTCCTCGTCTCCTCCTCCGTCATCGCCATCATGGCCCAGCGGCTCGTGCGGGTCATCTGCCCGAAGTGCAAGGAGGAGTACGTGCCGCCCCCGGAGACGCTGCGGGGGCTCGGCCTCGACCCCAAGACGCTCCCCAACAAGACCGTCTGCCGGGGCAAGGGCTGCGACTACTGCCTGGGGACCGGCTACCGCGGCAGGAGCGGGATATTCGAGCTCCTCTACATCGACGACGAGATACGGCAGCTCGTCCTCGACCGCATCTCCTCCAACGTCATCAAGAAGAAGGCGATCGAGAAGGGGATGCTCACCCTGAGGGGCGACGGCGCGCTGAAGGTCGCGAAGGGGATCACGACAATCGAGGAGGTTCTGAGGATCACGCAGGAAGAGGTCCTCGAGATCT
Organism: Chlamydiota bacterium; assembly: GCA_037133055.1. GTDB lineage: Bacteria > Auribacterota > Tritonobacteria > UBA1439 > UBA1439 > UBA1439. Next base: position 3,192 of record JBAXOY010000033.1, read on the forward strand.
GATTTTCCTCTGCACACTGCACCGTTCAACCTTGGGCCGCGTTCCCATGCCCGCATTCAAATACAAGGCGCTCGACCAGGAGGGAAAGACGGCCGCCGGCGTGATCGACGCCGACTCCGCCAAGGATGCCCGGGCGCGCCTGCGCGCCCAGGGGCTCTTCGCCACCGACGTCAGGGAGACCGAGAAGGGCATCAGCCTGAACACCCAGGTCAACCTGAAATCCATCTTCAGGCGCGTCGGGATACGCGAAGTCGCGGTGGTCACCCGGCAGCTCGCCACGCTCCTCAAGGCGGGGCTGCCGCTCGTCCGCTCACTCCAGGCCATCGAGGACCAGCTCGCCGACAGCCCCTTCAGGGCCCATATCATCGAGGTTCGGGAGGCGGTCAACCGCGGCGTGAGCCTGGCCGACGCGATGGAAAAACACCCGAAGATATTCACCTCGCTCTACGTGAACATGGTGCGCGCGGGTGAATCCGCGGGGGCGCTCGATAACATCCTCGAACGGCTCGCCGTCTTCAGCGAGAAGACCCTCGCCCTCCAGAACAAGGTGCGATCCGCGATGATCTACCCGATCTTCATGTCGGTGATCGGCGTGCTCGCGGTGGGCATCCTCCTCACCTTCGTGGTCCCCTCGATCACCAAGATATTCGCGGACACGGGACAGGGACTTCCGGGCCCCACCCTCGTGCTCATGACCGCGAGCGGGTTCATGAAGCGCTACTGGTGGGCGCTCATCGCCGCCGCGTCGGCCGCGGTGGTCCTCTTCAAACGCCTCATCCGGCGGCCGGCCCTGCGCCTCCTCATGGACCGGGTGAAACTCCGCGCCCCCGTCTTCGGGCCCCTCTCCCGCAAGATGGCCGTGTCGCGCTTCGCCCGCACCCTCTCGATCCTCACCGCGAGCGGCGTCCCAATCCTCAAGGCGATGGGGATCGTCCGGTCGATCGTGGGCAACGAGGTGCTCGCCCGCGCCATCGACACTGCGTGCGAGGCGGTGGGGGCCGGGAAGTCGATCGCGGAGCCGCTCGCCGACAGCGGGGTCTTCCCCCCGATCGTGACGCACATGATCGCCGTCGGCGAGACGAGCGGCCGCCTCGAGGATATGCTCCAGAACGTCGCCGACGCCTACGACGGAGAGGTGGAGAACTCCGTCGTCGCGCTCGTCTCGCTCCTCGAGCCGGTGATGATCATCGGCCTCGGGGGGGTCGTGGGGTTCATCGTCTTCGCGATCCTGATGCCGATATTCGAGATGAACGGGATGGTAAGTAAATAATCTTCACCGTGGAGAACACGGGGGCTGCAGGAATCGTATAGTATAATGAAAGGCGGTGGAAACATGGCGAAACGGGAAAAGGGTTTCACGCTCATCGAACTGCTGGTCGTCATGGTCATCCTCGGCCTCCTGGTGGGGCTCGTCGCGCCGAAGGTGATGCGCCGCATCAAGCCGGCGAAGATCCAGACGGCGCGGGTCCAGATCGCGAACCTCGAGCAGGCCCTGCAGCAGTACTACCTGGAGAACAACTCGGCCTACCCCGCCACCCTCGACGCGCTCGTCCCCGAGTACATCGATGAGGTGCCGAAGGACCCGTGGCAGAACCCCTACACATACGTATTCCCCGGTTCGCACAACAAGGACTTCGACATCGAGTCGGGGGGGCCGGACGGGTCCATCGGCGGCGATGACGACATCACGAACTACTCGAAGTAGGCGCGGCTTTACCCTCATAGAGCTCTGCGTGGTGATGGTGATCGTGGCGCTCGTCATCGCGATCGCCCTCCCGCGCTACGGCGGCATGCTCGCCCGCGGAAGCATGCGCAGCGAGGCCCGGAGGCTCGCGGCGGCGGCTCGGTACCTGAGCAGCGAGGCGGCCCGGACCGGCAGGGCGCACTACCTGAACTTCGACGTCGGGCATGACACCTACTGGGTCACCGTCGACGAGGGCGGGGGCAGGCCCGTCGAGGAGTCCACCCACCTCACCCGGCGCTACCTCCTCTCCGAGGGGGTCATGATCAGGGATGTGATTGTTTTCGGGCGGGGGCAGAAGAGCCGGGGGACGCAGCGGATCGGCTTCTTCGCCCGGGGGGAAAACGAGGAGGCGATCGTCCACCTCGGCGACTACGCGAAGAGCCGGTCCTACTCGCTCCACCTCAAGCCCTACGGCGGCCGCACCGCGTTCTACGACTACTACTACAAGTGACGCAGGGAACCGCACAAATCGGTTTTCGAGAACGGGCATGCAGGCTCATCACGGGTTCACGCTGGTGGAGGTGATGGTGGCGATGGTGATCATCTCCATCGCCATGGTCACGCTCCTCGCCACGCAGGTGGCGAGCACCCGGAGCTACGCCGAGGCGAAGGCGACGACGGTCTCGACACTCCTCGCGCAGCAGAAGATCGCCGAGATTCTCTCGGGCGAGTTTCCCGAGCCGGGCGAGGATGAGGGGGTCTTCGGGGACAACGAGCACTACGGGTATCTCGTCACCGTCCGGGAGACGTCAAGCGAGCAGCTCCGAGAGGTGACGGTCCAGGTCGGGCTCATCCCCCCGGGCGGGGGCGGCGATGCGCCGGCGATCGGGGGGGTCACCGTCACCACGTACGTGGCCGACCCGGGGAAAAAGGAAGAGGAGTCCGGGGGTGAAGTAGGAGCCCAGACGGCGGGATGAACGCGGATATGCGTTGCCACAGAGATCACAGAGGACACGGAGAAATTGGACGCGGATCGGCGCGGATGAACGCGGATAAAAAGCCATCGCTGAGGGACACAGAAGGTGACGTCAACATGGACGACCGATCCCCAGGGAAGACATCCCACTATCTCTGTGATCTCTGTGCCCTCTGCGGCAACTCCAAGGCCTTCACGATGGTGGAGGTGCTGGTGGCGATCCTCATCACCAGCATCGTCGCGGGGGTCATCTACGGCTCCTACATGGGCGCCCTGAAGATCATCTACGCCTCCCAGAAGGACATGGAGCGGACGACCATGGCGCGGCTCATGCTCGACCGCGTGACCGGCGACCTCGCCTGCGCTTTTTTAAGGGCCGGCAAGGAGTATCTCGTCTTCGTGGGCGCCGACGGCGGCGAAGAGGGGCGCGGCTCGGACACCGTGACCTTCATCACCACCGCGCACGAGCGCCGCAGTCGGGACGTCGCCGAGAGCGAGCTGAGCGAGGTGACCTACTCCCTCGACGCCTCGGACGGCATGGGATACCTGATGCGCCGCGAGGACCCGACCCTCGACGAGGACGCATTCTCGGGCGGCGAGACCCGGGCGATAGGCGAGGGGCTCGCGGGGCTCGATTTCGAGTACCTTGGCGACGGGGGGTGGGTCCCCTCGTGGGATTCGCGGGAAGACGACTCGCTCCCCCGCGCCGCGCGCGTGACCCTGACCATGGCGACCGAGGAGGAGGGAGGGGGGAAAGAGGGCGGGGAGGCGGTGCGCTACACCGCCTTCCGCACCGAGGTGGCGATGCCCCTCGGCGGGAGCTGGGAGGAGAAGGAGGAGCCGACGCCGACGCCGCTGGCGGGGGGGAGGGCGCTCCCGACCCCGCGGCCACAGTAAGATGTGTCATTCACCATCTGAGATCAGCCATGACCACAACGCGCCGGACGCAAAAAAACGAGGGCGGCGTCATCCTCATAATGGCGCTCTTCATCATCACGCTCTTCACCGTGCTGGTGCTCGAGTACAACTACGCCACCAGGGTCGAATACCACATCGCGGCGACCTGCCGCGACGATCTTCTCGCCCTCAACATCGCGCGGGCCGGGGTCAATGAGACGATCGCCCTTTACCGCGACGACCGGCTGGAGGAGATCGAGGAGAAGGAGAAGGAGGACGAGGAGAAGGGCCGCGCGACGGGGGCCGCGGAGGGCGCATCGTTCACGCAGCAGGCGCTCCAGGCGAAGCCCCAGCCGAAGGGCGCCCCGCGCGACATCCCCTTCCCCGACCACTACGGGGAGGATTGGGCGCGGGAGCGTTTCCAGGAGCCGCTCGGGGACGGCCTCCTCACGCTCAAGGTCATCGACGAAACCGGCAAAATCAACATCAACACGCTGGTGAAGGAGCAGAAGGAGCAGAAGGGGCAGACCCCGACTCCGACGCCCTGCGCGGACTGCCCGAAGAGCGAGGCGACGGAAACGCCGAGGCCCCCCCCGCGGAAGTGGGGACAGGTGGACGTGGACAGGACCGGCGAGGAGGACACGGAGAAGGGGAAGAGCGCGCAGGAGCCCGAGGTGCCCGAGGTGCCCGAGGTGCCCGAGGTGCGCTATGTTGTTGACAAAAAGGTGGAGAAGGATATCATGAGGCTCGTAAAAGCCCTCGATATCCGGAGCGTCGACGAGGAGAAGGTGACCGCCGCGATCGTCGACTGGATGGACTCAAACGACGAGGGTGACTGGGAGGACGACGTCTTCGGGGCCGGGGACGCCGGCTCGCCGGTGAAAAACGCTCCCCTCGACGTGCTCTCCGAGCTTCTCCTGGTCAAGGGGGTCACGGGGGACCTGTACTTCGGCCCCGGCCGGCCGGAAATACTCGACCTGGACGAGGAGCTGTCTCGGAAGGCGAAAAAGCGCGGGGGGACCGGTTTGAGGGACTGTCTCACCGTCTTCTCCCGGGGCAAGGTGAACGTGAACACCGCCCCCCCCGAGGTGCTCACGGCGCTCCTCGAGGAGGAGAACGAATCCCTCGTCAAGGAAATCGTCACCTACACCCGCACCGGATATTTCAAGGATCTCACGCAGTTCGAGGAAAAGATGGGGGAGCATGTGCCCGCGAGCTTCAAGGCCAGGATCGGCGTCGGGAGCGACTGCGTGCAGATCGCCTCGCGCGGGCAGGTGAACGACTCCGTGAAGCAGCTCCGCGCGTTTGTCTACCGGGACGACGAGGCGGTGACACGGGTGCTCTACTGGAGAGTGGAGAAATGAGCGCGTGGGGGATGGACTGGCTGTCCGTGGGAAGCGCCCGGAGGCCGCTCGGCATCGACATCGGGACCAGCAGCGTCAAGGCGGTCCAGATGAAGAGGGGCGGCCGCGGGGCGGTGATCACCGCCGTGTTCTCCGCCGAGATCCCGCGCGAGAAGGCGGATCGCCCGCCGCTCGAGGCCATTTCGGCGGCGATCAGGTCGCTTCTGGAGGAACGGAAGATCACCGCCGACCGGTTCGTCAGCGCGTTTCCCCTCTATTCCGCGATCGTGCGGAACACGATCGTCCCGTTCCGCGGGACGGGCAAAATCCGGCAGGTGATAAAGTTCCATGCCGAGCCGCTCCTCCCCTTCCCCATCGAGGAGGTGGTGATCGATTTTCACGAGACCCGTGTCGCCGAGGAGAACAGGACCCCCGTCATCATCATCGGGGCGAAGAAGGACCTGGTCGCCAAGCATCTGGAAATCTTCAAAAACGGCGGGGTCGACCCGGAGATCGTCGGCCTGGATGCGTTCGCCCTGGTCAACAACTACCTCCTCAGGGCGGGCGGAGCCCCCGCGGACGATCTCGTGATGCTGCTTGATATCGGGGCGTCGAAAACCGTGCTGGTCATCATGAAGGAGCGCGCGGTCCTTCTCACGAGAAGCGTCAACATCGGCGGCGACGACATCACCGAGGCGATACAGCAGGTGTGCGCGATCGATTTCCGCGCCGCGGAGGGGCTGAAGAAGGAGCGCGGGTCCGCGCTTCCCGGAGAGAACCCGTCCCCCGAGGAGGCGAAGGTGCACCAGGCGATCGGCCCGGTGCTCACGCGCCTGAACCGGGAGGTGGACCGGAGCCTCCGCTCGATCTCCGCGACCCTCACCGGCTCGGAGGTCTCCCGCATCTATCTCTCCGGCGGGGGGGCGCTGCTCCGGGGCGCGCGGGAGCTGTTTGCGAAGGAGTTCAGCTGCCGGGCCGAATACCTTTCCTCGCTCTCCCCCTTCAACGGTTCTCCGGGCGACGAGGAGATGTGCCTCATGGGCGTCGCCGCAGGCCTCGCGGTGCAGGGGCTCGGGCTTGAAAAAGCGCAGGTGAACCTCCGCAGGGAGGAGTTCACCCGGGGGGGCGGCCTGGGCAGGGCCGGGCGCCAGTTCGCCGTCGCGGCGGTTCTCCTGCTCTGCATCGCCGGCGTCATGACCTACCGGTTCACCTCCTCGCTCATCGCCCAGAGGGTGGAGCACGCCGCCCTTGCGGGCGAACTCGAACGCATCTACCGCGAGACCTTCCCCGACGGCGGACGGGTCGAGCCCACCTCCGTCGCCGCCGAGATGGAGAAAAGAATCGAGCGCTACCGTGCGGCCAACAAGAGCTTCTCGGCGCTCTCCGCGACGATGGTTTCGTCCCTCGAGGTCCTGCGGGACATCAGCGAGCTCATCCCGGGGAATCTCAAGGCCCAGGTGACCGACCTCACAATCGGGCAGGACGGCATCGAGATGACCGGCCTTATCAACAGCGCCGGCGACGCTGACGAGATCAAGATGGCGCTCAAGAAGTCGAAATATTTTGAGACGGTGGAGATCCCGTCCACGGCCGCGAGCGGGACCAAGCAGAAGTTCAAGCTCGTCGCAACCCTGAAGAAGGCGGCAGGCCAGTGAAAAAAATCGCCGCGCGGGAAAAGAAGCTCATCGCAACCGCCCTGGCCGCGCTCGTCCTCTTTCTTCTCATCCAGTTCGCCCTGAGCCCGCTCCTCGGCTACTACGAGCGGCTGCGGAATGAGACGCCCGCAATGCGGCGGGACCTTGTCACCGCCCGGCGCTGTGCCGCGCGCTTCGCCGCGCTCGACAGGGAAGTCAAGGGGATCCACGCCAAGCTCGCCCAGCGCAAGAAGGAGTTCAATCCCTACGTGTCCCTGAGCGACATCGCGCGCAGGCAGGGGCTCTCCACCGAGGGCATCCAGATGGAGAAGAAGCCGGTGGACGAGGAGTTCCAGGAGGAGACGGCCAAGGTCACGCTCAGGAAGGCTTCCCTCGAAAAGCTCGTGGGGTACCTGTACGATATCGAGACCTCCGCGGACCTCATGACGGTCAAGGTCCTTTCAGTCAACACCGACTCGAACGACTCGCTCCTCCTCGACGCGACCCTCGACGCCTCCACCATCACCAGGGCCGAGAAGCGCGAAGGGACCGTCGTCAAGAAGGCGCCCGCGAAGAAATCGCGTGGGCGAAAACGCTGAACACCACCGGGGTGAACCTATGCACAGGGCACTGATCGCCGCCGCGTTCATGGCCGCGCTGCTCCTCGCCGCCGCTGGCTGCCACCACACCGGCAGGCAGATCCGCAAGGTGGTGGACGGGACGCACGACCTCTTCCTCGAAGGAAGCAATTAGGGCTCACTCGCGGGGGACCCTCACAGTACCCCCCTCCCCCCTTGAGGAGAAGGGTCGGGGTGGGGGGTGGAACTATCCGCTGTACGTGACCCCCTACGGCTGAGCCCGGAGCCCGGGCGCAACGCGCGCCGCTGGAGATCCCCCCATGCTGAACCGCTACCTGTCGGGCCGCCGCATCCCCCTCCCCCACATCCTGACCATCGAGGTGACCTCCCGGTGCAACCTGCGGTGCGTCATGTGCCCGAAGACCGCGGGCTTCGTGAACACGGCGCCCGACCGCGTCATTTCCCCCGCGGTGATCGACCGGATCGAGCCCGTCCTCGGGGCCGTGGACGGCGCGGACCTGAGCGGTCTCTGGGGCGAGGCGTTCCTCTTCCCCGACCTGTACCTCGACATACTCCGCCGGTTGAAGCGGCGGCATATCGGCGTCCACACGGTCAGCAACGGGACCCTCATCACCGATTCCCTCGCGGGCGAACTCGTCGCGCTCGGGCTGGACCGGCTCGAGATTTCGGTCGACGCCGCCCGACCGGAGACCTACCGGAGGGTGCGGCGGGGCGGCGAGCTCGATCGGGTGATCGGGGGGGTGCGTGCGATCGCGCGCCACAAGGAACGGACCCGCACACGGCTCCCGGCGATAAAGCTTCTCTTCCTCGGGATGACCGACACGATCGAGGAACTCCCCGAGTTCGTGCGCCTGGCCGCCTCCCTGAAGGTTCCCACCGTGGTCCTTCAGGCGATGGGCGAATATGAGTCCGTGAAGGGGAAATCCGTGGCGGCGGGACACCGGGAAACCGGCCGGCGGTGGCTCGAGGCCGCGCGCGGGGAGGCGCGCAGGCTCGGGATCACCATAGAGCTCTTTCCCCCGGACCAGTTTTTCGACGCGGCCCCCACCGCCCCGTCAGACGCCCCGGCGCCCGCCCCGTGCGCGGCGAAGGACTGTTTCTTCCCGTGGGACCGCGCGGTGATCGCCGCCTCCGGCGAGGTCTTCCCCTGCTGCTCCTCACCCGCCCCCTTCGGCGACCTGATGGATCGATCATTCGAGGAGATCTGGCACGGCGCGGAGTACCGGCGGCTGCGCGCGGCCCTGCTCGGCGGCGAGCTCCCGCTCATGTGCCGGACATGCACAGGCCAGGCATGGACCGTGCGCCGCCGCGGCGATGCGGCGCGCGCGGCGATGCGGCTCGAGCGAAGCCGCCTGCGGCAGAGGCTGCGGCGCTCGCCGCTCCTCAGGAAGATCAGGAACTCGTTCAAAACATCATGAACCGTCCGCTCTCCCCGCGCCCTGCCTCATGGATCACCGCCCCCCTCGCCGCCATCGCGGCGGCGAGCCTCCTGAGCGATGTCGGGCACGAGATGGCGACCGCGGTCTTCCCGATCTTCATCGGGACCCTCGGGCTCGGGGCCGCGTCCCTCGGCATGATCGAGGGGAGCGCCGACCTCCTGAACAGCATCGCGAAGATGTGGGGCGGCTGGCTCGGCCAGCGGCTCACGCGGAAGAAGGGGGTCACGGCCCTCGGCTACCTCGTCACCGCGGCCGCGACGGGGGCGTGCGCGTGGGCGCGCGGCTTCTGGGGGTTTTTCAGCCTGCGCTCCCTCGCGTGGATCGGGAGGGGATACCGCTCTCCCCTCAGGGATTTCCTGATCTCCGACGCGGTCCCCGCGTCGCACTACGGGAGGGCGTTCGGCCTTGAGCGGGCGGGGGACATGGCGGGGGCCGTGCTGGGGCCGCTCGCGGCGGCGGGGCTCATCGCCCTCGGCCTCGGCTACCGGAGGATCTTCGCCGCCGCCTTTCTCCCCGGGGTTCTCGCCGCGGCGTGCGTCTGGCTCTTCGTGCGCGAGAAGCCGCGCGGGGCCGCGGCGCCGTCGTCGATCCGCGCGATCCACGCCCGTCTCCCCCGCGGGTTCCTGCCGCTCCTCGGCGCGATCCTCGTCTTCGGGATGGGCGACTTCTCGAGGAGTTTCCTCATCCTCGCCGCGGCGCGGGCCGTGGGAGGCCGCGCGCACGGGCCGTGGGGGCTGAGCCTGCCCGTCCTCCTCTATGTCCTCCACAACGCGGTGAGCGCCCTCTCCACCTTCCCCGCGGGGAGGGCGAGCGACCGGTGGGACAGGCGGCGCGTGCTCGCCTTCGGATACGGCCTCGGGGCGCTCTGCAACCTGCTCCTGTGCCTCCGCGGCGGGTCGATCGCGGCGCTCACGCTCGCCTTCGTCATCTCGGGGATGTACATCGCAGTCGAGGAGACCGTGGAGAAGGCGTGCGTGTCGCAGATGCTCGCGCGCGAGGTGCGGAGCTACGGGCTCGGGCTTCTCGCCGCGGCGAACGCGGCGGGGGACATGGCCTCGAGCGTCTACGTGGGCATCCTCTGGGAATGGGCGGGCCCTGCGTGGGCGTTCGGGACCGCGTGCGCCTTCTCGGCGGCGGGGTGCGCCCTCGTCGCGGCGTTGCGTATCGGCGCGCCACGGCGTTCGTGACAGAGGGCTCAGCGCCCCTTCACGAACGCCCCGAGCCCGCAGGCCTTCACGTACTCGTCCGCGCAGCCGAAGAGCTGGGCGGCAAGGTATCCGGCGAGCGCGAGCGTCTCCTGCCTGAACAGGTCGAATTCGAACGGCGCCCCGATCTTCTCCGCGAGCATCGGCATCGGCTCCAGGCTGTGGTAGCCGTAGTCGGGGCGGTGCTCCATGCCGTGGTCCGCGGTGACGATGATGAGGTCGCCGGGGCGGAGCAGCCCCTTCATCCGGGGGAGCTGCCGGTCGAACTCCTCGACGGAGTTCAGGGCCCCCTCGATGTCGCGGGTGTGGCCGAACAGGCTGTCGGCGTCCACGAAGTTGGCGAAGACGAAGCTCCCCTCCGGGCGCGGCTCCCGCCGCGCGGCGTCGAGCGCGTTCAGGGCGCCCTGGATCGAAAACGGGTTCGTGTCGCGTTTCTTCGCGTCCACGAACCGGTAGCCGCACGCGGGGTCGAGGGAGGAGGGGTCGGTCAGTTTCACCTTGTCGTCGAAGTGCGCCCCGACGAGCTCCGCCGTCTTCCCCACGCTCACCGTGCGGACGCCGCGACGGGCCGCGATCTCGATGAGGGTGGGCTGCGTGAGCGGCAGGGTACAGTCGTGCCGGTTGGGGGTCCTGAAGACCGCCCCGTCCTTCATCACGTAGGAGCGTCCGATGACGCGGGTGATGCGCACGCCCATCCGCTGCGCGAGGGCGAAGGCGGCGTCTACCATCCGGTGCTGCTCTGGGACCGGGATCACCGTCTCGTTCATCCCGAGCTGGAGGACCGGGTCGCACTTGCTCGCGTAGAGGATCGGGAAGCCGGTCCGCTCGTGCTCCTCGCGGTTGTCCTGGATCGCCTCCATCCCCCCCGCCATTTTATTGAAGAACACCCTCCGGCCGATCTCCTTCTCGAGCGCCCGCACGTAGTCGGCGGGGAACCCCTCGGGGAAAAGCTGGTAGGTCCTGTGGTCGATCACCCCGACCATCTCGCGGTGCCCCACCGTGCTGTCGGGATACGCCGAGGCCTGCGAGACGCCGCGCGCGAACTGCGCGCGGGGGTTGGGCCGCACCGTCTTCCTGAACCGCTCCGCGAGGATGTTCCCGAGCCCGAGCGCCCTGAGGTGGGGCAGCGCGATCGCGCGCGGTTTCCTGTCGAGGAGATATTCCAGCGTCGTCACCCCGACCGCGTCGAGCACGAGGATCAGCGCGGTGGGTCCATTCTTCATCGTCGTCATCGTTCCTCCATATTCCGCGTCCGGTGACAGTCTAGGGCACGCGTGGCGCCCCTGTCACGGGATTTGTGGACGCCGAAGTATCCCCCCGGTTACGTAGGGGGGCCTTGCCCCATAGGGCCACAGGGTCCCGAAGGGACGGCGTGACGGCCCCCCCACGCACATAGAGGGCGGTCCCATTCTGTAACTGAGGGATTATCAGGTTCTTCTCGCTGTTTGACTCCCGGGGCGAATGGTGTATAGTGGACGGGGGGGTGAATGCAATGCCGGATAGCCCACGCATCGGGATACCCGCGAGGAGCGCGGTCTTCCCGCTCCCCGACTCGATCCTCTTCCCCAACACCCTCCTCCCCCTGTTCATCTTCGAGCCGCACTACCGCCTCATGCTCGAGGACTGCCTCAGGGGGGACAGCCTCATCACGGTCGCGCTCATGCGGAAAGGGGCCCCCAAGAGCCTCCTCGACGCCCCCACCTACGCGGTCGCCGGGCTCGGGCAGGTGACCACGGTCATGCGGCTCCCCGATTCCACGTCCAGGATATTCCTCGGGGGCATCGCCCGCGTGGCGATCAGGCGCTACACGCAGCGCCGCCCGTACCCGATCGCCGAGATCGAGCTCCTGGAATCCCGCCTCGCCGAGCCCGGCCGCCTGGACGCCCGCCGCCTGCGCATCGTTTCCCTCTTCCGCGCGCTCGTCGGCGACCGGGACGACGCGGCGCGGGGCTTCATCGCGCGCATCGAGGAGATGAAGGACCCCGAGGTCACCGCCAACCTGATCGCGGCGGGGCTCAATGTCGATTCTCACGTGAAGCAGCGGCTGCTCGAAACGCTCGACCTCCCGGAGCGGCTCGACCGCCTGGCCCGCCTTCTCGAGGAGCAGCTCCGGCACGCGCGGATCATCCGCCGGATACTCGCCCGCGCGCCGCAGAACGTCCAGGACAACTGACCTCGTCTCACATCGCCGCGTAGCGCCGCATGAACGCCTCCACGCAGCGAATCCCCTCGAAATAGTCGGCGAGGAGGATGTTCTCATTCGGGGCGTGGTCGCAGGAGTCGGCATTCCCGACGCCGAAGGAGACCGAGGGGACATCGAGGGTCGTGCACACGTCGTGCACCGGGCCGCTCCACGGCGCCACGGGATACAGTATCGGCTCCCGGTCGCACACCTCGCGGCTGGCGTCATACGCGGCCCTGACGATCGGGTCCCCGGGGTCGGTCACGGCGGGCATGAAGCCGCCGAGCTGCCGGATCTCGACGTCGCCGAAGCCGCGCCTGTCGAGATGCAGCCTAAGCGCGCGGAGCAGCTTCTCCGGTGTCATCCCCGGCACGAGGCGGAAGTCGATCTTCGCGACCGCCTCGGAGGGGAGCACCGTCTTCGACCCCTTCCCCGTGTAGCCAGAATTGAGGCCGCATATCGTGCAGGTGGGCGCCGTGAGAAATTCCCGCGGCAGTTCCTCCCCGGACAGCCCCCGGATAAAGCCCCCGACGCCGTGGGTCTTCATGAACCCGTCCGCGTCGAACGGCACCTCCCGGAGCGCCCGCTCCTCCGCCTCCCGCAGGGGCCGCGCCTCGTCCATCCATCCGTCCACGGTGATCCGGTAATCCGGCCCGAGGAGCGTCGCGAGCGCCCAGACCATGCGCCACGCGGGGTTCGGCACGATGCTCGCGTAGGAGGAGTGCAGATCGTGCCGCGCGCCCTTCACCCGCAGCTCGACGTAGCAGAGCCCCTTGACGCCGCAGCTCAGGACCGGGCGGCCCCCGGGATCCTTCCAGGAGAGCTCCCAGAGGCAGCCGTCCGCCCTGAGCATCTCCGCGTGGCGGCGGATGAAGCCGTAAAGGTGCGCGGACCCGATCTCCTCCTCGCCCTCGACGAGGAACTTCACCTTGATCGGCAGGCGGCCCGCGAGCTCCATGCAGGCGCGCACGGCGTGGACGCGCGCCATCAGGTTGCCCTTGTTGTCGCTCGCCCCCCGGCAGTAGAGCTTCCCGTCGCGGACCCCGGGCTCGAAGGGGGGGCTCTTCCACAGATCGAGCGGCTCGGGCGGCTGCACATCGTAGTGGTTGTAGATCAGGAGTGTCTTCGGCCCATCGCCGGCCTCCGCGTAGACGATGGGCGGGGCGCCCTCGACCGGGATGAGCCGCGCGGTCGCTCCCGCAGCGCCGAGGAGACGCGCCGCCATCGCGGCCGCGTCCTCGAGGGCCCGGCGGTCGTGCTCGGTGGACGGGATGCGGCAGAGCCCCTTCAGCTCGGAAAGGAACTCCTCCCGGTGCTCATCGAGGTACGTCCGTAGTGCGGTCATGTGGGCGATTCTTCAAGGCCGCGTTTCGGGTCCCGCCTCCTTGACAGCGTCCCGAAATCGTGCTAACCATACATCAGGAGATGCCATGAGAGACGGAGAGCGGCAGCCACCCATCCCCTGCGGCGACCAGGGCGATCTCGATTTCGAGATCGAATTCTACCGCGCCATTGTAGCGCAGGCGCCGGAATATGTCGATGCGCTGATGCTCCTCGGCGAGGCCTGCACGCGGAAGGGGCTCTACGCGGAGGGGTTGGAGGTGGACCGGCGGCTCAGCGCGCTGCGCCCCGGGGACCCGATCGTCCACTACAACCTCGCCTGCAGCTACAGCCTTACCCGCAGGAAAAAAGAGGCCCTCGAGAGCCTGGAGAGATCGATCGAGTTCGGGTACCGCGACCTCGCGCACCTCGCAAAGGACAGCGACCTCGCCTATCTCCACGGGGACCGGTCGTTTCACCGGCTGGTCCACCGGCTCGGGAGGAAGATCCTCAGGGTGATTCGCCAGCGCTCCCGGGAATAAGGCTCTGCCGCGCCGTCCCCCGCTACCACCCGGCCCTGACCTTGCTGACCGAAAAGAGCAGGAGGGCGTCGTCCGCAACCGGGCAGAGATTGAGCCCCCCGGAGACCGTCACGCGGTCGCCGGAGTTGAGCGCGCCGAGCATCTCCCTGTTCGCGGGGGTGTTCGGAAGATAGCAGGGGGTCGCGCAGTTCTCCAGGTAGAACTTGAGCGCCCGCTGGTTGTCGAGGTTGATGTCCCGCTCGAACCCGGTGAAGAAAGTCGAGCACATAGAGAAGCGGTCCTTGACCCGCACGTGCTCGCCGGCATATTCCTCTGAGCGCACCGCGATGTCCTGCGGCGAGACGTCCGTGTACTCGGTCGCCTCCGTGAAGCCGGAAAAGACATCCTGCTCCTTCTCGATCAGCCACCCCGGCTCGATGTGGCTGACCCTGAGTATGTAGTACGGGCTGCCGAACTTCTTGATGCCCATCGCGAGCTGGTCGACGCGCCCGATGACGCTCACCCGGTCGTTTTTCCTGACCTTCATGAGCCGGGTGTAGTTCTTGGCGTCGTATTTCGAGATGAGGCACCGCAGCTTCGAGTCCCGGAGGCTGAACTTGATGAAGTACGGCCCTCGGAGGCCGCGCTTCTGCTCCTCGGGGGTGAAGTTGGGGTTCATCTCGCCCATGAAATCGGTGACGAGGATCTTGGCGTTGGTGAGGCTCTGGTCGCCGATCACGTTGTCGTTCAACACCTCTCCCTTGAACCTCTTCACCTTGTACTCCGCCGAGGCGAGGGACGCGAAAAGGAGGAGGGCGATGGCGCACGCGCAGATCCCCTTCATCTCTCCGCCTCCCTTCCCGCCCTCGCGGCCGCCCCGGCCCCGCGCCCCGCGCCCCGCGCCGCCCCCTCGATCGCGGCGGGCGCGTCCCCGCCCGGTTGCCGCTGCGCCTGGTCCATTCTCGCCGAAAGCTCGTCGATCGAGCCGGAGAGCTCCTTGGCCTGGGTGTCGATCTGCTTCATGATCTTTTCGGACTCCCCGACCGCGTCCCCGACCTCGCCCGCCTTTCCGCCGGCCCCCGCCGCCTCTCCCCTGAGCGCCCCCGTCTCCGCCGCGCCTCCCCGCATCCCCCCGGACATCTCCTGTCCGCGGCCCTGGATCGCGCTCAGGCTTTCCCCGCCGCGCTCCTGGCTCTTCCCGATCACCTCGACGGACCTGAGCATCTCCCGCTGGCTCTCCTCGATCCGCTTCTGCGACTCGATCAGCTCGCGGTCGTCCGCCGCGCCGGGGGGGCGCGAATCGATCTCGATGTAGGTCTTGCTCTTCACCGGGCCCGCGGGCGCCTCGGGCGACGCGCCGCTCCCGCCGTCCGTGTAGTCGACCCTCTTGACGATCACCTTGCTTCCACGGTCGATCGCCTGCTCCACGATGCGCTTCACCTGGGCGTCCGACGGGGAGGGAACGGGCTCGGGGGGGGCGGCACAGGCCGCCCCGGCCGCGCACGCGGCGATGATCGCCGGTTTCCACGCCGCCCTCAACGATCTCATACCCTCCACCTCCCCCCCGCTGCGCGCTATTCCCGGGCCTATTCGGGCGCGACCGGTATATCGCCTATCTGCGACGACAGGTCGCTCCCGACGTCGTCCATTTTAGTTTCGAGCTTCTGCGTGTTCTTGTTGTCCCGGCTTATGATTTCGGCCGTCGAGGCGTCGATCTTCGACCCGATGTCCCTCCCCATCTTCTTCATCCCGCGCTCCGCGGCGTCACCCTGGCTCTCGATGCTGCCCGCCATCTTCCGTATCATCGAGTCCACGTTGCCGATCGCCCCCTCGATCTCCCCGATGTTCTTCGCCATCTCCGTCATCCCCGAGGCCATGTCGGTGGTGGTGCTCGCGACATCGGTCATCTTCGCCGAGGTGCCGGCGGTGTCGCCCGCGACCTTCCTGATCTCGCTCCCGGAGGACTTCATCCCGAGCGTCATGTCCCGCATGATGTTCTCGACGCGGGCGGTCCGCGTCCCGAGGCTCACCTGGTAGTTCGCGATGGTGCTGAGGGACTTGAGCAGGACGAGCTGATTCTTGAGGATCTCCCGCTGGATGCGGAGGAGCTGGACCTGCCGCTCGCCGCCCGCCCCCGAGTCGAAACGGAGGATGTACACGTTCCTCTGGAGGGTGCGCCCGTCGCCCGGGGATGCCTCGACGCCCTTGCCGGAGCCGAGCCCGTTGCCGCCGCCCCCGGTCTCGAGCCGGATGACGGCGTTGTCGAGGTCCTTCAGGTCAAGGTCGTTCACGCGCTCGCCCCTGAGGACCTTCTCCACCGCCTCGAGCGCCTGCCGGGTCTGCGCGTCATCCCTCGCGCCGGCCTGCGGCGCCGCGCCCCCCGGGGCCGCCTCGGCGCCCATCGCCGCAGCGCACGCCCACAGAAACGCCGCGACAATCACACTACAGGGTCCGCGTCTCATTATCGTATCCTCCGCCGGATGCCGCCACCGCCATCGGCATACCCGTAGTATACCACAGCCCCCCGGCGCTTCCACCGCGCATATCCCCTGCCCGCGCCTCCCGCAGCGGGAAACGCCCCTTTCGCGATACGGTCGAGCTCCTTCATCACGTTGCGTTCCATCTTCTTCGCCCACGCCGTCCGCCTTGTCCACTCATGGCAAAATATTTTCCGAAAATTTTTTTCAGTTTTTTCTTGACGACTTTCGGCACGGGGCTATAATCCGCCTCAGTGAGCGGAGAGCCGGAGCGGGGGTGTTGAAAAGCTGTGGATAAGAGTGGCGGTTATCCCGTGGCAAAGTGTAACCATTTGGGGGATAACAAGTTGTAGTTCCAAACGGCCGCAGCAATGCGTGGGGACTATCGCCGGGACACCGGCGCCGGGGCGTGCGATGCATCTCACACTGTGGCGTGACCTGCTGCAGCTTCTCGAGGGGAGCCTGAGCAGGGAGGCGATCGCGCTCTGGATCCTCCCCATAAAACCGCTTCTCGTCTCTCGCGAGAAGCTCGTGCTCGAGGTCCCCAACGGCCTCCACGAGCGCATCGTGCGGGAGCGCTACCTCGCCGTGATCCGCCGGTGCGCGCGGGCGCTGACCGGCGCGGCGATGGAGGTCGACTTCGTCCGCTCCTCCGACAACGGCTCTCCCGTCGCCCCTCCGGGACGCCTCGCCGCCCCGCCGGCGCGGGGCCGCGCGAACGCCGTCGGCCTTAATCCGGCATACACCTTCCAGGGATTCGTGGTCGGCTCGTGCAACCGCGCGGCCTACCATGCCGCGGTCGCCGCCGCCGACAGGCCGGGGAAGAAACGCAACCCGCTCTTCATCACCGGGGGTGTCGGGCTCGGGAAGACCCACCTCCTCCAGGCGATCGGCGCGCGCGCGGCCTCCGGCGAAAAGCACGCCTTCGTCTACACCCCGAGCGACCTGCTCATGGACGAGCTGATGGAAGCGGTCCAAGGCCGCACGATCGCGCGGGTGAGAAAACGGCTCTCGTCGGTGTCGATACTGCTCGTCGATGACATCCACTCGCTCGGGGGAAAAAACCAGGTCCAGGAGGAGTTCTTCTCGCTCTTCACGGCGATCCTCGGGAACGGCGGGCAGGTCGTGCTCTCGAGCGACCGCCCTCCGAAGGAGATCCCGCGGCTCCACCAGCGCCTCGTGTCGCGGTTCGAGTCGGGCACCATGATGGAGCTGAAACAGCCCGCTCTTGCCACCCGGCTCGCCATACTCGAACGGAAGGCCCGTCTCCTCGGGATCACGCTGCCCCGGAGCGTTCTCATGCTGCTGGCGAGCGAAATCAGGTCCAACATCAGGCGCATGGAGGGGGCGGTCAACAGGCTTGCCGCGCAGGCCTCGATCGGGGGAGGCATCCCGGGGCGCGAGGCGGTGGACGCCCTGCTCAGGGACCAGCTCTTCGGCGGGGATGCGCAGTGCGTCACGACGCGGGGGATCCAGCAGCGGGTGGCGTCCCACTTCCAGATCAGGCTGGGCGCACTGCTCGGGCCGGCGAGAAGCGGAAGGGTCGCCTTCCCGCGCCAGCTCGCGATGTATCTCTGCCGGCGCCTTGTCAATTCGCCCTACGCCGACATCGGCGCCGCGTTCTCCGGGCGGGATCACACCACGGTCATGCACGCCTGCAAGACGATCGAGGACCTGCTCCGGGGGAACGGCGACGCGCGGGACACGGTGGACCAGCTCATCACCGCGCTCAGGTCCTGACCGCAGCCCCGCCGCACAGGGCGATCACCAGGTCCTCGAGCACCGTGCGCTCCCTGTGCCGCTGCCGTTTCACCTCGGCGTCCGCCCTGACCAGGAGATCGAGGTGCGCGCGCAGCCTGCGGACCGGGATCCGTCGCGCCGCCCCGCACATCTTGAAGACGACGTACGGGTGCTGGCCGAATATGCTGTACCCCTTGTACTTCTGCCCTGCGGACTTGTACGCCTCGCGATAGTCTCCGGGCACCCCTTCGATGGCCGCCTTGAACGCCGGATACCCGGACACGTTGCGAAGGATCCCCTCCTCCATCAGCCCTTTCAGCTGAAGGAGGAAACGCGTGCGCCGGGTAAGCGTCGCGAGTATCATCAGCGGATGCACGCCGCAGAGCACGACCTGCCGCAAAAGGGCGAGCGATCTCTCGATCTCCCCGGACATCACGGCGTCGGCGAGCTGGAACGCCTGAGTCTCGCGGGAGGGGCTTACCAGGAGGTCGATATCCCCCTTCCCGATCTTCGCGCCCGGCGGGGCATGGAGGTCGAGCTTCTCGACCTCCGTGAAGATCGTGCGGAGATCGGTGCCGACGAGCTGCACCAGGTAGAGGAACGTGTCGCGGCCCATCTCGTGCCCGCCGGCCCCGATGCGGGCCGAGACGAGACCATGGAGACTCCTCAGGTGGGCGTCGTCCGTATCGGTGAAGCAGGCGAACTCGCACGCCATCCCGCGTTTCTCGATCTCCTTGTAGAGAGAGAGGCGTTTGTCGGCTCCCTCCTCGGTGATGACAAGGGTGGCCCCCCCACCCTTCTCCGGGAGCAGCGCGCGGACCGCATCGGCCCTCTCCTTGTCGCGGAAGAGCCGGCACCCCCTCGCCCACACCGCCCTCGGCCCCTCGCCGAAGAGGGGCATCGAGGCGAGGGCCCCGGAGAGCTGGGCGATCGTCACGGCGGGGCCGCTCAGCATCTCCAGCCCGAACTCCCTCTGCGCGTCCGGGACGATTTTCCCGATCAGCCTCCGGGCGGTGTCCTCGACAAGATACCCCTCATCGCCGTACAATAGATAGACGGGATGCGGCCCCTCGCGTGGCATTTCGAGGGCGCGCTTCCCGGCATCGAGGGGGGAGCCCCCGCCGGATTTTTTCCAGCTCCCCTGAGATTTATTCTTCGCTGCGAATCCCATGCGTTCATCTCCCGAGGATCGTCCGGGGTCTCCACGAGTTGCGTCTAGGAGCGCGCCCGCGCCCTGTGCTATCATTGGGGAAAAAGGAGAACCCCATGCCGTCCCTCTATGCCAAATGGGCCGCGCGGCATATGAACCGGATCAACCTCGTCCTGCACGCCGTCGGCATACCGCTCACCGTTGCGGCGATCCCCGCGCTCCTTTTCCGCGACCCGCGGCTCACCGCGGGGCTCTTTGTCTGCGGGTACGCGCTGCAGTTCGTCGGCCACGCGATCGAGGGGAACAAGTCCGGCGAGCAGATGCTGTGCGAGAAGCTCATCCGCCGGCGATGATACCACCCGCAGTTCGTTCAAACTGTTCAAACTGTTCAAACAGTTCAAGCGGTTCAAGCCGCGAAACGCTCTCTTCGTGAGCTCGTTCCATCCACCTACGCCGTCACGCCGCGTCTCATTCGCACCCTTCTCACCTTTCACACCCTTCGCACCTTTTTCCTTCTTTCAGTAGCAGATCGTCTCCGTCAAATGGTACGGCTTCTCTCCCTCGACCTTCTCGTGCGCGAGCAGCCAGAGGAACGCGTCCAGCGTGACCGAGTCCATGCGCTGCCCCCCGGCCGCGTACTCGCGCTGGATCATGTCGCACGCCCCGATGGTGGAGGCGCGGATCTCTACCTCCTCGCGGCTGCACGGGGGGATGAGGGTTTGGGAATCCACCTTCGCGGCGAGGTCCGAGCGATAGCAAAGCACCCCGAGCCGCCGAAGGGCCTGGGGCAGCTTGTAGTCGGCGAAGACGGTGAGGCGGTCCGTGTCGCGGAACGAGCCCGGCCCCTTTCCCTGGAACCGCTGGTACACCATGGCCGGGGCGAGCTGGGCCCTCTTGTAGAAGAGGAGCTCCCCGCCGTCCATCCCGCACGCGTCGTTGAAGGAGGGGAACTCGCGCACGAGGAGCTCCGCGAGGGCGGCCGCGCTGCCGCGCGCCATGTCGAGCAGATTTCTGAAGCTCCCGCCGTGCCGGGCGACGAGCCCCGCCCCCACCTCGCGCAGAATCTCGACCCGCTCGCGGAAGAGGACCAGCTCCCCCTCGCCCCTGAGGATCCGCCCGAGCGTCTCCCCGGTCATCCCGGCGAGGAACCCCCCCTCGAGGAGCGGCACCCCCTCCTCGACCGCGCGCGTGAACGCGCCCATCAGGCCGTAGGCGCCGTCAAGCCGCCGCCCCTTGTAGGCGATATTCCATTTCACCGCGCCCGGCTTCGCCCAGAAGGCGAAGTTGACGCAGTTGAAGAGCAGAAAGAAATCGGCCGCCTTCTCGTCGTCCCAGGGGTAGATGAACTCCTTCCGCCAGTCGGGAAGCGCGATCCCTCCCGCGGGCCTCTCGCGGCAGAAGGCCCGCACGCGCTCGGCGTCGATGTCGACGTGCCGGGGGTGATCGAGAACGGGCCGCAAACTCGCCAGGATTTTTTCCTTCATGTTGTAAATCCTTTCATGCCATTCTATCCTTCTCTCCCCCTCCCCGGCGCCCCGGTTCCCCCTTTTCCCCTCCCCCCGAACAGTTGGTCGAAGCGCGCGAGGAACCTCTGCCGCACGAGATAGTCGCTGTACACGTCGGCGTAGTATTTCCTGAAGCCGGCGAGAAAATCGCGGTGGAATTTGCGGATGTCTATCCGCACGCCCACCCTCGAATAGCACCGGATGAAATAGCGCGAGTGCTCGGCGATCGACGCCCCCGGGAAGGCGGCGCAGGCGTCGCGGTACCCGGAGCGGGGGGAGGCCCAGAGGAGCTCGGCGACGGTGAGCTGCGCCTTTCCGTCGAGCGCAGGGGGGGCCATCCCCCGCATGAGCGGGGGGGTCCTCACGCGCGCGCGGAGCGCGGGGCTCATGTACTTTTCGACGAACGCGGAGAAGGTCTCGAGGTCGGGCCGCCGCCCATCGAGGAACCCGCTGAGGACCTCGATGCCGAGCAGCATCAGGTGGAGGGCGGTATAGTACTGTCCGGCCTGCATCTCGGCCTCGACGCTGTCAAGGAGCCACCGCGAGAACCGGTCGTTGAAGTACCACTCCACCTTCCGCCCGCGCGGCCACCGCGCAAAGCCGCACCGGAGTTCCGGCATCCGGATCCGCTCTCTCATGCTGTTCCTCTTCCGCCGCCGCGGTACGGCCGTGCGCCGCGGATGAGCCCGGGGAAGAACCGCGATGCCTCCCCGCTGATCCCGAGATGCGTCAGGGTGAAGTCGTATCGCACCGGGTCGCCGGGAACGAGTTCCCTGAACGCCGCGGTCACCTCGAGGGCCGTGCGAAGGTCGGCCTGCTTCCGGCGCGTGAAGCTCAACTCCCTGCCTATCCGGTGCATGTGGGTGTCGAGCGGAACGACGAGCTTCGACGCCGGCACGAGGCTCCATCCCCCGGGGTCCACCTCGTCCCTCCTGACCATCCACCGGAGGAAGAGGTTGAGCCTCTTGCACGCGCTGCCCCGCGCCGGCGACGGGAGGAGGCTGAACCCCTCCGTCCCCTCGCATCCGGTGATCTTCTCCACGAACGCCGTGAGCGCCGGGACGACCGTCTCGTCGCCCGGTTTCATGCCGGACGCGAAGCACCGCTCCAGCGAGCCGTACCGCGCGAGGGCGCCCTTCACGCACCAGAGCATCCCGGCCAGGTCATCCGCCGTGGTGAACCGGTGCCGGAACCCGCCCACGGATCTTCGGATCGACGCCCGCGACGACTGCGTCAGGAACGCGGCGGGGGACGGCATCCGATCGAGCACACGGGCAACGCTTTTCAGGATATGCCCGACCCGCCCGTACGCAAGCGAGGAGGCGATGAGCGCGGCGATCTCCCGGTCGGGAAGGTCGCGCCCGTGGACAAACCGCACGGGGTCCGACGCGATCCGCGCGCGGCGGTTGCACCGTCGGTACAGTCTCTCGAGCGTATCCCCGACAGCGGGGCGCGGGCGGGTGTTCGTCTTCATGCGGTGGCCGATCCCGGAGCACCCGCGCGGCGGGCGTCGCGGTCAGTGGGCATGATAGCACACGGCGGGGAGCCCCGATAAGCCGAAAATACCCTGCCAGTTTTCGGGCGGGGGGTTGCGGATCGCCCCGGCTTCGTGTATCCTGTGCGGCGTCCGGGATCGGCGGTCCGCTGTCGCTTCCGGATCCATCCACCACCCGCTACGCTTCACTGCGAGGAAGGGGTGTCTCCTTTTTCAGCGGAGGCCTGAAGGCCCTCCTGCAGTGAGGGTGGAGGCGGCAACAAGGAGGCAGTCATGTCTCTACGATTTCCGCATCTCATGGCAGGCGCGGTGATCGCCATCCTGTGCATGTGCGCACCGATGGCGCTCGCCGAGGCCGACTTCAACGGAGAGGGTGCGCTCGTGTTCCGCGAGCTCGCATCCGCTGAGCCGCGTCTCGCCTACTCCGAGGACTGGAGCAACGGGACAGGCGGATGGAGCGCGGGGAGTTCGTTCAATGAGTCGGGAAGGTCGCCGGTGCGGGTCCGGATCGGCATCCCACAGGCGCAGTATGGGATGTACTTCTGGGGCTCGTGCGGCTGGGCGATTTTCGGGCGCCGCGTCCCCGAAGTCCCGATCAAGGTAAGCATCACCGGGTACATCCTCTCGGCGAACCGGAACGCCCTCTCCGTGAACGTCCGCTCGAGCGGGGGCGCCAACATCTACAAGTACGGATTCTGCGCGGGGGTGATCGGGGCCAACAAGCAGCCGCCGACTTGGACCTACCGGGACACGGACCTCGGCTACCATACCGAGACCCCCTACGAGCTCTACTCGATCTGGGCCCCGAACACAGGCCGCTTCGCGCTCGGGCTGAAGAACCTCGCAACAGGAGAAGACCGGATGAGCGGGGCCCTCTGGGCGTGCAGGTCGGGCGATACCCCGGGCGGAATCGATATCGACCAGGAGGGAGGCCGGGGACCGGCGCTGCTTGGGAGGGTCGCGGTGTATCTGTACTATTAGGAGCCTGTTCGGGTGACGGGCTCTGCCGCGGAGGACTCGGGGGGGGGCGTTCGCGCCCCCCCTTTTTTTGCAGGCGCTATTTTATGAGCCGCTTCTTCATCCGGTGCATGGCCGCCAGGCACAGGGCGATCGAGGGGAGGATCAGGATGGCGGCGCTCGCGACCGGATGGGGGGGCTTGTGCCCGAGCAGCGCGGCGCGGGCGAGCGAGACCGCGTGCAGGAGGGGGGAGCAGTACGCTGCGCCCCTCAGCCACGCGGGGAAGCGGTCGAGCGGGAAGAAGACGCCCGAGAAGAAAAAGAGCGGGGTGACCGCCAGCTCGAAGTAGTAGCTGAAGAAGTCGAAGTTCGGGCTCATGGTCGTCACGAGCATCGCGAGGCTCGCGAAGAGGAACCCGACCGCCAGCGCGAGCGGGAGGACGAGGAGCGACCACCACGAGTGCGCGAGCCCGAAGGCCGCCACCACGGCGAACATGATCGCCCCGCTGAAGAAGGCCTTGCTCGCCCCCCAGGCGATGTCCCCGAGCACCACGTCCTCAATGTTCACCGGCGTCGCGATGATGGCGTCGTAGGTCTTCAGGTGCACCATCTTGAGGAAGCTCATGTAGGTGCACTCGTACGACGCCGCGAACATCGCCGAGGAGACGATGATCCCCGGGGCGAGGAACTGGACGTAGGGGACTCCCTGGATCGCGCCCATGTAGCTCCCCATGCCGAAGCCCATCGCGACCAGGTACAGGACCGGGTCGCCGAGGTTCCCGATCAGGTTCACGTAGAAATATTTCAGGAAGGCGTCGAAATCCCTCCGCCACACCCTCC
>JBAXOY010000034.1:0-26871 GCA_037133055.1 Chlamydiota bacterium
CGCGAAAGCGGTCTATTTCGTCACGGGGTGAAGTCGACACGCGCGAGCGGCGATGATCCGGGATATCGGCCTCCTGGACGAATCGTATGTGCTCTACTTCGACGACATCGACTCGCGCGTCAAGGCGCGGGAGGAGGGCTGGGCGGTGAAGTACGTGCCGGAGTCAGTGCTGTATCACCAGGCCTCGCGCACGACGAACCAGACGAAAAGCCCGCGCTACTATTACTACTATTCGAGGAACTACCTGCTCTTCTTCGGCAAGCATTTTCCCTCCCGGTTGCCCGCTGCCCTCGGCCGCTGGTGGCGGGATTATGCCTGGCGGTTTGCGCGGGAGGGGAACATCGCGTACATGGCCGCGAGCGTTGCGGGGATGCTGGCGATGTGGACCGCCGCGGCGCGCGGGGCGCTCAGGACGCAGGGGGGGGAACGGGTGGAGCGGGGGGAACGGCATCCCCGATCGGATTGAGGGGCACGCGGCATTCCAGGAGGCCATGATGAAGATGATGCGTGCGGGCGCGCGGTGGCGCATCCGGGCGACGCGGGTCGCGCTCTCGGCGGGCATTGCGTCGCTTTGCATCGCCGCGGGAGTCAGACTCTTCTTCCCCATTCGTTTCCTGTCGGAGGAGGCGGAAGGCGGTGGTGCGCCGGGGCAGAACAAGGCCTTCGGCACCTATTGTGATTCATCCCTCGTGTTGCACACCCGCACCGACCTGTCTCCGGGGGCGCCGATCCATTTCCGGATAGAGAACCGTTCGCCGCTCCTTGCCCTGTCA
Source organism: Chlamydiota bacterium (assembly GCA_037133055.1). Lineage (GTDB taxonomy): Bacteria > Auribacterota > Tritonobacteria > UBA1439 > UBA1439 > UBA1439. Next base: position 774 of record JBAXOY010000034.1, read on the forward strand.
TGCCTCGAGTTCGGTCTCGCGACGCCCGGCGGCGGGCAGAAGACCGTTCTCGCGCTCCAATGCCGGCCACAAACAGGCGACGGGAGGGAACGCATCCTTCGGGTGTCCGCATCCGGCGATTCCAAGCCGGTCCATGCCGCCCTCTGGCCCCTTCCCCGCTCCTCCCGCCTGTCGCTCTCCTGCGCCGGGGGGCCGGCGGTTATCCATGACCTGCGCGTGGTGCCCCTCCCATTGCCCCCGCTGCTGTACGGGGCCGTGTTTCTCATCGCGGCAGCGGTGCTGCGGCGAGGGGCCGGTGAAGCGCCCTCCATGCAGCCCCGGTCAAGGCGATGTGTATTTGCGCTCATTCTCGTGGGTCTCATGACGGCGTGTGTCGCGGGTTCCCTCGAGATCTTTTTGAGGCTGTTTCCAACATATCGCCCCGCCAAACTGAGCGCCGTAATCCGGAGTTATCCTCTCCAGGCGAGGCGCTTTCTCTACACCGGTTTCATGCCGGATGACGCACTGGCGTTTAAGAGGCGGCCGCATTTCAGGGCGCGATACCGCTATGAGGAGGGCAATCTGTTCGAGATGAAGGAGACGGCGCTCCGCAGCAACATGCCGATTGAAGTGGACGGCCGGTATGACGCGGACGGATTCCCGAACAGGAAGGAACGAAAGGATGCCGAGATAGTTTTTCTCGGGGACTCCATTCTGGATGACTACAGGCCCACTCCCAACATCTGCGAGCTGTTTGAGAAATTGTCCGGGATGACCGTGGCGAATCTCGCGCATTCCTGCACGGGGACGCTGCAGCAGCGCCTGATATTCGAGCGGTATGCGCTGAAAAAACATCCCCGACGGGTGGTGCTGGCGTTCTTCGAAGGGAATGATTATCCCGAGAACGAGTATTTCATCAAATATCTGCAGAAGCCGGAATCGAAGTATTCACTCTATTCGGAAAACTTTTTCAGCCCGGCCCCTATCGCGCTTACATACCGTCCCATCCAGAAATCGTATCTATTCCTGCTTCTCGAGGGGATGGCGCCGATCCTTCAAAATATGGATGCCTATACGCAAGTTCTTCCGGGGCGCCCGCCGTCGAGGCCGGAGATTGAATCCCCCGCGGTGAAGCCCGGGGATGCGTGCAGCCTTTTCGGCGCGACGAATGATGTGCCGTTCATTGTGCAGGGCCGTACGGTCCGGATGGCCTTCTTGCCGTCCTACGCGAAGAGACTCGCGGATCCGCCCGCGGGGGTGAGTAAAATGGAGGGATGGGGGATCGCGACCAGGGAGACCGAGACCATCCATACGCAATGCAGAGAAAATGGGATACGGTTTTCAGTCTGTTTCATCCCCGAGAAAGCGAACGTGTATTTCCCCTCCATATACCGCTCGCTCGGTGAGGCATGTTTCGACCGGTACCTTGCCGCCCTTCTCCACGTCGACGGCGCGGCGTTCAGAAAGTCGCTCCTGTCGTACCACAACACCCAGCGTGACCTGCTGAGGGATTTTTGTTCCCTGCACGACATTCCGTTCCTGGATCTGTCAGACGCACTTGCGCGGAGAAGCACGTTCCTCCCCCTTCTGTATTATGCGAACGATACACACCTCAGCCCGGAGGGGCATCGGGTGGTGGGGGAGGCACTCTGGGAGTGGATAAAGGGACTGCCGAAGTAGCGGGGGCAACCGGGCCGTCAGGATGGGGGAAATTCGCGGATGGACTCCTCCCGGCCGGAGTCTTACCTCGGCGGGCCTTCGGAGGAATACGGATTTGTCCCGGGCAGCGGCGGAAGCGCTTTGATCCATTCGGCTTTTATGCTCACCTCCTGTGCGATCTCCCTCCTCTCCGCATAGCCGAAAGAACTGTTCCACTGCTGGAGAATAGTATCGGGGTTCGAGGCGTATCGGCATGAGAATCCGCACTGCGCTCCGATCGCGGGAGGGAGGACCATCGCAAGCCCCAGATCCGCCCGGTCCTGGAATGCGAGGTATCGTGCGCGCTGTTCGGCGCACATGCGCGCCTCCGCACACGAGGCATCTTCGATATCGAAGAGGTACGTGTCTATCGCATGGCATATGAATCCGCCGGGCTTGAGCACGCGTGCGCAGTCCCGGAAGAAATCTTCCAGGCCATCCCAGGGGATATGCTCCACGACGGAAATGGAGAATAGAGAATCAAAGTAACCGTCGGGAATGACCCGGTCGAACTCCCCCATATAGCCCCTGACCACCCTGATTCCCTCGTCGGCGAGGGGCTGAAGAGGCCCGTTGCCCACCCCCTCGTATTTATCAACAAGCCAGCATTCGTTGTTCTTTGCGAGCCTGGGAAGAACGCGCGAAGAACCGCCGCCGACCTCGATGATTCTATGCCTCTCGGTGCCGCGCATTCTGCTGAGGATATATGCATCCTGGACATCCTTGAGTTCATAGACGGGGCTGATGCCGGGATGGCGAAGGCCTTCGGGAGGCACCACCCCTTCTTCGCACCATCTCCAATATTCGCTTTTAGTGATAATGTCGAACATGGGCAACTCCGTGTGACCCGCCCCGTCATCCTTTTCCGCCCCGCAATGCCTTGAGGGCGTTGTAGATGCGATAGGGAAGTGATTTCTTCACCTTCTCCGCGAATACGCGGTGGAGCTCCAGTTCGCGCGCGAGCGACCTGTTCTTCTCCTCGATCGCGTCCGCCCGCTCCCGCGAGAGATGGAGCTCCTCCACCAGCCTGTCGCGCTTCTCCGCCAGCCTGTTGCGCTCCTCCGCCACACTGTCGCGCTCCCTCCAGAGCCTCATCACGTGCTCCGTCTCGTGCCGGAGGTGGCGGAGGAGCCGCGCGCTGATGCGGCCGCTCCACGACTCGAGGGTGTCCTCGAGGGGCACCCTGAAGCCCGCCATGTCGAAGCCCTTTCCATTGAGCTCCGCGAGGCCCGCCTGGACGCCGACCGCGTAGTAGTATTTCAGCGCGGTGTCGTAGAAATTCTCCCGGATCTCGGGCGACACGGAGTCCTCCATCCTCAGCATGTCGGAACACTCGGGGTGCTTCCGGTAAAAAACGGCCGCGGCCTTCCCCGCCCGTATCTGGCGGTCGATATACTGCGAGAGCGTGACCGGGTGGTAGTGGAAGGTAACCGCCCTGCGGTCGTACACGATCCGCACGCCGGACTTTGCGAGGCGGTAGCCCATCTCCGCGTCCTCCCAGACGGCGTCCGTGAACTCCTCGTCGAAGAGGCCCGCGCGGAGGAGGAGCTCCTTTCCGACGGAGATGTTGGAGGTGTAGAAAAAGCCGAACGGGACGCTGAGCCTCTCCTGCGCGATGATCGGGAAACTGAACTGGTGGGACCTGCCGACGTACTCCATGAACGGAGTCACTTCCAGGTCGGGGTGCCAGGCGATATGGCCGAGGACGGCGACGCGCGGGGACTCCCGGTGGGCCGCGAGATGCTTCTCGAGAAGCGTTGCGGAGGGAATGCAGTCGTCCCCGGTCAGGAGGATGAGCGGGTATTTCGCCTCCCGGATACCCATGTTCCGCGCCTTCGCGGGGCCGCCCGGCTCCTGCGAGAGATGTCCGAGATTCCCCATGCCCCCGGCGATAGTATTGAGCAGTTCCCCCGTGCCGTCGGTCGAGCCGTCGTCCACCACGACGACCTCGAACCGGTCGGGATCGAGGGTCTGGGCGCGGAAGGCCGCGAGACATTTTTCGAGGGTTTCAGCTCTGTTGCGCGTAGGAATTACCACGGTTATGCGGATACGGTCATCGACCATGGAATACCTCCCCGTACGGAATGATGTTGTGCCTGCTATAGGGGCGTCCCAAAACATCCCCGATACGCGTGCGGCGAACTTTGGCGAATCCGGTTGAACTCCTCCACCCCGTGAGGGTTTAACCCGGCGGGTATACCCCCCCGGATGCGGTCGGCGATGCATTGCGTCCGCCATTTCATCCGCATTCGGCAACGATTGACGGGCGCGGCGCCGCGCTTTCGCAGGATGTATCCGATCGCGGTGAACGGCCGGTTCTCATACGCGCATGACCTGATACGGACGAGAGTGTCGGGATCTTTCGCAATCTCTCCCCTGGCGACAAAACGAGACCGTGGATCCAACAGCTGCATCCCAGAGTTCAGAATATCCATCCGGTAGTCCCAGTGCGGAAGTATCTCCCCATCGAGGAGGAAATCCGTTGTGACGATGAGCAGACCCTGAGGGGCAAGCACTCGCCCCATCTCATTGATCGCATCCGACACGGCCTTCGTGCTCTCCATGTGTTCGAGGACGCTGATGCAGAAGATCCGGTCAAAACCGCAATCCGCCCATGTCATTTTCCGGATATCCTCGAGGCGTAACTCCACGTTCACTCCCCACTTGTCGCACAGGCTCCGGTTGAGTCCGAACTGCCGTTCCACTCCGGGGGCCCCCAGGCTATCGACTCCGCACACATGGTTCCCGATGGATGCCAAGTAAAACGGAAAATCAGACCCCCCGCAGCCCGCATCGAGGATTCTGAGTCCCCCGGCACTCACGCCGGAGTAGCGGACGCTCCAGGGGTACTCCCATCCCCTGGTTCCCGGATTATCCGTCCAGGCGCCGAAGAGTCCCTCTCGTACGAAGGCGGCTACTTCGCTGTTTTTTGCCCAGGCGATCATGGTACGAGCTTCTCCTCTCGCTGATGTTTTGGACCGGATCGTGCTCCCAGAAGCATCCACAGAAGCAACGCGGCGACGGTCGCACCGGAGCACGCGAGCCCCGCGATGAAACTTCGGGGACGATACCGGAATTCGACCTCATGCGCGCCCCCCGGTGCGATGACGCCCCGGAGGATCCCGTTTACCTGAAGAATCTTCGCGTCGATCCCGTCAACGCGGGCCTTCCACCCCGGGTAATGGATCTCGGAGAGCACGAGGATGTTCGGGCCGGGAGCGCGGTATGCGACGGTGATTTCATTCGGTAGTGTGCGGACGCGGTCAACGGTCCCCGCCGACGGGGCGAGGGGGGGAAGCGGATTCTCCATCTGGACGAGCGCCTCCTCCCGGGGGTTGAAGCCGGCCGAGGGGTCGGTCAGAATTCCACGCGCCTCCGCGTAACTCCGGACCGCGCGCGCCCGCGCGACAAGCCATGCCCGGGGGAGCCAATCGGTATTTTCATATATCGCCTGTTCATCCCCCTCCCATATCTTGCGGTACGGCGCCCGGTCACCGGGCTCGCGATAACTCTCGATCCGGGAGCCGAGCTCTTCCGCGCAGAGGAGATAGCGCAGATTCAGCATCGAAAAGAGCGGAATATTGGAAACGAACTGATCCGTGGTGCACCCTACCCAGTCCGAGCCCACGAGCTCCATATAGCGGCTTATCCCCAGCGGGCCGTATCCCGCGCTGGAGGGTATTCCATAGAACGTATTCATGATTGCCGCCAGGCTGTTGCCGGGGCTGCGAAGGTCGGGCCGGTAGGGGCAGACGCGAAATTCCCCGGACCGCGCGCCGAGAGATAGAAGCATTTGCACCGGGGGGGGGTAATACCGTGTATCGAAGAGGCGCTCGGTGTGATAATTCATCGCCCAGTGCAGGCCCCCGAATGACATGAGGTCGATCCAGTTAAGGGCAAAGAGCAGCATGCATATGGCGCCGGCGCGGTATCCCGATCTCACCAGATGGAGGAGCATGGCGGCAGCGCCCATGATCAAGAGGGGGAAAAGAAATGCGTTGGATCTCAGGGTAATCCCCTTCAGCATCTGCCCGAAACGGGGTGAGGCGTAATCGAGGATGGAGCGGAAAGAGGGGATGTTGATGGTGGTGATAAAGGAGGGGAACAGGGCAAGAAAGGCGCTGCTGACGACGAGAATGCACAGAAGTGCGGTAATCACAAGGCCGGTAGCCCTCCGTACCGCACCCGGAGATATGCCGGTGCACCGTCCGAGGATTGCATCGAGCCCGAAGGCGGCAAGCACCGCGAGCGCCAGATTGTAGGAAACCCAGTTTCGTGACGGACAGCGGAAAAGGTTGTATAGGGGCACGTAGTACATAAGCCGGTAGAGGGGATTATACTTGCCCAGGACGAGTGCGAAAGCCACGACGGCCATGATGGCATGGGTGCGGACGGCGGAGCGGGATTTGCGAAGGACAATCAGCGCAATAGCCGCCAGGGCGACGGGAATAATTCCGCAAAAGCCCCCCCCGAGCTCCGGCAGGTTCCATGGCCCCCAGTAGCGGTCTCCGAAAAGAGAAGAGATCTCGGTGCCCAGGGCATTCGGGAAGAAGAGAAAAAGGATCAGAAACGGATGAAATGAGTAACTCGTAAATTCTTCGTATGAAATATCTTTCCGGGGGGAAAGGCGCATGTACTCGAAAGACGGGATGAGAAGCAGGGCTGAAAGAAGGAAGCCGATCAGGAAGATCGCAATGAATGTCCTCATCCGGGCGGCGGCGGGCGCCCTGGGGCCATGCTCATGCGGAGGAAGCCACGTGAGGACCATGGCGGGGATTGTGGTCAGGACCACGACTTGCAGATGACCGGCGAGCACTTGAAACGCGACTGCGAGCGCTCCGAGGATCAGGAATCTGCCGGATCGGCGTTGGATGGATTCGTTGATGCAGAGGAGAATCAACGGAGTCCAGACAGCGGCATTCTGCATCGCGGTATGGCCGATGTGACAGATCATGAAGCCGGAAAACATATAGACGACAGCCCCCCAAAGCGAGCCTGTCCCCGAGACACCGAGTCTCCGGAGGTACCAGAACATGAAGATGCCTGACAAACTGAAATGCAGGAATAGCGTAGTGTTGGCTGCGGACAACGGAGGGAGGACGAGATACATGATGTTGAAGGGATAAAAAGCGCCGCTCTGAGACTCTGCAGCCAGGGGGGTACCGCATCGGGAGAGGGGGTTCCATAACGGCACTGTCCCTTCCCTCCAGTACTGCGCGGCGAGTCGTCTCACGGCGAGTTCAAAAAAAGAATCGCCGGGCGCTACCGCGTTCCGGGTGTACGGAAAATCGCGCACAAAAAAAATGGGAGGAAGGATACAGAGGATAAGGATCGCAATAATTAATCTGCCGCGCGCCGATGGACGGATACCTTGAGCGAAAGAAGCAGATCTCATGGCCGGCATCAAAGGGTTATAGTAGGCACATCACGACTGAAAAGGGAAGTATAACATACACAGGAATGATATGCAGGAATTGTTACATGCAGGAATTGCTGCCCCCTGAGACTGACCCCGTACGCGGCAAGGCACTCTGCAAGTGCGAGAAGGGGAGCGGTTTGTTATCATAGTGAGCAACTGATGCTGCCGTATGCCCATCAACAGGGCGTGACCGGGGAATGGCGCAATTGATAAGCATCGTGGTTCCCGTATATAACGGGGAGCGGATAGTTGCCGGGTGCATCGAATCACTCCTCGCGGTTTCCCATGCCCGGGATGACGTCGAGATCATCGTCGTCGACGATGGTTCGAGTGATCGGACGCGGGAAGTCGTCGCGCGCTACCCGGTCACCTGCCTTCCCCAGCCGAAAAGAGGGGCAGCGGCCGCCCGAAACCTGGGCATCCGTCGCGCGCGCGGCGACCGGGTTGCCTTCACCGATGCCGATTGCGTGGTGAGGCCCGACTGGCTCAGGGAGATGGTCAAGGGATTCACCGACGAGACCGTCGCGTGCGTGGGGGGGGCGATCCTTACCCCTCCCCCCGCCACGGATCTCGAATGGTATGCGCACCGGTTCAATCCCATCTCGCAGGAAAACGCCATCACGGACAGAGTGGTCCTCTTTCCCCACGTCATCACGGCGAACGCCATGTTTCGGAAGGACATATTCGACAGGGTCGGATATTTTGACGAGCGATTCCCCGCCGCCGGAGGCGAAGATCTCGATCTTGGCTGGCGAATCCACTGGGCCGGCTTCACGATGCGCTACGTCCCCGCCGCGCAGGTCGAGCACAGGCACAAGTCGCGCCTCCGGCAGCTGTTCAAACAGCACTACCGCTATGGCTACGCGTGGACGGTGATCGTGCGGAAACACCGGGAGATGTTCAGGAACGCGGGGCCTTCATTCTGGGGGGTGTACCCCGCGGACATTCGCGCCTTGCGCGCCGCGGTGAGCGGCTGGGCGTGCGCGGCATGGTCGGCGGGCCTGACGCGGGAGACAAAATTCCGCTTTTACGGGATCGTCCGCCAGATGGGCGAATATTCCGGTAAATTCGTCGCCGCGGTGACCCGATGAGTGCCGTTGACCTGGCCCTGGTAATGGCCGACATGACCGACCTGTTCCCGCTCTTCGGGACAAGGACGGTGGTCAAGCTGCCGCCGCGGGTCCCCCTGGGGCTCTGCTATGTGGCGGCGGCGGTCAGGGAGGCTGGGTACCGCGTCCGCGTGATCGACAACTATCTCGATGCCCTGCCGAACCGGCGCGTCGCGGAGAGCATTCTCGCCCAGTCGCCCCGCGCCGCCGGTTTCTCCGTCACCGTGGTGAACAAGGCCAACGCGATTGAGATCGCCTCCATGGTCAAAAGGGGGAACCCGGGCGTCCGCACGGTTTTCGGCGGCCCGCACGCGACGATACTGCCCCTCGACCTGATATCCGCCCCCGCGGTGGACTATGTCGTCACCGGGGAGGGCGAGCAGAGTATGCCCCTGCTGCTCGGGGCGATCGCGCGAGGGGAACCCGTCGACGCCATCCCCGGCCTTTACTACAAAACCCCCGACGGAACCCCGCGTTCCACGGGGCCATGTGTATGGATTCGCGACCTGGACGGGCTTCCCCTCCCCGCGCGTGATCTTGTCGATTTCGACCGCTATCATATCAGGGGAGAGACGATCGCCGCGGAGCGGGTGGCGACGATATCGTCCTCGCGGGGGTGCCCGTACCGCTGCGCCTTCTGCGCGAGCGAGTTCTACTTCTCGAAGAGATACCGCTGCCGGAGCGCGGCGAGCGTCCTCGACGAGATCGAGCGGCTCATCGCGGACTACCGGATCGACGGGCTCTATTTCCGGGAGGACTGTTTTACGGTCAACCGCGCGCGGGTCGTGGAGATCTGCGGGGAGATGGTCCGGCGAAAGATCGCCCTCCCCTGGGAGTGCGAGGCGCGCGTGGATACGCTCGACCCCGAGCTGCTCCGCATGATGTACGAGGCCGGGTGCCGCGGCATGTGGTGCGGCATCGAGTCCGGCTCCCCGCGCATCCTCGACTATCTTCAGAAGGGGATCACCCTCGAGCAGGTGAGGAACGCATACCGCTGGGCCCATGAGGCCGGCATCGCCGTCGGGGCGGGGTTCATGGTGGGACTCCCGGGCGAGACGATGGACGACGCATTCCAGTCGCTCCGCCTCGCGAAGGAGCTGCGGCCCTGCTGGGCGTATTTCCAATCCTACGTCGGGTACCCCCGGAGCAGGATCTACGACGAGGTGGAGCGGGAGGGGCTGTTCGTCCGTAACGAGGGGGGAATATTCGACGTCCAGACCCGCGAGCTGAGAAGAACCGAGATCAGGGCGCTGGAAAATTACTTTCAGAAGGACTTTTCCCATTGGCAGAAGTTCGGCGCCGTGGAACCACCCGGCACTGACACCCCGCCCCGCGGGGGATGGCCGCGCGTATCGGTGATAGTGCCCGCGAGGAACGCGGAGGGGTCGATCGAGGAATGCCTTGTCTCCCTCGCGAACCTCGATTACCCGAAGGACCGTCTCGAGTTGGTCGTGGTAGACAACGGCTCGACCGATCGCACGAGGGAGATCGCTTCGCGTTTCCCCGTGACCGTGCTGGTGCAGGACCGCACACAAAGCTCGTACGCGAGCCGCAATGCGGGGCTTCGCCGGGCTGCGGGGGAGATCATCGCGTTTACCGACTCCGATTGCGTGGCGGCGCAGGACTGGTTGAAGAAGCTCGTACAGGGGTGCGATGGTGCGGGCATCGGCTGTTTTGCGGGGGAGGTATTCCCCTACCGCCTGGGTACGTTCATCGACGGGTATCTCGACTCCATCGGGTTCATGTCCCAGCGGCAGCTCCTCGACTACCGGCCGCTCTCCAGGGCGATGACCGCAAATCTGGCATTCCGAAGGGAGGTATTCGATCGCGTGGGGATGTTCGACGACGAGGCCATCTCCGGAGGCGATTCGGAGATAGTGATCCGGATGATCACGAGGACGGAGTGGCGGGTCAGGTACAACGGCGCGGCCGTTGTCTATCACAAGCACCGGACGCGTCCATGGCCCTTTTTTACTCAGTTTGTACGCTATGGATGGGGTGAAGCCCGCCTCCGGTGCGGATATCCTGAGCAGTTCGCGCCGCACATCGGGGCGGGGATGCGACAAAGCGCGTCAGAAGTCGTGTCGGGGCTGAAAAGGCTGTTTCGTCGGTGGAAAGAGGGCGGGGACAGACCGGGCGCCGATGATGTCAAGAGAACGGTTTTGGAAGTAGTCAGACACCTTGCCTGGCACGCGGGCCTCCAGTGTGGGCTCGGCTATCGGCTGTATCTGACTGGCGGGGAACAAAAATCCCCTCCCCGGCTCCCGCAAAGGAAGACATGAAGCTGCTTTTCCTGAATCACAATATCCGGGGACAGGGCACCTACGCGCGCTGTTACAATCTCGCCTCTCAGCTTGCACGGAGAGGGCATCAATGCGTTCTCGCCTGCGTGTCGGCGGACCCGAGAGGCCGGTTCGGGCGGACGCATGAGCGGGGGGTGGAAATCGTCACCGCCCCCACCCGGTGGGGTGGATTGTATCAGGGCGGGGGCTGGGGCCTCCTGGACATTCTGACCCGGCTGGGCTGCCTGTCGCTCAGGAGATACGACCTTGTCTATGCCTTTGACCACCGGCCGAACGTCGCACTGCCTGCGTTCGTGGAGAAATACGCGGGGAGGGTCCCCCTGATCGCCGATTGGGCCGACTGGTGGTGTCGGGGCGGCCATACCAGCGTCGCGCGCATTTCCCGTCTGCAGTACGGCGTGGAACTCTTTCTCGAGGAGGGCACCAAGCGCGTGAGCGACGGGGTCACCGTTATCTGCACCGCGCTGAAGGAAAGGGCGCTCGGGCTTGGCATTCCCCCCGAGCGGCTGCTCCACCTTCCCTCCGGCGCCGATGTGGAGAACATCCTCCCCATGGACAAGGGGAACATGCGAAGCCGCCATGGTATTCCACGCGGCGGTGCGATTGTCGGATACATCTCCGCGAGCCTGATCGACGCGGACATGCTGCTCAACGCCATGGCGAAAGTGTTTGCCATGAGGAGCAATTGCAGGCTCCTCTTCCTCGGCCCGGACAGTGGCTGGCATCGCGACATGGCGGTCGGTCTCGGCATCGATGACCGGATCATCTGGGCGGGCGTACAACCCTATTCGCGGATCGCCGAATTCATCGCGTGCGCTGATGTTATGGCGCTTCCAATGCGGGACAACCTCATCAACCGCGGCAGATGGCCGAACAGAATCGGTGAGAACATGGCCGCCGGGAGGGCAACGGTCGCCTGCGCCGTCGGGGACGTGCGAACGCTCTTCACCGAGGAGAAGATAGGGGTTCTTACCGAACCGGATGAAGACTCGTTCGCGACGCACGTGTGCGCCCTTCTCGACAATCCTCGGCTGGCGGAAGAGCTGGGGAACCATGCCCGCGAGGTCGGGGAACGCGCGTGTTCATGGGAACAGATGACCGCGCGATTCTGCTCATTCCTGGGGAGGCTCCCGGAAACGCGGGGCATGCGCGTCTGATTGTGCCGACGCCGCTCGCTCATGTCGCCGCCCAGAGAAAGGACGGGGGCGCGATGCCAATGCACCGCGCCCCCGCCCGCATGACCCTGCCGCATCCTCGGCGGCTTTTCTCCCCACGCCGCGATGCGTCAGGGAGTTGTGTACTGGATTATTGCGTCCAGCTGCGTCGAGTCGTAGTTGCTGTTGCAGCTGGTGCATCCGGGGCCGCGCGGATCGATGTGGAATTGGATCCTGTCGCCCACGGTCACGGCCACCGAGTTCACGGCAAAACGGTGGTAGGTATAGTCGGTATTGCCGATACCGTCGGACAGGAGGGGTGTCGCCTCGCTGTTCCTGATGATCTTGAGCGTCACCCCGTCCCCTGAGCCCGTTACCCCGGATCTGACGGCCCATCCCGAGAGGTTCACCGTCCCGGTGCTGGGGGCTGTCCATGTCCTCACTGCATTCAGGAGGGGAGAGAGCCCACCCGGGTTGCCGCCGTTGATATTGACCAGCGGCCTTGATGAATTGAGCCTCCACTCGTTTGAAACAAGGGTATTGAGCTGCGCGTACGTGCTGCCGTTGTAGTACTCGTAGGTCCAGTGGTCCTGCCCCTGGATGGAGCTGTAACCATTGCTCGCGCTTGCGGTCGCGCCGTTGGCGGAGCTGGAGATGATCGCATTCAGCTGGGTGGAGTCATAGTTGCTGTTGGTGTTCGGGTCCACGTGCAAGTGGATCTTCTCCCCCGCAAGGATGGCCACGCCCGTGATAGAATAGTTGTGATAGGTGTAGTCGGTGTTTGTAATCGCGATGGGCGACATCAGCTCCGTTCTTGTGCCGGAGGTGTCCTGCTTGTATACACGGAGAGTCACCCCGTCCCCTAAGCCCGTTGCCCCGGATCTGACGGCCCATCCGGTGATGTTCACCGTGTCATCGAAGGGCGCCTGCCACGACCGAACCGCATCCATCAGCGGACTGAGCCCGCCCGGGTTGCCGCCGTTGATATTGACCAGCGGCCTTGATGAATTGAGCCTCCACTCGTTTGAAACAAGGGTGTTGAGCGGCACGTATGCGCTGCCGTTCCAGTAGTTGTATTTCCAATGGTCTTGATCCTGGAGGCTGCTGTAGGAGGTGGATGCACAGACCGGCGAGTTGTGGATTTCACTCTCCGAGATGATGATGAAGTTGATCCTGTTCGCATAGCTGTTGCCGCCCAGTTGGAGGCTCAACTTTGATGCCGTCACCAGAACGGGAATGTTCGTCGCGGTCGTATAGGTATTGATTGCGGTCGCGACGTTCAACTGCGTGACAGTCGAATACGTGGACCCGTCGCCCGCAACCTTGACAAGGTGGGGCCCGGTGGCCGCGCTGGGGTCGCCGCACGCGATGGTGACGTAATACGTTTTGTTGTTCGGGAGCGTGATCTCCCATGTGTCGGGGGTGCCGCTGGCGGCCTGTGCGACATAGGTGTCATACTCGGGATTCGGGTTTGCCCCCGTCCCTCCCCCCGTCGTGACCGTCGCGTGCGCCGTGACGCACGTGAGCGCCGCCACGAGAGCCGCGCTCAGGATGCATTTGACTGAATACATGACGAAACCTCCTTTCGAATCCGTTTGACGTGGTGTATCAGAAGCCCCATAGCTGTGTACGACTCGGGGCAAAAAGCAAGAGCCGAGAAAATATCAGTATCTCCATCCGCAGCGCAGTGTCCCTCCCGAGGCGGCGAGGGCGCCGGATACCGCGCCGCCCGCCTCTCCAGGCTGAAACTGCACGCGTATCACAAGGGGTGGGGATGCCTTCGCGAGCTGGATGACCTGGTCCTGAACGCCCTTGTCCCCCTCTCCCACAAATGCGTGGTACGTCAGAAACGCGATGAGAATGCCGAGGACAGGGACCGCGGCCCTCGCGCCGAAATAAAGACCCTCGGAGAGGTGCAGTGCGGCCTTCGGAACGAGCCACTCCGTGAAGCGGATCCGGCACCCTTCCACGACGCGGGCGAGGCGGCTCTCTGCGCCGGCCGGCGCCTCGCTGAGCAGCGACGCGCGGAACTCCTGCCAGGAGAGCGTAATTCCAGCCACGGTCCCCGGCCGGGGGGCTATCGTGCCGAGCAGCCGCTCGAGTTCGATTTGGCGCTCGAACGCATTCCTGCACGCGGGGCAGGCGGAGATGTGCCGCTCGACCGCCCTCCGGGAACGGCCGCCCAGCTCGCGGCTCCCGTATGCGACCATCAGCGCGCGCGCCCCCCTGCATGTCTTCATGGTCAGTATCCCTTTACACCGCTTCACAAGGTTAGACGCATCTCCGGTCACATTGTACCCCCCCTGGACATAAAAGAGCCGTAACTATATGTCGTGCAGGATGATAATGGCTTTCACCCCGACAAAGATATCTCCCGGCCCAAGGCATCCCTGAGTTTTGCGCTTGCCTGGGAAAGGCGTTTCTGGAGCACCCCCCGCGCGCAGCCCACGATCTCGCATATTTCGCTGAACGTGCACCCCTCGAAGTACTTGAGCACCACGGCCGTCCTCAACTTGACGGGGAGGGCGTCGACGGCCGCGCGGATCTTTTCGTTGAACTCCTTCCCCGCGATGGAATTGAAGAGTTCTCCCCGGGAGGTGGCGATTTCCCCTTCTCCCGGGGCGTGTGTCAAAGGAATCTCGTCGCGCGTTCGTCTCCTGCGGTAGTGATCGAGCGCCTGGTGATAGGTGATGCGGTAGAGCCAGGTGGAAAAGCGCGCCCTGCGGTCGAACCATTTGAGCGACTTGAAGACTTTGATGAAGCTCGCCTGGGTGACATCGCGGGCAAGGGCGGAGTCCTTGACGATGCTGAGCGCCAAAAAATAGACCCTGTCTCTGTACTTGTCGAAGAGGTAGCGGAACTCCTCCCACTCCCCCCGGGCGCAGGAGTCCAGCACGCGGGCCTCTTCCGGGTCATCGGGCGGGACGGGGTGTGTTTTCGTGATATCGTTCATGGTCGCACGGAGACCCCTGCTGCGTGCCGGAAGCGCGTCGGATTCATCCCCCCGGTCCCTCCGGGTCTCGGCCGTTTCCCGGGGCGGGTCCGATGTTTTCGAGGGGGCGACGCAGGAGGCCCAGGCGCATGAGGCCTTCGGCGAGGAGGAGGATCCCCCCCTCGTAGAGGACGGTCCACAGCGTGCGCGCCGCCGACGCGGCGGTCCGCGCCGCGCGCCGCGCCCTCCGGAAGGGGCGCGCGCATCGCCGCGTCGCCCCGGCCCAGAGAAATCCCGCCTGCCGGATCACCCATACCACCTCGATGGCGCGTGGCCTCCCGCCCCCGGTGAGGGCGCGACGGGCAAACCTGAAGGGCTGCATGAGAACGAAACGGGAGACGGAACGGAGCCCCGCGCCCCCCTCGCCGCGGTGATAGGCGGCGAATCCGTCGCTGAACGCCCGCTTCATGCAGAAGGCGAGCGTCAGGCGTCCGGGGGGCACGCGGTGGTACACGACAAGCGCAGGATCGAACAGCGTCCGATACCCGCCCCCGCGGGTCCTCAGCCACAGGTCGGAGTCCTCCCTGGTCATGTTCCTGCCCGCGAGGCCGCTGACTCCCTCCCGAAATCGCAGCCCTTTCAATACCTCGGCCCTGTAGGCGAGGTTGAGGGAGGCGGGGAGGTAGATCTCTCCCGCGAGGGGGCCGTAGTGCCCCGGCACGGAGAGACCGACGAGCCAGTTGATCTCGTCGTCCCACCAGCGGGGGGGAGAGAATTCGCCAAGGGGCCTGGCGATGCCCCCCACGGCGTCGCGGTCTTCCAGATCTATCGCTATCCGCGCAAGCCAGTCCTTCTCCACGACGCAGTCGTCGTCGGTGAAGGCGATGATGTCCCCGCGGGCGGCGTCGATGCCCGCGTTCCGGCACGTGGAGAGCTCGGCGTCATTCTCGAACCGCAGTACCCTGACCCCGGGCGAGTCTCCAAACTCGTCCCGAGTCCCGTCGGTCGAGGCGTTGTCCACGATGATGATCTCATACTCGGAGAACGGATTGGCGCGGATGCTCGCCACGCATTCGCGGAGGAAAGACAGACGGTTATGGGTGAGAATCACGACGCTGATCATGGCCTGTCCGCCTTTGAGTTGCCGGGCGGTCCGGCGACGGTATCCGGGTTCTTGAGAAAATGGGACCGGGAGAGCCGGGCCAGGTGGGCGCGGAATGCGGTGAGCGTCTCCACGCGGGACGAGAGGCCGCGCGGCGCGGGCTTCAAGAGCCCCCGATCCCGGGAGTGGCGAAGATCGAGATGCGTGTGGTACGGAAGCAGCATCAGGTCGAGCGGGAGCAGGGAGTAGCGGCCCGCCCGGATGTCCCCCTTCGCCCGGTACTTCGCGTTCACGAAGTTGTGGTAGACGATGTTCGCGGCGCGGGTGTATTTCATCGTCTCACCAAGGCTCCGGTAGCCCCAGCGCCAGTCGGCCTGGAGGACCGACAGCATCCCGTCTCTCTTGAGGTGGGTGACCATGCCCGAGGGCTCGTAGACGAGGGCGTGTCCCTTCGCGAGGAGCCGATGGGACAGGTCCAGATCCTCCCCATTTGTCCTGAACCGCGTGTCATAGCGCCCTACGTCCTCGATCGCGGTTTTCCTGAAAAGGGTATTGCAGCCGAAGAGGAACGGCGGATTGAGAAGACGCGCATCCCCCCAGTCCTGCCGCATGTGCGCCGCGCGCCATTTGTCGGCGAGGGAGGTCTGGAATCCTTCAATGAGCCTTCCACCCGCCCCCGCGGCGCCGGTTTCCTCCAATGCAGAATAAAGCCTTTCGAGCCAGGCAGGATCGGCGAGGCAGTCTACGTCGAGGGAAGCCACGAGGTCGTTCCGCGCTTCGGAAACTGCGGCATTCCTCGCGGCGGCGAGGCCGGGATGCCCATCGAGATCGATCAGTCGCACGGGAAGACCCGCCGCGACCTCCCTGGTGCGGTCGGTTGATCCGTCGTTCACCACCAGTATCTCCGCGGGCTTCAGGGCCTGTCCGAGCAGGGCGTTGACGCAGCCCGCGAGGAACTTCTCCGCGTTGTGGCAGGGGATATAGACGGTGATGGCATCCATGGCACGTTCCACCTTGATCACATCTCAAAGGGCCCACGTACAAACTCCCAGTATAGCAAAGCGCAACGGCAGGGGGGAAATTGGGGTCATGCCTTCGGCCATGCCTTCCCGGTCGGGCATGCCTTCGGGCTTGACTTCCCGACCCGCTTTGTCTAGCATCTCCGTTATGAAACCGCTTCTCGATGCCAGTCAAAGGCCCTCCGCCCAAGGAGGCCGAAAAGCGATTTCGTGTCGATCGACAAATTCGATATCAATAATAATTCCGGTTTATAATTCACAGATGTGCCTTCAGGAGTTATATGTTCGAATAAAGAAGGTTACTGAAGCGAATAAGTATAATTACGAGATTATTTTTGTAGAAGATTCAGGCAGGGATAATTCATGGGGGGTTATTACTCAGCTGGCAGCCGGAGATGGAAATATACGGGCTATTCAGTTGAGCAAGAATTTCGGCCAGCACAATGCCTTGTTATGCGGTATCCGTCTAGCCCGCCATGACGTAATTGTAACTATCGATGACGATCTTCAATATTCCCCCGAAGATATTCCAAAATTGCTGGAACAGATTGCAAATGGGTTTGACGTTGTGTACGGGGTGTCACATAAAAAACAGCACGGGATAATAAGAGGTTTGATTACCTATAGTGTAAAAATGGTATTACTCAGGGTCATGAACATACGCGGTATTCGTAACATCAGTCCTTTCAGAGCCTTCAAGGCAGGGCTCGTGGATGTTCTCGATATTTATCAAGGGCCGTTTGTATCTATCGATGTTCTTTTGAGTTGGGGGACAGACAGGTTTGCAAGTATTTTTGTCCAGCATAATCCAAGATATAGCGGGAGAACAAACTACAATGTAATGCGTTTATTAAGTTATACGTTTAATCTGATCACCGGTTTTAGCGTGCTGCCGCTGCAGTTCGCCAGCTTGGTCGGGTTTCTGTCAATGCTCTTTGGCATCGCGATGCTATTTTTTGTATTGATCAGGTTCGCTATCTACGGCGGTGTCGTTCCCGGTTTCGTTTTTCTCGCGTCGGTAACTATAATTTTTTCCGGTACTATTCTTTTCGCGTTGGGTATTTATGGGGAATATCTGGCCCGCCTTTATTACCGAGTTATGCAAAAACCGCAATATGCCGTCAGGGAAAAAATTGACAACGATTAATGAGGGGAATTTTCATGACAGGGAAACTAACGGTCAATCAGATCAAGGGCTACTGGGAAAAGCAGGCTTTAAAATTTGCCCATTCGCCCGCTGTTTCATGGTCGGACCACAGAATGATTGAAATGGAGATCCGTGAAATTACACGCTACTTGGAAGATGGCGATACAGTGTTAGACATCGGTTGCGCCAATGGATTTTCTACCGTTAAGTATGCGCTCGAGAAAGACATTGAGATCTGTGGCATAGATTATATATCTGAAATGATACGACAGGCAGGATTACGGCTCAAGCCCCTTGCCGCAAAGAGGAAAGGGAAAATCACATTCAGGACTGGAAATGTTCTTTGCTTGAAAGTGCGGGATAATGGTTACGACAAGGTAATTACCACCCGGGTGCTCATTAATCTTGGAAATTGGAAAAATCAGCAAAAAGGGTTGCTCGAGTGCATGAGGGTTTTAAAGCCCGGGGGGATCCTCCTGCTTTCGGAAGCAACAGTGCAGGGTTGGAAAAAGCTAAACGCATTCAGGCATGAATGGCAACTCCCGGCTATTCCCATGCCGTCATTTAATTTCTATCTGGATGAGCGCAAGGTGCTCGGTTTTACTTCGAGGTATTTGGAACCGATCGCCATCGTTAATTTTTCCAGCACCTATTACGTTGGGACAAGGGTGCTCAAGCCGCTATTGGCAAAGGCCTCAGGGGCTGATATCAACGTCGCAGATCCTCACATGGAGTGGAATCGTTGGCTTGCCCGGTTGCCGGCGTGGGGAGACTACGGTACGCAAAAACTATTTATTTTCAAAAAGAAATAAGCAGGATGGTGATATACCATCATTTAGATGGACCCTTTAATTGCCCGGGAAAAATACGCGCTATGCTGCGGCCGGACCGGATCAGCAGGGAGAGGGTCGCATAGATGCCGGTTGCCACAATGACCCTGCCGGCGATAATGGTCGGCAGGTAGTATCTCCCCCAATTAAGCTTCATGAATGCGAGTATAAAAAAATAATTACAGAGAAAATATAGGAGCGGAATGGCCCAGAGGGAAATCTTTTTTTCCATGAACGAGGAATACAGTTTCTTTATGCACACGACAAATCCTACAAGCAGAAAAAACCACTCTCCGGGGAAAGTGGCGAGACCGACGAAGAGCGTCCTGTGAAATACGCGGTATTTCATTCTGTTGCTCTGCCAGCCGGAGCCTAGACGCGTTGCTATCCCCTGGAGATGCTCATCCCATCGCAAGGGCATGACAAATAAGTAGAGCGGATGGGAAAGATTGGCCAACTGGGGGTAGCGATCAAGGAGATCCGCTGTGTGCAATGTATGATGTATGAGATCCCGGGAAAGCAGTTTCATTTCCTGGACAACCGAAGTGATGTCGATGTCTTTGAATGACGGCCATAAGAAAGGGTTGAGACTGAAGGCCACCAGAAGGGCGACGAATGAAAAGATAACGATATATAGCAGCATCTCCCTGTAGGTGCCTTTCGTGACGGCGTGCCTGTAAAGAAGTGCGGCGATAACCATCATGGCCGCCACAGGCAATCCCGTTATTTTTACGGAACACGCAAGGCCTCCCGCCGCGCCAATGAGCGCACTCATCGCAGCGAGATGAGATTTTCGCGAGAGCGTAAGTAGCGCAAGAGAGGCAAGAAAGACGCAGATCAAGAAGAAATTGTAGTATGCATCCGCCGTCGCGATCGCGATGTTAGCGATGAAAGTCCTGTTCGAGATGAGGAGCGCACATGCGATAAGGCCTATGCAGAGGTTTGTGCAATGGTACGCAGCAAGAAAGAGCGCGACGCAGCACAGTACGCCAAAACACGCAGGGGTCATGCGTGCGGCAAGGAGTGTATCCCTTGGGGGTATTCTTCCCTGGGTTCGATTTTTCTCCTCGGAGATTGACCAATTATAAAATCCCCAAAATTCCTTCTGTTTGGTAATCCGCAATGGAAGGCCCGTGAGCAGCTTTCCCAGGGGTATATTTGCATAGGCATTCTCCCGGCGTCCTTCCCGCTGCCATTTTTCCCATGTGAAATCGCCTTGGGCCAGGAGGTTGCTGCAGTAAAAGCCATCGGAAATCCAATAGGATTCATCACCCATATACGGGTTTCGTTCGATAAAGGTAAATAGCACCAGCCCGGAGACAAGGGCTATCGCGATAATGCTGAGACCACAGGATGTTCTTGGTTGCGGCATGATGCATATCTCCCGGATCTGCGAACACAGGGATGGTATCAAGAAAACATATGATAAGGGAAGGACGATGCTGCATGAAAAGTATCCCCTCAGTTACGTAGGGGGGCCTTAAGGCCCCCCTACACAAATAGAGGGCGGTCCCATTCTGAACTGAGGGAATACCATGAAAAGCGATTGGCTATGCAGACTCAAAGATTGCTTCAAAAAATATCCGGAACTCTATCACACGCTGATAGTACTACTATCGCCAATACACTATCCTGCTGGAAAGATAAGGGATAAAATCCGTAAAAATTTTGATCTGGAATCCGAGGTAGTGATAAATGTGGGTTCGGGCCCTGTTTCTTTACATAAAAATATCATAAACGTGGATATCGAACGGCATAAAAATGTCCATGTTATTGCCGATGCGATGAACCTGCCTTTCAAAGATCACTCTGTCGACGGAGTAATAACCATAGCAGTCCTGGAACATATAAAGAATCCTGAAAAAGCGCTGCTTGACTTCTATAGGATAATCAAACCAAGGGGTCGAATACTCACGTATGTGCCATTTATTCAAGGGTATCATGCATCACCTCATGACTACCATCGCTGGACAATACAGGGTATTGAAGAGGCGCATAGATATTTTCTAAAGGTCGAATCAGGTGTCTGTTCTGGCCCTACAAGCGCGCTAGTGTGGATACTCACAGAGTGGCTGGCAATGATATTCTCAATGGGGAGCCTGAGACTATACAAAATGATGTATATTGCGTTTATGTTGACCCTGTGGCCTCTGAAATTCTTGGATATACTGATCAGCACGCATCCTGTCTCCAGCAACATAGCTTCTGTTTTATATTTTGTGGGGAAAAAGAAGTAGGGTGTGCCGCGGGGCCGGTGGCTGGCTCAGTCGTGCACCCACCTGCAGTACCAGTGCCGTATCCCCGGCCTCCATGCCCCGGTCATGAACGGGGCGGAGTTCGCGACCCATGCGCCCCCGATGAAGCTGATCCTCCGGTAGTCCGCCTCGCGGTAGAGCCGGCGGAAGATCGGGCGGGCGAGGCGGTCGAGGTTGAGCCAGGGGAGGGCCTTCTTCAGGGCCCGAATGCGCCCGAGTGTCCGCGCATCCCGGGCGACCCGCTTCGGCACGGAGGCCGCGAGGCGCGTGATCGCCCTTTCCATGTCGGAGATGGTGCCGGACCAGTTGAGCTGAGAGCGGTTTTTGAAATGATGGCGGAACCCCGCCAGGACCGGGTCCGCGTGCCAGAGCGTGTCGAGAGTGAAGAACCGGCACCAGAGCTCGCCGTCTATCAGCAGGCGGTAGTCCTCGTTCATGGTGCCCCCCGCCTTCTCCCAGAGGCCGCGCCGCCAGAAAACCGATTCCTGCTGTATCCAGCCGAAGTCACGCAGCAGGTAGTTGTACACGTTTTTATACACCGGTTTGGACGCGATATGCCTGCCCTCTTCGTCCCACCAGGAGTTGTGTCCCACAAGCCAGTGTGCCTCGGGGAGCGCCGTAAAGATCTCCGCCATGGTCCGGAATGTCCATGGCATGTACATGTCGTCGCTGTTGAGCCAGGCCATGATCTCCCCGGTTGCGCGTCTCATGCCGCTGTTGATCGCATCCGCGTGGCCACGGTCTTTCCGCGTATGCCAGTACGCGAGCCACGGTTCGTACTTTTTAATAATGTCGGCGCTCCCGTCGGTGCTCCCGCCGTCGATGACGATGTACTCGAGGTTCGGGTACCCCTGGATCAGGACGGAGCGGATCGTCGCCTCGAGGAACTGGGCGTAGTTGTAGTTCGGCGTCACGATGCTGATCTTCGGCCACGGGGCGCCGCCGGGCATCGTATCGGGAAAGCGAGGCCCCGGCCCCATCCAGGGCCACCCGTATTCTCCCTCGGGGGCGGGCGGAAACGTCTCTGGCGCGGCGGATCGCATGGTGCACTGTCCATTGGCGTGGCGCCGTCCCGGAGTCCGGTGACGGCGGATAAACACGCACTACAGTATACGCCGCGCGAGGCGGGTCGGGCAAGCCGTTGTTGATGGCCCCCGGGTATGGTAGCATCATGACGCGTACGGCGGGACTTGGGCCATGAAAATCCTCGTAGTGGATCACCCGTATCACCGGTTCACCCGCTCGTTTGATTTCATCACGGGGCCGCTGGCGGCGCGGCACGAGCTCGAGACCGTGTATCACAACACCTATGAATCGGACCTCCCTCCGCTGAAGCTGGACGCGTACGACGCGCTTCTCTTCCTCCAGGTGCCGCCGAAGCACCCCCACCCCAACTGCACCTGGGTCCCCATGTACGACTCCGTTGCGCTGAGCCGGCGCGGGGTATTCCATCCGCTCGATCTCCCGAATCTGAAGCACCTGTGCTTCTGCAAGCGCCTTTACGACGAAGTGTCCCGGTGCGGTGTGGCCGCGAGATATTTCCAGTACTGGCCCACGCCCCTCACGATCGTGGAGTACGGCGAGCCGGCGCTGTTCTTCTGGTACCGCACCCCGTCCCTGACGTGGGAGGATGCGAAGCGCGTTATCGGCGACTTCAAGGTCGCGCGCGTCTTCATCAAGAACGATCCGGGCCCCGGTTTCGAAAAGATCGTCATACCGGATGCCGACAGACGGCGGTACCGCATCCGTGAGTGCGATTCGTTTATGCCGCGGGAGGAGTATGAGGAGGTCCTCGCGGAGCACAACATCACCATCGCGTCCCGTCCCTACGAGGGGATCGGGCGGACCACGCTGGAACTCATGTCGCGGGGGTACTGCGTGGTCGCCCTTGACAGGCCGACCGCCAACGAATACCTGGCGCACAACGCGACCGGGATCCTGATGCCCGAAATCGGCCCGGTCGACCTGAGGCACTATGCGTCGATCGGGCGCGCGGCCCGGGAGACGGTCGGGGAGAAGTCCCGCGAATGGCCCCGGCGGCTGAACGAGCTCCTCGACTTCATCGCGTCCCCGGCGGGGCGGTCTTCGGGGGTACGGGGTCACTTACGGGGGGTGCTTTCCCCCCCCACTCCAACCCTCCTCCTCAAGGGGGGAGGGGGAAAAGGATATGAGCCCCCTATACGTGACCCCTTACCTTCGGGGAGCTCACGCGGCCCAGCGGCGCCGATGATCAGCGTCGTCACCTGCTGCTATAACCAGGGTCGTTACCTCGGGCACAACATCGAATCGGTGCTCGCGCAACGGTATCCGCGCTTCGAGCATATCGTCGTCGACGACGGTTCGACGGACGAGACCCCCGCCGTGTGCGCCCGCTACCCGCATCTGCGCGTCCCATGCCGCCAGGATAATTCCGGACAATCGGCGGCGCTCAACCGCGGTTTCAGGGAATCGCGGGGGGAGATCATCGCCTGGCTCAACTCGGACGACTATTACGAGCCGGGTGCTTTCGATCGGGTCGCGCGCGAGCTGGATCCGGCTCGCGGCCGCCATATCGTGACCGGCGGGGTGAAGCTGGTCGACGAGAACGGCGGCGTGATACGGCTGCTCCGGAAGGGGGGGGTTTCTTTCCATCGGCTCCTGTTTCATCCGATGCTCCATCTCCACGGCGGGCGGGGCTGCATGCCCTGCCAGCCGTCCACCTTCTTTCACCGGAGCGTCTTCGAGAAGCTCGGCCCCCTCGACACAGGGCTCATCTACGCCATGGACTACGATTACTGGCTCCGCGCCTTCCTGGCCGGCTACCGGTTCCTGTATGTCCCGCAGATCTTCTCCAATTACCGGTTTCATCCCTCCTCGCACTCCTCGCTCGGATGGGACGCATTCGTGAGGGAGTGGACGGCGGTGGCGGATCGGCATTACCGCGGACTGCCGCCCGGGCGGCGGCATACGGAAGAGCTGTGGATGGGGTATCTGAGGATTGAGACCGCCGTCCTCAGGCTCGCGAGGGCGATGCGTCGGCGGGTAATGGCCGCCCCCTGATGCGGGGCGCTACGCCCGGCTTCTTCGCCCGGCGACCTGCGACTCGATCCACGGGTAGGTGAGCGCGAGGCCGCGCGCGAGCGGGAACTCCGATCTCCAGCCGATCGCATAGATGCGGTCGTTTGCGAAGTTGCGGGACTGAACGCCCACCGGCCCCTCGACGTGCCTGATCCGGATCCTCTTTCCCGCGATCCGCGCGATCGCCATGGCGAGCTCGTCCACGGTCACGTATTCGGGGCACCCGATATTGACCGCCCCCTCGAGGTCCGAGCGCATGAGCCTCACTATCCCTTCGACCATGTCGTCCACGTAGGTGTAGGACCGGACGGCCCTGCCGTCGCCCCAGGCATCGATTGTTCCGCCGTCGTCCGCCTCGGCAATTTTCCGGCACAGGGCCGCGGGCGCCTTCTCGCGCCCCCCGTCCCACGTCCCCTCCGGGCCGTAGCAGTTCTGAAACCGCGCGATGCGCACCGTCATCTTATGCCGGCGCGCGTATGCCAGGAGGACCCGCTCAGAGTAGAGCTTCTCCCACCCGTACTCGTTGTGGGGCATCGCGGGATAGGCGCCCTCCTCCGGCATCTCGGGCTCTCCGGGAGCCATGTCGCGGTACACGCAGGCGGAGGAGGAGTAGAAATACCGCGGGATCTCTGCCTGCATTGCGGCGTGGGTCATGTTGAGATTGATGAGCACGTTGTGGCGCATCACCTCGCATTCGGCGAAGTGGATGAACCCCATCCCCCCCATGTCGGCGGCGAGCTGATAAACCTCAGGGGCCGGGCCAGGGCCGAGCGACAGCGCGGCGGCGCAGTTCTCGATCTCCCGGAGATCCAGGAGGAGAAACTCGTCCGCCGCCGTCGGGGCGTACTCGTGCTCCTTGATGTCGACCCCGCGGACCCAGCAGCCCTCTTTCTTCAGGCGTTTCACCAGGTGGCCCCCGATGAATCCGCCCGCCCCGCATACAATCGCCCGTTTCATCCTCTGCCTCCGCATCCGATGCCGCACAGACAGGTTAGATACGCTGTTTTGACTTTATCCTCAGGCTCCTTATTTCATCGTTAAGGAATGCCTCTACGCCCAATTGATCGGCCCATTTCCCAAGATACGCGAAATCCAGCGTGTCGGAATTATCCGCAAGTATATTCCTTGCATCTTCTGTATCCTTTTCTCTGCCCGTCTGTAATTTTAAAAGGATCAGATCTTCGCAGGAAATAATATCTATGAGCATTTCCCCGAATTTTATCCTTTTCGCTCTTTTCACTATTCTCTTCTGGAAGACGGTTTCGGCGATGAACAAATCCACGTATAATTTGTACTTTTTATCACACAGGGTTATAAATGGCAAACCATGAATAAACTTCACGGGTTGTTTCCCATCATACCCGAAACCCGATTTACCGGCAGCGATTAGAAACTCGGCCAGATCATGTTTCCCGGAATGGATAATGCCGTCTATATCGTAGGTAGCCCTCGGCCTGGCGTAGAAGCTCGTGGCTATGCCTCCCATCAATACGAAGCGTATCTCTTTCTCCCGGCAGAGTTTTACGAGCGTTTTGATCGTCCGTGTCAAAATATCACTTACCATGCGCTGTCCTGCTGATGCCCTTCAAGGTGGAATGAATTGCTTTTATTTTATCCTCTCGCATACGTTCCATCTTTTTCAGAAAGTCAGTTTTATTCAGATTGTTTTTCATCAAGTTGAATGTGCTATCACACAGGGCGAGCCACGCCTCTATTTTTTCCTGCTTGTTGAGTCTCATTTTATGATACATGGGCCGACTCCGGGTCTTTTTGCAGAAGCATAGGGTATCACATTCTCCGGAACCGAGAAGGCGTGAAAAAATCGGCATCAAGGTTGTCATCATTGCAAAGCGGACGCTGAAATCTCAACTATTTGGGAGACAACAGGTTGCTTCGTCCTCCCCCTGGGCGGGACGGGACTCGGAGATGACAATCTCTCTTGTCGCGGGGGGGGTCAGAATATCCAGCCCCAGTAGGTCCACCCGTGGGAGCTGTAGGGCTCGCCGGCGTCGATGTTGGGGAACAGCTCCGGCGTCGCGGCGGCGGGCGGCCGGAAGCTTATATTTATCGAGGTCGGCGCGGGCGTCGGGGTTA
>JBAXOY010000035.1:0-26796 GCA_037133055.1 Chlamydiota bacterium
GCGGACGAACGGGCGGGGCTTATGGCGGAGATCGTGCGGCGCATGCCCCCGGAGGACGCGGCCGCGGCCTGGGGCGCCATGCTCGCCGACGGGAACTCGGAACTCCGGGAGGTGCTCGTCGAAACGGGGAGGCGCGAGGCGACGGTGGTCGCCGACCTGCTGCGGCGCCAGATGGCGGGGGGCAGGCCCGAGATCATCGCGCAGTCGGTGGACATCCTGCGCACGCTCCCCGAGGAGCTCTCGGCGCCGATCCTGATGGACCTCTGCCGCCACGGGGACGCCCGGATCCGGCTCAGGGCGGTGTCGGTCCTCGGGAAGTCGGGCGCGGCCCACGCCATCCCGTTCCTCCAGATCCTCGTGAACGACAGCGACTGCGAGGTGCGGCGGACCGCGATCCCCCTTCTCGGGCACTGCGGGGGGGGGGACGCGGCCGGGACGCTCCTCGAGATCGTCGCCGATCAGCAGGGGGTCTGGGGGGGCGAGGAGCGCGCGCTTGCCTGCCGGGCGCTCGCGAAGTGCGGGGGACGGGCCGCGGTGCCCGCCCTTGCCGCCGTCCTCCGGAAGGCGGGCAGCGGGGGGCGAGAGAAGGACGCGCAGATGCTCCGCTCTTCCGCGCGCTTCGCCCTGGAGAGCATCGGGGGAGCCGAGGCGCAGGAAGCGCTCCGGGAAGACGCCCCGGCGGCGGGTCGATCTATGTTTCACCGCCTCTTCGGGAAGGAGTGAAAGCCCCATGGAATCCCCGCGCGCGAAACGGGAGGATATGACGGCGGAGCTGCTGTCGGTCCTCGACAAGATCGAGCTCATCGTCAAGCAGATGGTGACCGCCGGGAGCCAGGCGTTCCTCTACTCCGGAGAGCATCCGGCGGTGCGCGAGTACGTCGAGCGGGCCTACGCGACCATGCAGGAGATCCTCCTCCGCAAGGAGTCGTTCGCCATCAGCACGCGCGAGGGGATGTTGGTCTACGAGAACATCCCCCTGTACCGCCTGAGCATGAGCGCGCGGAAGTTCATCGACTACCTGGAGGCGAAGAATGTCCACGGGATGATCGTCGCGCGCGGACTCGCCTTCGAGGAGCTTTTGAAGTTCGTCGCGGTCCTGGTGTCGCCCGCAGTGCGGGTGCGGGGGCGAGAGGAGTTCAACAAGGAGCTCGAGCGCCGCGGGGTGCGGGCCATCACGGTCATGGAGCTCAAGAAAGAGGATGAAAAGGTGTGGTCCGCCCGCGAGCCAAAGGTCGTCTACGGGGAGGCGGTGCGGCTCATGCGGGCGTTCGCGCACGCGGCGATCAAGGAGAAAAAGCTCCCGTTCAACGAGTCGGATGTCCTTGTGAGCGAGATCGCCGAGGCCGCGGCGAAGGACCCGCGGGCGATGCTCGATCTCGCCTCGATCCGGGACTTCGACGAGCACGCGTTCACGCATGCGGCGAACGTCTGCGTGCTCTCCACCGCCTTCGCCGCGCTCTTCGGGGAGGACCGCGCGCGCCTCGCGCCCGTCTGCCAGGCGGCGCTGCTCCACGACATCGGGAAGCTGTCGCTGCCGCCCGAGATCCTCCTCACGCAGGGCGAGCCGGACGCGGCGGAGGCCGAGCTCCTGCGGCGGCACCCGATCGCGGGCGCGCGGGCGCTCGAAGAGGCCGACGGGGCGAGGCCGCTCGCGGCGGCCGTGGCGTTCGAGCACCACATGCAGTACGACCTCAAGGGCTACCCGAAGCCGGGGGCCGACGACCGCCCCCACCCGGTGAGCCTGCTCGTGCAAATTGCCGACGCGTACGACAATCTCACCGCGCCGCGCCCCGGCCGCGCGCCCCTCTCCCGGGTCCGCGCCCTGGAGGAGATCGCTGCGGGCGCGGGCGCCGTGTTCGATCCGGCGATCGTCAAGGGGTTCCTCGCGATGATGGGTTTCTACGTCGCGGGCGCGCTCGTGGAGCTCGACGCCGGGGAGGTCGCGGTCGTCGAGGCGATGCACGGGGACGACCCGTCGCGGCCTGCGGTGAAGGTCCTTCGCGGCGGAGAGCCCGGGGCCCGCATCGACCTCAGGGAAAAGGGCGCCGCAGGCGGTTATCGGAAGACAATCCTGCGTCCCCTCGGTCGCGAGGGAGCCTCGAAAGCTGCGCGAGCGGAAACGGAATAGCCTGCGGCGGAGCCTGTTGCGCGCGAGATAGAATGCGCCCCCCGCGTTCGGGGTATTGCCGCGGGGCAGGGAGGATGCTATCATGCCCCGGCTCGCATCGCCGCGTGCGGGCGCGACGGTCTGTCCCGCGGCACGGAGGGTGCGATGGATGCGATCACCAGGAAACTCTGCGCGCTACTCGATCGCGATGACGTGGAACTCCAGTGCTCCGCGGCGCGCGTGCTCGGGGAGCTCGGCTCGGCGGGCGGGGAGGTGAGGCTCTGCCTGGCAAAGCATCTCGCCACCCAGAATCTCACCCTCAAGCACTACCTCCTCTCCGCGCTCGAGCGGGTTCCCGGCCGCGAGGCGCTGCCCTACCTGTTCCCGATTCTCAAGGAGGGGGGCAAGGTGCAGGAGCGGGTGATCGCGATCATCGCCTCGTGCGGGCCCGCGGCCGTCGCGGCGGGGCGCACGCTGTTCGCGTCCGCGGATGAGGAGCTCAGGAAACTCCTCGTCAGAATATTCGGGGCGCTGGGGACGGACGAGGGTTGCGGGTTCCTCGTCGGCTGCATCCCTGACGCGGGGCCCGAGCTCCGGAGGAGCATCTGCCTGGCCCTCCGCGAGGCGATGGGGAAGATGCCCGCGGGGGGGAGAAAACTGCTGATCAGGAAGATAGACGCGCTCCTCGCCTCCCCCCGCGCCAGGGCGTCGGCCGAGGTCGCCGCGGCGGGGATCATGCTGCTCGGCTGCGCGGCGGACCCGTCGGAGATCGGGAAGCTGCTCCTCGCGGCGGCGGCGGACCAGCCGGTTCCGGTGCGGGAGCAGGCGCTCCTCGCGCTCGCGAGGATCGACATCCCCGGGAACCGCGCGCGGGCGGTCACCGCGGCGCTGCTCCCCGCGCTCGGGGAGGCCGACTACGCGAACGTGGTCCGCCACGCCCTCGCGGTGCTTCAGCGGGTCGGCCTTCCCGGCGCGATGGCCGCCCGGCTCGACGGGCAGCTCAGCGGCGCGCACCCGGCGGTGCGTAGCTTCATCCTCTCGCGGATGAGCGCGGTCGGATCGAGGGAGAACATCGCGCGGCTGCTCGTCCACCTGAACTCGGGCGGCTTCGACGAGCGTCGCGCGGCGCAGGAGGCGCTGGCGAAGATCGCCGGCGCCGCGCCGCAGATCCTGAAGGAGCTCGACGCGGCGAAGGACTACGAGGCGGGGATGAGACTCGTGAGCATCCTCAGGGCGCTGGGGGCGAAGCCGGGCGCCGTGGAGAAGGGCCGCCTGTTCGAGCGCATGGAGAAGCTGCGCGCGGCCGGGGACGAACGTTCCGCGGTCTACGCGGCGGCGCTCACGGTGACCGATCCGGCATTCCTCGCCGCGAAGGCGCTCGGCGTCGTCAATCGGCTGAAGCGCGCGAAGGCGTTCGCCGATGCCGACGCATTCTTCGGCGTGCTCGCGCGCCACGCGCCGCTCACCGACGAGCTCAAGTTCGAGCGCGCCGTGGTGAAGCTCAGGCGCGGGCTCCCGGACCTCGCCTCGCCCCAGCGCGACGACTCCGAGGCGCTCCGCCTCATCGCGGAGCTCGCCCGCGCGAACGAGTTTCCGCTCCTGAAGCGGCTGAAGTCCGAAAAGGCCCTCGGCCCGGAGGAGCTCTACCACGTCGGCTTTCACTTCGCGGAGAAGCTCTTTGCGCAGCGGGAGTTCGGCGTCGCCCTGCTCGCCACCATCGCGAAGAAATCGGCCCGGAGCAGGATCGGCCTTGCCGCGAAACGCAAGCTCGAGCTCGTCGGCGCCCTGGCCAAAAAGTAGCCGTGTGGGCGTTAGGCGTATCCGCATGACCGGGAAGCGGTGCGGACTGCGCGCGCACACACTTCTCGCCGCGGCGGGCCAAAAAGTGGTGGACACCGTCGGCGGGTTCGCTATACTGTACACCGCACGAACCGTGGACACCGCGCGTACGGCGGCGTGCGGATTTGACAATGACCGGGATTTGAAAGGAGGGGGAGAGATGAACGGCAGACTGGTGATTATCTTCGCGGCCCTGCTCACGGTGGCGCTCTTCTGCGGCTGCGTAGGGTATTTCCATTATCATCCCATCAAGAGCACCGAAGAGGAGACGGCCGGGCCCGCGGGAGGCAAGTTGTTCACGAACGAGACGTCTATGGGAGCCCCCGTGACGCCGGCGATTTCCGCGGCGCCGGTTTCCGAGGAATCCCTCATCAAGTAAACGGCGCGCGCCTCGATGATCGAGCGAGCGCGGCCCCGGTTGGACGGGGGCTCGCTCGCTCGCGTGTGTCGGCGCGCGTCGCCGCGTCCGAAAAGGAGGGCCTGGCAATGGCGGAGGTCACGGTCGGCGATCTCGTGAGCTGGACGGCGGGGCAGAAGACCAAGGTGGGCGTCGTGCGGGTGGTGAATGCGGACGGGTCGTGCACCGTCGACCTCTCCACCACGGCCGGGAGATTCGAGGAGCGGATCGGCGCCGCGCGGCTGGTGCGCCTCACCTCGACGGTCGAGCCCGCGCAGAAGTCCCCCGCGCAGGAATAGGACTACTCGCTGACCGCGACCGTGCCCGCGCTGTAGAGGAGCTTGTTCTGCTCCTGGTGCTCGCGCTCGTACAGATAGTTCACCATCATCCCGTACGACTCACGCATCCCGCGCCCGGAAACATTGGCCAGGTAGTTGATGCTGCCGATCGAGGCCCCGTTCGAGAGGTGGAAGTTCGCCACGGGGTCGTACGCGTTCGCGAGGCGCTCCCCCTTCCCGCGGCCGGGCCGCTTCTCGCGCGTGAGGTAGTAGCGCGCCAGCGCGGTCAGCGGGCGCTGCAGCGCCCCGCGGAGCGCGGGGTTCTCGTGCCAGTCCTTTACCCCGAGCGCCTTCCCGAGCAGCGCCGAGACCGGGAGCGCCCGGGCGTCCTTCTCCCCCCCCGCCGAGAGCTCCCCGGCGATCGCCCGCGCCTCGTCCGGGGAGACGAACCTCTCGTGCTTGTTGGCGTCGACCTTCGGGGCTGTGAGCAGGAACGGCTGCTCGCCGCCGCGGAGGACCCGGTCCAGGTAGTCCCGGAACCGCGGGACGGGGCTCAGCGTGGCGAAATGGTGGATCCGGGGGTACTGCTGCTCGATGTAGTCGCGCGCCCGGGTGATCATCTTCGCCCCGAGGGCGATCCCGTCGAGGCCGCTGAGCGTGGTGTTGACCGAGTAGAAGATCGCCGTGTCCGCCCGTCTCAGGTCGGGCGGGCGGCGCTTGTCCCCGATGATCCTCGAGATCTTCCGGATGAGCCCCTTCGCGAGGGCCACCTCGATGTACACGAGCGGCGTGTACGGCATCTTGAAGTGCTCGAGGGTGATGATGATCCGGTCCGGGCTGTTCAGACGGTTCTCGAAGTTCCACCAGTTCTCCGCGGGGTGGACCCCCTCCTTCTCCGAGATGAACTTGAGCAGCGCGATCGAGGTGTTCTGGGCGTTGCAGAGACGCGTCACCAGGTACTGGAAGTTGAAGATCCGCATGAAATGGTCGCTGAAAAATTCGGCCAGCGCGCGCAACGGCGGGAGGATCGCGGGGGACGGCTTGGCCGCGGAGAGTTTCTTGATCGACGCGTCCAGGTCGGCGCGGAGGGTGATGAGCCACTCGGGGGTGTCCATGGCGGCGTAGATCTGGTTGAGGATGAAGTCGACCTTCTCGTGGTCGAGCGAGGAGAGTATCGCGAAGAATGCCTCGCGGTGATCCTCGCCCCCGTTGTAGACCTCGGTGATGACCCGGAGGGATCCGGGGTGGATGTTCCGGTCGGTCGCGAAGAGGGCGAGCGCCTCCTCCACGGCGCGGGCGTCCGTGACCACCAGCTTGCGGAAGGCGCGCGAGATCGCCTCCGCGATCTTCTGCCTGACCTCGGTGAATCCGGAGCGGTGTAGGTTCGCCATGGGGTCTCCTCCGCGTTTGATGTTCAGAGCTCCTCGGCCTCGAGGAACCCCCGGAGCTTGCGGCTGCGGGTCGGGTGGCGCATCTTGCGGAGCGCCTTCGCCTCGATCTGGCGGACGCGCTCGCGCGTAACGCTGAAGACCCTCCCAACCTCCTCGAGCGTCCGGGGCGAGCCGTCCCCGATGCCGAAGCGCAGGGTGAGCACCCGCTGCTCGCGCGGGGTCAGCGTCTTCAGGACGCCCTCGATCTGCTCCTTGAGGAGCGCGTAGCCGGTCGCCATCGCGGGCGACTCGGCGCCCTTGTCCTCGATGAAATCGCCGAAGTGGCTGTCGTTGCTGTCGCCGATCGGAGTCTGAAGCGAGATCGGGTGCTGGGCGATCTTCATGATGCCGCGCACCTTTTCCACGGGGAGCTCCATCTCCTCGGCGATCTCGTCGGGGGAGGGCTCCTTGCCGTACTCCTGCACCAGCTTCTTCGAGGCGCGGACCAGCTTGTTGATGGTCTCAATCATGTGGACCGGGATGCGGATCGTCCGGGCCTGGTCCGCGATGGAGCGCGTGATCGCCTGGCGTATCCACCAGGTGGCGTAGGTGGAGAACTTGTACCCGCGGCGGTACTCGAACTTGTCCACCGCCTTCATCAGTCCCATGTTCCCCTCCTGGATGAGGTCCAGGAACGAGAGCCCCCGGTTGGTGTATTTCTTGGCGATGGAGATTACGAGGCGGAGGTTCGCCTCGACCATCTCGCTCTTGGCGCCGTGGCCCCGCCGGGCCGCGTCCCGGAGGTTCTCCAACTGCTTTTTCATCTCGTGGAGCGGCACGCACGCGTCCCGCTCCATCGCGAGGAGGTCGCGCTGGATCTTGGCGATGCGCCGCCGGGCGGTCATCGCGCGGCTTTTGCTCAGGCGCTCCTTTTCGCGCTCCAGCTCCGAGGCCCTCCGGACTTTCGGCTCGAGCTTTTCGATGAACTCCTCGATCGCGTTCTGCTTGAAGTGGAGCTTCCTGACGAGCCCGACCATCGCCTCCTGGAGCTTCAGGTAGTCGCGATCGAGACGGATCCGGGTCTTTGTGCCCGGCTTCGCCTTGCGGATCTGCTGGTACTTCTGCGCCATCTCCTGGGCGACCTTCTCGAGCTGCGGCCGGATCTTCTTCTCGTCGATGATGTAGGTGTCGCGGTTCTTGACCTTTTTGTCCTGGATTACCCGGTCGAAGCGCTCCCGCCCCGCGCAGACCCGCTCCGCGAGGTCCAGGGCGAGGCGTGGGGTGTAGCCGATCGAGAAGATGATCTCCTTGATCTGGGTCTCCGACTTCTCGATTCTCTTCGAGATCTCGACCTCCTGCTCGCGGGTGAGGAGCGGCACCTGCCCCATTTGCTTCAGGTACATCCGGACCGGGTCGTCGATGAACTCGAGCTTCGCGGGGCGCTCCTTCTTCGCCGCCCTGGCCGCCGGGGCGGCATCGGCCTGCTTCCGGGCGACATCCTTGTCGTCGACGACGTCGACGTCCATCTGCCGCAGCAGCATGATGATCGAGTCGATCTCCTCCGCGGAGATGACGCTGGCCGGAAGGACATCGTTGATGCGCGCGTAGGTGAGGACCCCCCCCTGCGCGTTCGCGATCCGGAGCAGCTCCTTGATCTTCTGGTCCTTTTCCGCATTTACCATGGTGTGCGCTCTTTCCCGAGGCAGTGCCCCGTCAGGAAACTTTCAGCAGGTCCGCCTTATTGCGCATGAGGAGTTTCTGCATTTCGAGGATCTCGCCGGCGCGCGCGCCCGCCTTTTCCCGGCGGGCGATCTCGCGGGTGATCTTCCCGATCTCGTCCTTCAGGTCGCGGCGCTTGAGGTAGCGGATGCAATCCCGCGCGACCTGGGCGCGGTCTCCCCCCGGCTCCTCCTCCGCGGCGAGCGTACTCAGGACCGCCGCCGCGCGGTCGTCCGCGAGCGAGGCGAGGAGCCGCGCGCGGCCGCCCCAGCGGTTTTCGCGGAGCATCGCGAAGGCCCTCTCCGCGATGCTCCGGAGGTCCGCGTCGCGGAATTCCTCCGGCGTCAGCTCCTCCGCCGCGATCTTCAGGATTGCCGCGTCCTCGATCATCAGCCGCACGATCTCGTGCTCCCCCGCCGGCAGGCGCGCCGCCGGGGTGCGCGGGGCGGCCGTCTCGCCCCGGGGGACCTGGGCCTTCCGCCGGCCCTTCTTTTGTATCTCCTCGATGATGTACTCCTGCGGGACGTCGAGCCGCTCCGAGAGCTTCTTCCGGTACGCCTCCCTCAAGACCCCGTCGTCGACGCGCGCGAGCGCGTCCAAAAACTCCGAGGCGACGCGGGCCTTCCCGACCTCGCGCCGGAGGTCGTGGCGCCGGCAGAGGTCATCGAGAAGGAAGTCGAAGTAATCCGCCGCGCCCGCGACGAGCGCGCGGAACGCATCGCCGCCCTTCTCCCTGACGAACGTGTCCGGGTCGTGCCCCTCCGGCAGCACAAGCACCCGCACCCTGAGCCCCTCGACGAGGAGCGCGTCGAGGCTCCGGAGGGCGGCGCCCTGCCCCGCCGTGTCGGCGTCGAAGCTCATCACCATCTCGGGCGCGAAGCGCCTGAGGATGCGCGCGTGGTCCGCGGTGAAGGCGGTGCCCTGCGACGCGACGACGTTCCTGATCCCGGCGGCGAAGAGGGCGAGGAGGTCGAAGTACCCCTCGACCACGATCGCGCAGCCCGCGTCCACGATGGCCCTCTTCGCGAGGTGGATCCCGTAGAGGCTGCGCGCCTTGCTGAAGAGCGCCGACTCCGGGGAGTTCATGTACTTGGGCGTTCCGTCGTCGAGGACGCGGCCGCTGAACGCGATCACGCGCCCGCCGGCGTCCCTGATCGGGATCATGAGGCGGTTGCGGAACCGGTCGAAGATCTTCTGCCCCCCCTCCTTGCGCATCACCAGGCCGAGGCCGATGAGCGACTCGTCGGAGTGGCCCCTGGCGCGGGCCGCCCGGAGGAGCGCTTCCCACGCGTCGGGGGCGTACCC
The DNA here is from genome assembly GCA_037133055.1 of Chlamydiota bacterium. Lineage (GTDB taxonomy): Bacteria > Auribacterota > Tritonobacteria > UBA1439 > UBA1439 > UBA1439. Next base: position 9,016 of record JBAXOY010000035.1, read on the forward strand.
GAGCGAGAACTCCGTGACGAGGTCGTCGGTCATCCCCCGCTTCCGCAGGTAGCCGAGGACCCTTTCCCCGGCTGCGGTCTTCCAGAGCTGCTGCGCGAACCACGACGCGGCGAAATCGTTGCTGCGGTAGAGCGCCTCCTTCCCCTCTCCCTCGCCCGCCTCGCGGCGACTCGTCTCGGGGACGGCGATCCCCGATTTCCGGGCGAGGATCCTGACCGCCTCCGGGAAGCTCACGCGCTCGTACTGCATCACGAAGTTGACCGCCCCGCCGCCGGCCCCGCAGCCGAAGCAGTGCCAGATCTGCTTCTCCGGGTTGACGAAAAACGACGGGGTCTTCTCGCTGTGGAACGGGCAGCAGGCCTTGAAGCTCCTCCCCGCGCGGTGTACGGGGATGTAGGAGGAGACGACCTCGACGACGTCGTTCGCCGCCTGGACCTCTTCGATGATGTGCTGCGGTATCATTCCCCCCGCCCCTCGCCGCGGCCCGCCCGCGCCACCCTCGTGAATCCCGCGCAGGGGATGATCTCGATCTTCTCCCCGCCGCACACGGCGTCGAGCAGGAGGTTCAGGCCGAGGTTGTCGCTCGCCATGTGCCCCGCGACGACCACGATCAGGTTCTGCTTCTTCGCCTCCTCGAGGTGCTTCTCGCTCAGGTGCATGCAGACGAGCGTCCCCACCCCCGCCTGGGCGAGCTTCTCGAGCAGCTTGACGGAGCCCTCGGTGCCCCCGGTCATGTCGACGAAGATCCTGCCGGCGTGCCGGCCCTCCTTGCCCGCGATGATCTTCGGGGGCGCGTTGTTCGCGATGGAGGTCCGGTACTCGGGGATGTCCGCGATGAGGTCCACGATGTCCCCGGCGCGCGCGGGCTTCTTCCGGTCGAAGAGCCGCTGCAGATAGGTGGCGGCGCAGTTGTCGGCGGGCGTGTGCATGCACGCGAGCGGGATGCCGAGGAGCCTCGCGGCGTCGACCGCGCGGGTGTGGTTGACGGGCATCACCCGGTGCTCGACCTCTCCCATCCGCTCCTCGAGGAGCGCCTCGGCGATGGTGATGGGGACGCCGAGCCGGCTCACGATCTCGGCCTGCATCCCCATGACGTTGTAGAAGCCGGCGTACGCCCTCCCGACCGGGTGGTGGGCCACCACGAGGTCCACTCTTTTCCCCCGCTCGCGCAACCGGTCGGCGAGGACGATCTCGCCGACCTCGATGTCCACGCCGATCATGAGCCCGCGGACCTCGGTCGACGGATCGCCGTTCAGGATGCGCGTGTCGGCGTACGGGTTCTCGAGGCGCTCCCGGTCGAAGCCGCGCTGTGTCCGCTTCGACATCTCCGCGTAGGATTTTCCGAGGGACTTCATCTCCTCGCGGACGCTCGCCGGGCCGCGGGGGTCGCGCTTCGTCCCCTCGGCGATCGCGCGCTCGAACAGCGTGATGAGTTTCATCTGGGTTTCCTCTTTCCTGTGTGTCGGTCCGGTGTCTCGCGCGGCGCGCCTTCTCCCGCCGCCTTCTCTTTCGCGGCCGGGCCAGGGCCGCCGGAGACGGCGGGCGCGGGGGCCGTCCTCACGGCGGGGAGTTCCTTGATCACGTCGCCGGCGGGGAGGGCCTGCGCGGGCGGGTAGACGCGCACCGCCAGCCGGTACGCGCCCGGCACCGCCGAGATGGCCATCTGCCCGAAGAAGGAGTCCTGGCTCACGGCGTTCGAGATCCTTTCGACCTTTACGAGCGCGAGCAGTATCAGCACCGCGCACGCGAAGAGGAACGCCTTCGCGCCCCCCAGGACGGCCCCCCCGGTCTTCTCCAGGGCGGCGACGCCCGGGAGCCGGGCGAGGTGATGCAGCGTTTGGTTGAGCATGTAGAAGAGGGCGAGGACGCACAGGAAGACGGCCGAGAAGCCGCAGGCGATCGCGACGTTGCGGCCACCGGGGAGATGGGGGGCGAACCGGTCTGCGGCGGCCTCGTAGAACTTGAAGGAGAGGGCGATGGCGCACAGGATGCCGAGAAACCGCAGGAGCTCCCCGGAGAGCCCCCGCCGGTGGCCGATGACCACCCCGCGGACCACGAACAGCACGACCACCAGGTCGATCCAGTGAAATCTCATGGTGACGACGCCTCGCGCGCCTGGAAATCCAAAAAACTTTAAACGATAATTATAACACAGCACGGGAGTAAGGTCAAAATGTATTATGGCAAATGTCTTATGGCAAAATTCGTGAACGCACGGGTACATCATGAACCGTGGGGAGGGCGCATGGCGCACCTGTCACTCGTCCCCCTGGAGCATGAGCACAGTCCCCATCAGGATCCATATCCCCACGACAAGATATTTCCAGAGTCCCCCCCCCGCCGTCGATGCCCGGGTCAGCACATTCACCACATCCTCATGGCCGTTGACGGCCGCGAGGAAGAGCGCGGTTACACCCTGTTCGTACAGTGCGGTTTCCCCGACCTGAATGCTCGCGTCGGCGCCGTGCGCGAGGAGGAGTTCCGCGACCGCGGCGTGCCCGTGAGCGGCGGCGGCCATAAGCGGCGTCATGGCGATCACCCCGGTCGAGGGGACTGGCCGCGGGATCTTGTTCGGGTCGGCTCCATGATCGAGAAGGAACCGCACGACCTCCGCGTGGCCGCCCTCCGCTGCGAGGAAGAGGGGGGTTCCGCCGCTTCGGCCCTGTGTGTTGACATCGACGCCGTCGGCGATGCATTTCGCCACCGCCGCGACGTCGCCTTCCCGCGACGCCTTGAGGAGGAGTTCGCTCTTTTCCCCCGCGGGATCTGGTATGCCCGCGAGTGTCGCCATGAACAGCCCGGAGAGGAAGAGGGATCGCCTCATTCAGGGCACTCCTTTGCTGAGCCTGATCGCTTCGCGATGCCGGTGCGCGATGTCGTCCAGTTGTGCGCGCTCCGAGGCGGAGAGGCGTCCGAGGGCCCCGCGGGTGAGCGCGTCCAGCTCGCGGCCCTCCTGCGCGCTCAACGGCCGCGCTGCCCGGCCCTTGAGCGCGGTCAGCCGGTCTCTTTCTTCCGGGGGGCACCGCGACAGCATGGTGAGCGCGAGAAACCGCGCGCGCAGCATCTCGCCGGGGAGGATGTAGATCCTGTCCGCGGGGCTTTGCACGATGTCGGGCATCTGCCATGCCGACCGGGCATCGTTGAGCACCGTGAGGTTGTGGGTGAGCATGAGGATCGTCGCCGCGCCAAGCAGCGGTATCCCGATCCGCCGCGGCGCCCAGGCGGCCACCGCCGCGGGCACTATAAGCAGCATGAGGGGGAGCATCACGGGGGGTGTGTGGAGCAATGCCGTGCGGCGAAAGATCACGAACAGGCTCAGCAGGTCGGCGACCAGCCAGCAGAGGAGGGCCTGGAGTCGCGGGCATGAAATGATGCGCGCCCTGACCGCGCGAAGCGATCCGAGAACGAGGACGGACACGATCGTAAAAAAACCGTAGGCGGGAAACATGGGGGCCCAGGGGGGAAGTGCCGCACTCCGGCCGCACTGCTCCGGAGAGAGGGGCGAGAATGCGTCACGGAAAATGATACGCAGCGAGCGGGCAATGCACCGCGCGTCGAACATCCAACGGGAGGAGGTGTGCGCTCTTCTATACACCGGCATCCACGTGCACACCGCGTCCATCCCGAAGGCCGTCCGGCCCGAGAAGTACGCGTACGCCTGATACGTTGCCCCGATGAGCGCGCACGCTCCAAGCGCGATCGCGCACATATATCCCGCCCTTTTCGCCCACGCCATGGAGGGCGTGCGGGCGACGAGATACAGGGGAAGAATAAGCAGAAAAACAGACCGCAGATCGCACAGGCTGCTCAACGCAATGAGGCCGACCACCCCCGCGCCCCATCGCCATCCCGACCCTGCATCTTTCTTGCAGATGAAGAGAAGAAACAGATTGACGCTGAGAGCGGTGAGCGCATAGCTTTCGGAAATGCTCGACATCAGCCACATTGAATAGGTAAATGCGTAGCAGGCGGCTGCAATGGCTGCACGCCGCGTATCCGCCATGAATCCGAGGAAGAGAAAGTAGGCGATCGCCGCGGAGGTCGCGCCATAGAGCGCCCCGGGGAACACGAGCGCGACCGTATCGCTGTTCATCCCGCAGAAGAGTCTTGCCCGGTCGGCGCACCGGTAGAGCGCGCGGCCGAGGGGGGCGTAGAGGAGGTGCTTGCGCATGTCCGTTTCATTCGGCGCGCCTCTCAGAGCCGCCGCATACTCGGGAATATCGGCGTCGAACGATCCGGCTTCCGGAAACAAGAAAAGGCGCGGTGTGGGGATGAAAGTCGTTTGATAGACCAGGAAGGCGCTCGTCCACAACACGACCGTGATGGCGATATGCCCGCGCCGCGCGCGACCGGCGGGGGCGCCGCGGAAAACGGCCGGAGGGTGAGCGGGCGCCATCAGGGCTTCTCCAGTTCCCTTCTCGACATGAGGTGCAGCCCGAGGATCGCCGCGCCGGCAACGGCGGCGGTCTCGGCCCTGAGCAAAGCGTCGGCCAGGCGGCAGGGGCGGGCCCCCCGCGCGACCAGTGCGTCGAGCTCCTCCGGCGTGAAGTCCCCCTCGGGGCCGATGACGAGAAGGGGCCGGGACGCCGCGTCCGGTCCGAGCCGTTCGAGGAGCGTCCCGAGCGGGACGCTGTCCTCGCGGAGGCACGCGACGAAGACCGCGTCGTGGAGGCGGAAGAAGGCGGTGCGGGCGTCGGCGTCGGCGAGGACGGTCACCTCGGGCGCGAACTCCCGCCTGCACTGGCGGCAGGCCTCGAGGGCGATCCTGCGCCAGCGGTCCGCCCGCGCATCTCCGGGCGATGCGCCCGCGTTCCTCGGCACGCTCCTCTCTGCGGCGAATCCCGCGATCGCGGAGGCCCCGAGCTCCGTGCACGCCCGCACGGCATGGTCCATGGCTGGGGCCTTCAAAATGGCCTGGGCGACGGAGAAGCCGTGCGTCGGTTTCGGGGCGCGCCGCTCCTCGATCACCGCGAGCGCGCCCGACTTCCCGTTGAGGGAGCGGAGCGACGCCCGTGCCGTCCACCCGGCCCCGTCGAAGGCGGTGACCTCTTCCCCCGCGCGCAGCCGCAGTACGTGCCGGATGTAGTGCGCCTCGGCGGGGAGGAGCGGGAGTTCGCTTCCCCGGTGTGAATCGGGGGCTACGTAGACGCGCCGCTCGTGCAGTGGGTGCGTTGGGGCATCCCTTCCCCCTCCCGACGGGGGAGGGGCATCCTGCCTGCCGTCAGGCAGGGGTGGGGGTGATGCTGCGGTTGAAAGTTCCGGGCCGAAAGTCGAAAGCGCCGTGGGGCTTCCGGCCCTGAGCGTTCCACTCCGGTCACGCGCCGGTGAAGAATTTCTTCGCGCGCTCGAGAAACGAGCTGCTCATCGGGTGGACGCGCCCGCCTCCGAGCTCGGCGAATTTCCTGAGGAGCCCCTTCTGTTCCTCGCTCATGTCGACTGGGGTTTCGAGGGACACCCGCACGTACTGGTCGCCGTGCCCCATGCCGTTCACGTTCGGCATCCCCTTGCCCTTCAGGCGGAACGTCTTGCCGGTCTGCGAACCCGCGGGGATGGTGAGCTGGACCTTTCCGCTCAGCGTGGGGACATCCGCCGTGCCGCCGAGCGCCGCCGTCACGAAGCTGAGCGGGACCTCGCAGAGGACGTCGTCCCCGTGGCGCTGGAAAATCTCGTGCTCCTTCACGTGGACGACGATGTACAGGTCGCCCGCCTGGGCGCCGTGGACCCCCGCCTCGCCCTCTCCCTGTATCTTGAGGCGCGAGCCGGTCTCGATGCCCGGGGGCACCTTCACGGACATCTTCTTTTTGCGCCGCATGCGCCCCTCGCCGTGGCAGCGCGGGCACGCCTCCTTCGCCGTCGACCCCGCGCCGCCGCATCGCGGGCAGGGGTGTCTCCGGACCTGCCATCCGAAAAATCCCTGGACGCGCTCCTCGACGACGCCGTGCCCGCCGCACGCGTCGCATCCCGTCCGCGAGGTCCCCGGCTTCGCGCCGCTCCCGCGGCAGTCGCCGCAGAAGTCGAGGCGGGGAAACGAGAACTCCCGTGTGCAGCCGCCGGCCGTATCCTCGAGGGAGATCTCGAGGTCGTACCGGAGGTCGTCCCCGCGCGCGGGTCCGCGGCGGTGCGCGGTGAAGCCGAAGAAATCGTCGAAGATGCTCCCCCCGCCGCCGAAGGCGCCCATGAAGGTGCGGAGCGCCTCCTCGAGGTCGATCCCGTTGAACCCGCCGAATCCCCCGGGCCCCCCACGGAGGCCCGCGTGGCCGAATCGGTCGTACCGCGCCCGCTTCTCGGCGTCGCTCAGCACCTCGTAGGCGACGGAGACCTCCTTGAAGCGCTCCTCGGCGGTCTTGTCGCCCGGGTTCTTGTCCGGGTGGTACTTGACCGCGAGCTTCCGGTAGGCCTTCTTTATCTCTTCGGCCGGGGCGTTCCTCGCCACGCCGAGCACCTCGTAATAGTCACGCTTTGCCATGTTGCTCCGACATACGGATCTCAAATTCCAGATCGACGTTACGACGCGGCCGTTCCGTCGTCCGCGCTTTTCGGGGGAGCCGCGACCGTCACCACCGCCGGCCTGAGCAGTCGCCCGTTCAGCGTGTAGCCCCTGAGCTGCTCGCCGACGACCGTCCCCTCGGGCTGCGCGTCCGTTTCGACCTGCGCGACGGCCTCGTGAAGTTCGGGGTTGAACTTCTGCCCGACCGCCTCGACCGGCCGGAGCCCGAACTTGTCGAGTACGGTGAGGAGCTGTTTCCGGATGAGCGAAACGCCGTCCGCCATCCCCTTCGCGGCGGCGGAGTTCCCTGCGGAGTCGAGGGCGCGCCCGAAGTTGTCGAGGACGACGATCAGTTCTCCCATGAGCTCCTCCTGCCCGAACTTGAGCAGGTCGCTGCGCTCGCGCTCGGCCCTCTTCTTGTAGTTCTCGAGGTCCGCCGCTGTCCGGAGCAGCCGGTCGAAGTATTCGTCGGCCTTCGCCGCCTTTTCGCGCAGGGCCTTGAGCTCCTCTTCCGGGACGCGCATTTCCGGCGGGGGCGCATGCTCCCCCGCCGGCGCTCCGTGCGCCATCGCCGCGGCCCTCTCCATGGCGATGGCGAGGTGCGACTTCACCTGCTTCTTCTCGTGCCGTGCTTCGTGTTTCGCCTCGGGCTTCAGCTCGTGCTCCCTGTCATGGTTCCTGGTCATGCGTCACGCTCCTCACGGGGATTGCTGCGCGGAAAAGGAAGGGCCCATCGGGGATGAATCCCCCCATTGCGCCATGCACCAGTATACGGGCGCGCGCCGTTCCTGTCAACGCCCCGGGGATTCACGCCCCGGGGAATCAGCCGCCGAGGTAGATCCGGTGCTGGACCTGCTTCCCCATGGCGCACATCACGTCGTAGGGGATGGTGCCGGTGAGGTCGGCGACCTCGTTGACGGTGATCTCGCTGTCCCCCTGCCTCCCGATGACCACGACCTCGTCCCCGACCTGCGCGCCCGGGATGTGGCCGACGTCGATCATCGTCTGGTCCATGGTGACGTTGCCGACGACGGGGGCGCGCTGGCCGCGCACCAGGACCTCGCCCCTGTTGGAGAGGAGGCGGCAGTAGCCGTCGCCGTAGCCGATGGGGATGGTGGCCACCCGCGTGTCGCGGTAGGTGACGTAGCTCCGGCAGTAGCTGATCGACCTCCCCGGGGGCACATTCTTGAGGAAGCAGATCTCTGTCTTCAACGTGAGCGCGGCGCGGAGCGGGATGCTCTTGATCACTTCCCGGGAGGGGTAGACGCCGTAGAGCATGATGCCGATCCGGGCGAGGGTGAAATACGACGAGGGGAGGCCGAGGAGCGCCCCGCTGTTGGCGATGTGCGTCAGGGGGAAGCGGATACCCGCGCGCGCGCACTTCCCGAGCACCCGCTTGAACCGGTCGAGCTGCAGCTTCGTGAAGGAGAGGTCACGGTCGGCGGCGCAGGCGAAGTGGGAGGAGAGTCCCTGGATCCGCACCCCCTTCGTCCTGCGGGCCCGCCGTATGAAGTCGAACGCCCCCTCGTGCCAGACGCCGATGCGGCCCATCCCGGTGTCGATGACGATGTGGACATCCACGATCCGCTTCGCCCTGCGCGCGGCGCCGGCCACCGCCTCGAGCATTTCCAGCGAGCAGATGACCGGGGTGACGCGGTGCCGCACGATCGCTCCCGCGTGGCCCGCCATCCCCGCGCTGAGGATAAGTATCCTGGCGGAGGGGTGGGACCTGCGGAGCTGCAGCGCCTCATGGATATTCGAAACCCCGAGCCAGCTCGCCCCTGCCTGGAGCGCCGCGCGGGATATCTGCGACATCCCGTGCCCGTAGGCGTCGGCCTTGACCACGGCGAGGAGGCCGACGCCGCGACCGAGCCGCGCGCGTATCTTCGCGATATTCTCCCGCACCGCACCGAGGTCGATCTCGGCCCAGGTCTTGTAGAGTTTTTCCATCGGCGCCCCATCCCCGATCAGAGGAGTGATTATACCCCACGGGGGGCGCGCGGAGAAGCGTCGAATACGCACGGTCGGGGGGAAACAGGCCGGGGGGGACGGTTTTGGGGCGGCCCCCCGGATTGACGCGGCGCCGCGGGGAGAAAAATACGGAAAGATACGGGGGGAAAAATATGGGAAAAAATGGGAAAAAATACATTGCCCCGCGGAAATCCGTGAAGTATACTATGGGTAAGTTGAATCTGTGTCTGGGCAGGGAAAAGGTCTCCGTATGCGTCATTCGAGTTTCCGACACGGCCTGGTGATGCGTGCCGCCTGCGCGTTGCTCTTTGCGCTGGTGTATGCCTCCCCGTGCCTGGCCAGCCCCCAATCGGACGTGGGGTCGATCAATGTCTCCACAACGCCGGAGACGGGCGCGTCGATCTACCTCGACTACCGCGACACGGGGCAGGTGACGGACTCGACGCTCGCGCAGGTGCAGGCGGGGAGCCACGCGGTGTCGGTGACGCGGACGGGGTACCCGCCGCAACCGCCTCAGGAAGGCGTGCAGGTGGTGGGGAGCGCGTCGACGGACGTGGTGTTCGTGCTGAGCCATGCGGTGGGCGCGCTCGAGGTGAATACGTCGCCGGAGACGGGCGCGGATATCTACCTGGACTACATGAACACGGGGCTCCTGACGGACAACACGGTGGGAGACGTGGGTGTGGGGACGCATTTCGTGACGGTGCGGAAGGTCGGGGTGAGCCCGCCGGGTGTGGTGGCGGCGGAGGTGCTGGCGGGCGCGACGACGACGGTGGTGTTCGATCTGCCGCCGGCGGGCGCGTGCCCGGTCACGGTGAACTCGGTGCCGACGAGCGCGGACATCTACCTGGACTACATCGCGACGAGTCAGACGACGGACGGCACGGTTGCGGCCGTGGGGTACGGGACGCACGATGTGACGGTGCGGCTCCCCGGGTACCTGATCCCGCCGCCGCAGACGGTGGAGCTGTCGGCCTCGGCCTGCGCGACGACGGTGGCGTTCACCCTGGTGGCGGAGGAGACGCAGACCCCGACGCCGACTCCCATGGGCCCGACGCCCACGCCGACTGAGACGCCTACCATCGCGCCCACGCCGACTGAGACGCCCACGCCGACGATTACCCCGACCCCGACCGAAACCGAAACCCCGACGATCACGCCCACGCCGACTATAACACCCATGCCGACTGAGACCCCGACCATTACGCCCACCCCGACCGAAACCGAAACCCCGACGATCACGCCCACACCGACGATAACACCCACATCGACTGAGACCCCGATTGAAACCGAAACCCCGACGATCACGCCCACGCCGACAATAACATCGACCCCGACAATAACACCGACCTCAACACCCCTCACCTGCTGCCACTATCAGACAGGAACGTGCTATTTTGCTTTCAATGCGTGTTGGGAGGGCGACGTGCCGATAGGCAATTGTGTGGAATGTGGTACGTATACGCCGACCCCAACGTGTACGCCGACCCCAACTCAGACGCCGACCCCCAACCTCACCACCGGCTGGATCAGCGTCTCGACGACGCCCGTCCCCGGCTCGGCGATCTACCTCGACTTCATCTTCGACACCGGTCGCGACACGAACGCCACAATCGGGCCGGTGGCGTCGGGGAGGCACCAGGTGTATGTCCTGCCGCCGGCGGGGACGCCGACTCCGGCGGCGAAGGGGGTGGACGTCACGGGCGGCAACACTTCGTCTGTCTGGTTCGACCTCGGGCTCGGGACGGGTGACATCGCCGTGACCTCGTCGCCGGAGAAGGAGGCGAGGATCTACCTCGACTACGACGACACGGGGCTCCTGACGAACAACACGATTGCGAATGTCCCTGCCGGGATGCACTACGTGATGATACGCAAGGACACCTTCGACCCGCCCGGCGTGCAGGCGGCGGAGGTCGTCGCGGGCCTGACGACCTCGGTCGCATTCGACCTTCCTCCCGCGGGCGTGTGCCCTGTCGAGGTGACCTCCGCCACGGACCAGGCGATGATCTACCTCGACTATCTGCCCACCGGAGTTTTAACGAATGCCACGCTCGCAGACATCGGCTACGGGACGCACGATGTGACCGTCCAGCGGGCCGGGTATCTGGTGCCGCCGCCGCAGACGGTGGAGCTGTCGGCGGGGGCGTGCGCGACATCGGTGCACTTCGCGCTGATTCAGGAGACCCCGACGCCCACGCGGACGCCCACGCCCACGCAGACGCCGACGATCACGCCTACCCCGACGATCACGCCGACGCCGTTCCCGCAGGGGCTGCGGGTGTGGTTGAACCAGACGACCTTTGTCCCCGGGGACACGATCCAGGTGTCGATCAGCTTCACGAATACGATCCTCGACTGGGACGGGTACGTGGTGATCGTCCGGAGCGACGGGCGGGCGTGGTCGGTCCAGGTCGGTGACCGGCTCGTGGAGGGGGTATACCCGCTCATCTATGGCGCCCTGGAGATCCACAAGACATTCGGCCCGGTGCTGGTGCTCACGATGCGTATACCGTATGGGGTGGCGGGGTACTACGGGGTCTACGCCGCGATCCTGCCCACGGGCACGCCTCCCACCATTCAGAACGCGCGCGGCCCGTACAGCCAGCTTGCCGTGGTGCCCGTCCAGGTGCTTTACTAGGAGCCGCGGGGCGGCCCATGCGGCACATTTCTCTATCTATATTGTAAGGGGGCCTTTTCAGGCCCCCTTTTTTTCCTGTAGTAGGGTGGGGCTTCAGCCCCCGCGGCAAAAGGCGCCTTTCCGCTATGGCACGGCCCTACCTGAACATCTCCGGCTTCAGGATACCCTGCATCAGCCCCTTGAGCGCCCCCGGACGCTGGGCAAACCATTCCTGCTGCCACTCCGCGTAGAGCATCGCCAGGGCCACGAAGAGCGCCGTGATGATCTCAGCCGCCCCCCCGAGCCGGATCATGCGGATGACAAAGTAAAGCACGGCGAGCGTCATGAGTATGTGCCCGATCTGCGGGATGATGTTCAACCCCTCCCACCCGAAGGCGAAGAGGCCGAGCGTCCCGTACCGGAACATCAGCCCCGTGCCGACCGCCATCACGGCGCGTTGCCGGAGGATATAACCGGCGGCGAAGACGAAGATGCTCGGGGCGCAGGAGTTCATCGCGAGCCAGCCGTCGAGCCCGGCGCCGAGCATCCGGGTGAAATAGAGCGTGGAGTTGAGGGCGGCGAGCAGGTTGAGCCCCACGATGATCCATCCGGTCCGGTCCCGCGTGAACCTCTCTGCCGACTCGTTCGTCATTGCGTGTCCCTCCATGTGCCGCCCACCATACCACAGCCGGTGGCCCACCGCAACAGCGCCTCCGTCGCTCTCCGGCGCTCTCGCGCCGTCCGTCTCTGCTATTTTCATTTTTCCCATACGTCTCATCGATCCGTATAGGTCCCATTGCCTTAACGCCTCAAAGCCCCCCGGGATTTCGGTTGCATTTCCCGGGTAGTGTGCGAGGATACCGGCGAGAGCGCGCAACCCTCAACAGGAGGCGGTGCGATGAAGTGGCTCGGAGTGGTCGTCGCCGTCGGCCTTGTCCTTGCCCTGTGCATGCCGTGCAGTCCGGTCATGGCCCAGGACGAGGCAAAACCCGGGGCGAAGGCTGAGGTGACGGCGGAAGCGAAAGCCGAGGTCAAGCCCGAGGCTGCGGCAAAGGCGCTCACCTGGAAAGAGGCGATGGGCAGGGTGGGTGAGGATGTGGTCGTCGAGGGGACGGTCGTCAATGTGCACGTCCGCAAGGAGAAGCGCCCCGACACGCTGAACTTCGACCAGAACTGGAAAGAGAGCCTGAGCGTCGCGATCTTCAACAAGGAGAAGTTCGGAGACACCCAGGCGAAGTACATGGGCAGGAAGATCAGGGTGAGCGGAAGGGTGGCGACATACAGAGACGCGGCCCAGATCAGGGTGAAGGACCCGGCCCAGCTCACGATCGTCGAATAGCGGCGTCGAAATGTTCCTAACGAGTCAAGCAGGGGACATTTCTATTTTGGCAGAGGGGGTGACAGTATCATTCTGCTGCTATGGCACTCCGGAAAATACCCTTTGACAACCCCCCCGGGCGTGGTACAATACCGCCAAGATATTAGGTTACGTTGCGGGGTGGAGCAGCCAGGAAGCTCGTCAGGCTCATAACCTGAAGGTCGCTGGTTCGAATCCAGCCCCCGCTACCAAAATGCAAGGCCGGAATCAACGTTCCGGCCTTCATTTTCAATATGATACGTCGATTTCGTGAATTCCTCCTATTTTCTTGAAACACCCCGAACATCCTGAAAAACGCCGAACGAAAACCCACACATCGACCCACACACTTTTCACCGCTTCTACCCCCATTCTATGCCGCACTTCGCCCTTAAAACCCGTCCGCCTTTTGATCCCCGCGAAAGCAGGGATCCAATTCTAAAATTTTAGCAAGGCACTCTTATCCCTGCAAAGCGGGAGGGAGGATGAGCTATTCAAACTAATTGCTCGCCGCTAACCGTCCGGACCGTATGCCCGGTTGGGTGAAAGAGGCTATAGGAGAACGGCCCCCCGATAATCTCGGGGGAGCTCCTCGCTAATCAGACCTCGGGAAGACGAGTTTGACGATGAACGATAATCTTTGCAGGAGTACAATAGGTACCGAAAAACGATCAATACCCGTGCACATTCTTTTCAGACATTTTACGAACGGATCACTATATGGGTCTTCTAATCCTTGATATTGACCATAGAGGGATGGTTATGGGGAGTGATAGTATCAACGTACTTCTCCTCAATGGGTCTTATAAGGTATGTCGCGGCGAAAGGTGCTACACACGTAGCAGCAAGATCTTTCCCATTAAGCTTAATTCCTTTAAGGGGCTTCTTGGTTACGTGGGGACAGAACGCATCATAAAAATGCAGATGAGAGACTGGCTGGTGCACTTCACTCAAATGAACGGCCATCTAACTCTACCTCTATTCTGCAAAAGACTAGCTGATGATTTATCTATGGTATGGAAACGAGGACGTCTAAGAACAGGCTTGTGGGTCTTTATCGCTGGGTATGAGAACAGGGATCCGAAGTTTTGGTACATCAATAATATCGGCAATCTCGATCAAGACACACTGCGTTATAGCCGGATCGGCCCAGACTTCTTTCCCGTGAACGACCTAGATAACAATTACATCAGCGAAATCACTCGCAGGACTGGTTTCAACAAGGTCCAGATCATGAAGATGCATCAGTTTAATTTTCGAAATGGAGTGCTCTTCCCTTTCCTTGCAGTTTATCAACACTATACTGCGCTTATAAAACATCTGTTACAAGGTGCTGATCCTGGATTCAAAACTCCTCGCAGGCTAAAACATGCCGCCTTTCTGTATCGTCAACGTTTCGAGTTTTTAAAAAGGCTGTTTTCGGCTAAACATGGAATTTATCGCAAACGTAATGCACCGGTAGGGGGTGAAATCAAGGTGTTCACAGTTAGTCCTTCAGGAAGTATTCATGAATGCTATAAGGAGCAATATCACAAGCTTTCCCCAGCTTGCTGGAACTATTTGGTCAGGAGGGCTCAAGTCGACCGTCCTGGAAATGCCTGAAATATCTCTGGATCCCGAGGATAGTGATGTCCAAGAACAAACGCAAACGCCATAAGCATAAACCCATTCATTCCCCTCTTGCTTTTCATCGCAAGAGTGGAACAAAGCTCATCACTTTTTTATCTGATATCGGAGTCCGGCAAATACAATGGGAAAGAGACGTATTGCCAGAATTCTTATGGATTGCAGCATTAGCCATAAAGTTTGGGATTGACGCTTTTCATACTCCCTATGGTAATTTTATGGACGCAGTAGATGATATGTGGAGCATAAATACTGTACCGCTCGGTCTGATTTCAGACTTTGCTTTGTTCCCCACTGATAGGCGTTCCGAATTTCTTGCCAAGAACACTCAACTGATAGAAGAGTATTTCCGCAATCCCATAGGCAGGATTATCTCCTTTTATCCTGAGTGCCCTGCTGCATGGTTATTGCAAAAAGAATTTATACCTCCCGATGATCATCTTGATCCCGAAATCGAGCTTGGTCACCTTCGTTCCTTAGTCATCAAACTGCTAGCTGGCAAAGATGCATATGCTTCCCGTGTAAGGATTGTTCCCCTAGATAGGCTATTTAAGCATGACAAAATCCGCATCTTCGATACGCTTAAAGAAATTCTTGAAGCCATCCCTAAATATCCATCGGCATGTTCTGAAGATGAGAAATCCAGAGTCGAGTCATTCGCTCGCACAGTGATCAATATGGAAATTGAGCAACGTGTCGATCTCCAGGCTCATGAATGGCCTAAATATTTCTGGCGGCATAATTATGATCTGGCAGTTTGTAAGCATCGCGAGGCAAGTCTACTTGGAGGAAGATCAGTTGATAAGGAAGCCGCACGCTGCATTCAGGAAACAATGGCACAGAATGCAATAAGTGTGCGGGAATATCTGGCTGATCTTAGGCAGAAACTTAAGCTGGATTTATATGATCCAACAAGGGACGAAGTCCTCTTTGGGTTGTTTTCTCGAGTGACACGGCTCTATTCTCTTTTTGCAGATGACCCGCACTTATGGGCTAGAGATATTGCTGGAATAATTCTGCGCTGTCTCGCAGAAACAGCAATCACCTTTACGTATCTTATGCACAAAGGGCATCAAGAGGATTTTAGAAAATTTATTGAGTATGGAGACGGCCAGCAGAAGCTACTTATGCTCCACCTTCAAGATAATTATCCTAATGATAAATCTCTTGAAGATCACACAGTAAAAGATATGTCCGATCAGATGGGGTCGTTTTATCCGGAACTACTAGATATACAGCTGGGGCATTGGATGAAGAAAGATACACGAGATCTAGCTAGAGAAGCAGGCATGGAGAAAGTATACCGTCTGGTTTTTACACCAACAAGCAGCGATTTGCATGGTTCTTGGCTTAATTTGAAATACTCAAACTTCACTCATTGTATTGAGCCTCTTCACAGATTTCACCGTTTACCAGCCTTTGCTGAACCACCCTTTTTCATCAAGACCGCGGAAATCGCAAGGGAGATATATGAATCCTGCTTGGAAGGCGCTATCAAGGAGCTAGAATATCCAGCCCAACGGTTAGCACTTCGGAAGATAGATATAGGCAATAAGCCTGATTGCGATACACCAAAAGCCGTCCATCCTTAGCTATTATGCTGCATAAGAATAGGAAATTTCCCTCCACCTTGATACAGCCGTTCAAGACGGCTTATGCGGCGTATTACAACCTGCGGCATCACCCAGATAAAAGTGCCCAACTTCATGAATGAGAGAGTACAATAAGTAAAAGGCCAACAGGAACATACGCCTGATAGTTGCTTCGAATGGAGGTGCGTGATGGATAAGGAGTATGTCTGGTATGTTGGATACGGCTCGAATTTATGCAAGGATCGCTTCTTATGGTATTTAGATGGTAAACAGAGGACTTTCTTCGGGGTTGATTTAGAGAGTTGGGAGGGGTGCAGAGACAAAGAGTGGTTGGGCGAATCTGTGGAATGCAAAATTAGATACCCTCTATATTTTGCAAATATGTCTAAGAAGTGGAGAGGAGCAGTGGCTTTTCTCGACTGCAACCACTTTAACGAAAAATACCTCACCTATGGACGAATGTGGAAAATAGCAAGCGAACAACTAGAAGACATATGGGAAAAGGAAGGCAAGGGAGATAAGTGGTACAATGCGTTAGTGCCTCTTCCCATCGAATCACCGGATAAGCGGCCCGTTTATACGATTACGCACGCCGGTCATATCAAAAATGCAGTCCCCGCTAATGCCTACATCCAGGTAATGGCCTGCGGGCTAAAAGAATCGCATCAGCTTGATGACGAGGAGATCATACGGTATCTGCTTAGCCTACAAGGGATCAAACGGAGGCGAGGGAAAAAACACATACGCGGACTTGTGGTAAAAGCGCTGCAGCATAAAAATGCAAGACATTGGTAAAGACATGCATGTGAAATTGCATGAAACCATACGCCGGAACATGAAAGAGCGGGGAATGGCATTTCATAGGTGATGCGTTGAATTAGCAAGCAGTTTCATAGAAGGGCTGACTTCATAAAGCCAGAGGAGGAAAACCTTCAGCCAAGAAGGATGGAGACCGATAGTCAGCTGATATCTATCTCACGCTGTTGTCAAATCGAAGCATCAGAGGATATGGAAGGCCTAGACACAAGTACTGTAATATCGCTAAAAGTCCAATGTGCACAATGTGTAGTTAATGCTAGTTTGCTGCTAGGGATAATGTCAGGCATTGAGCAAGTAGCGTAAGCAAGTTGCTCAAACAGCAGCTTAATCGTAGCATTTGAGTATATTTCATTTATTGACTCCGGCGATAGAAATACAAGGAGAAAAGGCCCCCATGAGCATTTGGAAAGCATTAGGATTTAGCGCTAGTCCATATGACGCTTGTCCGCTTAGGCCAACGCCAGAAGGTGCAGATCTATTTGTTGGTCGCAGTAGAGAGCTTATAGAATTTTGTACGGTTTTGGAAGCCAGTGTAAATGGGGTGTTCATCATATCTGGTCAACCGGGCGTTGGTAAAACAAGTTTTTTAAATGTTGCTCAGTACCTCATGGAAAATCATCAGTCGCCATGTGGACCACATTTATTGTGTGCCCGCAGTTTATGTCCTATACAGCCGACAGATGGCCCCAAGGAAGTTGCTCAACGAGCACTGGCTTCACTTGTCAGATCAGTTGAGGAATATTGCGCCATCAGCACGCAATCGATCCCTCCAGAAACTAAAAAGATATCTAAATGGATTA
Organism: Chlamydiota bacterium; assembly: GCA_037133055.1. Lineage (GTDB taxonomy): Bacteria > Auribacterota > Tritonobacteria > UBA1439 > UBA1439 > UBA1439. The sequence continues at coordinate 26,288 of JBAXOY010000035.1, forward strand.
ATGACCGCGGATCTTCGGACATCAGTCTTGGCATCAATATTCTCAATTTTGGAGCCAACTTCGGGCGGAGCGTAGATTTGCCTCGCATGGTCGACGCTTCATACGAAAGGCTGATGGATGTAATAGTTTGTGTAATATCTGAAGTTGTAACATTGCTGGGTTTTAGTGGTGCTTTTATTGTTCTAGATAATATTGAGAATCTAGAGGAGGGAAGAATTGCCCAGCTAATGATGACATTCAGAGACACGCTATTTGTAACGCCGCATACTTGGTGGGTGGTGATTGGTCAGTCTGGTCTTGGAAGTCTTATTCAAACACTTGAACCCCGTGTTTTTGAGAGAATTTCAGGTGTTGGTCTAGAACTGAGACCGATAGCACTCGAAGAGCTCCATAACGCAATTGGAAAGCGCGTCTCCAAGTTTCACAAATCCGGTAGCGGAAAGGCACCGCTTAGTGTCAGCGGTCGGTTAAAACCAGCCACGGAGGAACGGTTCAAAACCAGCCACTTT
>JBAXOY010000036.1:0-26000 GCA_037133055.1 Chlamydiota bacterium
CGAAATCAACGCCTACCACGGCGACTGCGAGTACCATATCCTCGGCTACTTCATCGACCACCGCGACGCGCGCCTGGCCGTCGCCCTCGCGGAACTCAGGGATGCCAGGGTCACGCGCATGCGCCTGATCGTCTCGAAACTCGGGGAACTCGGCATGGAGGTGAGCCCCGGGGAGGTCCTCGCCGTCTCCGGGGACGGCTCCGTCGGCAGGCCCCACATCGCCAGGGTGATGGTCAATAAGGGCCACGTTTCCTCGATGCGGGAGGCGTTCGACCGCTTCATCGCAGAGGGGAAGCCCGCCTATGCGCCGCGATCGAAGCTCACCCCCGCCGAGGCGATCGCGCTCATCAAGGCGGCCGGCGGGCTCGCGGTCCTGGCACACCCGGGGCTCTGGAGAGGCGACGAGCTGATTCCCCAGCTCGCCGCATGGGGGATCGTCGGCCTCGAGGTGTACACCCCTGATCACACCGGCGAGCAGGTCGGCCGCTACCGCCGGTTCGCCAAAGAGCTCGGGCTTATCGCCACGGGCGGCAGCGATTTCCACGGGTGGAACACCTCCTCCGGATGCACGTTCGGCGTCGGACGGACGCCCCCCGGGGAGTTCGCCCGCCTCCTGGAACTCGCCGGGGTAAGGCCCGAGCTATGGACTGCGCGGCAACCCGCCTCGCGCGGGGACGGGTGAGGCTGGGAGCCTGTCCGAGTAATGGGCGACGGCGCGCCGCCTGCCGCGGCGGAACGGGGAGGGAATCGTCATGGCATCGAAAGTCTTTTTCACGGATCTGCGGGCGAAGGCCGGGAACTCGCTCCTCGCGAAGACCGCCCGCCTTTTCGACCTCGTCGGGTTCGGAGACCTCCTGCGGAAGGGGGACAAGGTCGCGGTCAAGCTCCATTGGGGCGAGTGGGGCAATGTCGCCTTCCTTCCCCCGCCGTTCGCCCGCTGCCTGGTCGACAAGGTGCTGTCGGCGGGGGGCAAGCCCTTCCTTACCGACACGAATACCCTCTACTCGGGGGGACGGCGCAACGCGATCGACCATGTCCTCACCGCCCTCAAGAACGGCTTCTCCGTCGCCTCCGCGGGGGCGCCGATCATCATCGCCGACGGCCTCACCGGCGGCGACTCGGTCGAGGTGGCGGCGAAGGGGAAACATGTCTCGCGCGTGCGGGTGGCGGGGGCGATCTACCACGCGGACGCGGTCCTCTCCCTCGCTCACTTCAAGGGGCACGAACTCTTCGGCTTCGGCGGCGCGCTGAAAAACATCGCCATGGGCTGCACGACCCCCGCGGGGAAACAGTTTCTCCACTCCGACGTGAAGCCCCGGGTCGACCAGGGCCTCTGCGTCGCCTGCGGGACGTGCATCCGCTCCTGCGCCGCCGGGGCGATCAGCGCGGGCGGAGAAGGAAAGGCGAAGATCGACGCGCGTACATGCGTCGGCTGCGGCGAGTGCGTCGCGGCGTGCCCGGCCGGCGCCATCCCCATCAACTGGAAGACCGCCTCCGAGCCCCTGATGGAGAAGTCCGCCGAGTACGCGAAGGCGATCCTCGCGAACAAGTGCGGGCGCGCGGCCTTCTTCAACTTTTTGATGCGCATGTCGCCGGACTGCGACTGCTACGACTGGAACGACGCCCCGTTCGTCGCCGACATCGGCATACTCGCGTCGCGCGACCCCGTGGCCGTCGACCAGGCCTCCGCCGACCTCGTGAACTCGGGGCAGGTGCTCGCCACATCACGGCTGAAGGGAGCGGCCCCCGGCGGGGATGCGATCGCGGCGGCGACGGGGGTCAAGGGGTGGCGCAGGATACTCCACTACGCCGAGGAGATCGGGCTGGGCTCGCGGGAGTACGAACTCGTGAAGACGGACCGGGAGGCTTCATGAAACAGAAAGCCGGACAACTTCTGTTCACGGTCGCGGGGAGCTTCGACGCCGCCCACCGCCTCCGCTTCTCCGGGACCCCCTGCGAGAAGCTCCACGGCCACGGGTGGAGGATCGAGGCGTCCTTCACGGGCCCACTCGGCAGGGACGGCATCGTACGCGATTTCGTCGAGCTCGAGCGGGAACTTAACGTGCGCGTGATCCCGGCGCTCGACCACACGGACCTGAACGACCTGTTCGAGAAGCCGACCACCGAGCTCATCTGCCGGTGGATATGGGACCGGCTCGCCCCGCTCGGGGTCGTCGAAGTGCGGCTCTGGGAAACGCCGAACTACTCGGTGACATACCGGGGGTAGACGAAATAGAAGCGTTAACGCCGGGCTACAGTAAAGTGACCTTCATGAGAATAGAGTTCCGTTGTTCTCTTATTTTCGCCGCGATCTGCGGCGTTCTTCTCGCATCGTCCCCCGCGCGCGCCGTGGACGGCGAGTCCGCCGACGCCTACCTGCGGCGGATCAAGACGCTCGCCGGACACGTCGCCAACGGCACCATGGAGACGCGGAGGACCACCGCCGCGCTGCTCCGGACAATGGGGGAGCCGGTGCTCCAGTACCTCGAATCAGAGCTGAAGGCCCCCGAGCCCGACCGGCGCGCCCGGGCCGCCCTCGTGCTCGGCGAGATCGGCGCGCCCGCCGTCCACGCTCCCCTCCGCGGGGCGCTTAAAGACCCGGAGGGGAGCGTGCGCGCGCAGGCGGTCGCGGCGATAGGCAAGCTCGGGACGAAAGAATCGGCCGCCGAGATCGCCCCGCTCCTCGACGACCGCGACGAGGCGGTGCGGGCCGAGTCCGCGCGCGTGCTGGGCGAGCTCCATGCCGCCCGCTACGCGCCGAAGATCGAGCGGCTCCTGTTCGACCCTTCGGAAAAGGTCAGGATCAGCGCCCTCGCTGCGGCGGGGAACCTCAGGGACATGGCCGCCGTCCCCGCGGCCGCGCGCGCCCTCGACTCTCCCTCCGCCCCGGTCAGGAACAACGCGGTCATCGCACTCGGCAAAATCGGCGACCGCTCCTCCCTCCCGCAGATCAGGAAGGCGCTCGACGACGCCGACCAGTGGGTCCGGAGCTCCGCCGCCGCAGCACTCGGAGAGATGCGGGACGGCGAGGCGGCGCCCCTCCTCGAGAAGGCCGCCGGCGACGAGAGCGCCTGCGTGCGGGGAACCGCCGCCTCGGCGCTCGGGGACCTCGGGGCCGAGCGGTCGATCCCCGCCCTCTGCGCCCTTCTCTCCGACCCGCGCCCAAGCGGCTTCGCCCTGCTCGGCCCCTATCGCCGGACCGAGGTCAGGGACGAGGCCGCGGAGGCGCTCGGGAAGATCACCGGCGATCCGCGCGGCTTTTCAAAGGCTGCCGATCCGGCGGCGAGAGAAGAGGCGCTCCAGCGGTGGCGGGACTGGTGCGAGAAACGGGTGGGGACGCCCGTGCCAAAATCCCAAATCCCGAATCCCAAATCCCAAAACGATGCGGAGGGGACGACGATGCCCGCGCCGGAATCCCCTTCCCCGCGCAGCGGGGATTAAGTAGTATATGCCCTGGCCGCCGGGCGCGGCGATCGACAGGAGGAATGCCATGGCACGCACGAAAGCCGAAGTGCTCAAGCTCGTGAAAGAGCACAACGTCCGCTTCATCAGGCTCTGGTTCACCGACGTCCTGGGCCGCCTCAAGGGATTCTCCATCACCCGCTCCGAGCTCGCGGAAGCGCTCGACACCGGGATGGGATTCGACGGGTCCTCGATCGAGGGGTTCGCGCGCATCGAGGAGAGCGACATGATCGCGATGCCCGACCCGAACACCTTCTGCCTCCTTCCGTGGAGGCCGAAAGAGGAGGGCTGCGAGGCCCGCATGTTCTGCGACATCCTCACGCCGGACGGGAGCCCCTACGAGGGCGACCCACGCTACGCCCTGAAGCGCGCCCTGAAGCGCGCCGCCGACATGGGATTCACCTACATGGTGGGCCCGGAGCTGGAGTTTTTCTACTTCAAGGACGACCAGGCGACGGACGTCCTCGATAAATGCGGCTATTTCGACATGGTCCCGATCGATCTCGGCACCGATCTCCGCCGGGAAACGATCCAGATCCTCGAGGATATCGGCATCCAGGTCGAATACGACCACCATGAGGTCGCCCCGAGCCAGCACGAGATCGATCTGCGCTACACCGACGCGCTCACGATGGCCGACAACGCCATGACCTACCGCATGGTGGTCAAGCAGGTCGCCCAGAAGCACGGGGTCTACGCCACGTTCATGCCCAAGCCGATCGAGGGGCAGAACGGGAGCGGCATGCACGTCCACCAGTCGCTCTGCAAGGGCGAGCGGAACGCCTTCTTCGACGCGAAGGACCCGTACCACCTCTCCGCCGTCGCCAAGTCGTTCACCGCCGGCATCCTCGCGCACGCGAAAGAGTTCTGCGTGGTGACGAACCAGTGGATCAACTCGTACAAGCGGCTCGTCCCCGGCTACGAGGCCCCGGTCTACATCTCGTGGGCGCAGCGCAACCGGTCGACGATGGTGCGCGTGCCGATGTACAAGCCGGGGAAGGAGCGGGCGACGAGGATCGAGTTCAGGGCGCCGGACCCCGCCTGCAACCCGTACCTCGCCTTCGCCGCGATGCTCGCCGCGGGGCTCGATGGGATCCAGAAGAAGTACACGATCCCCGCGCCGATGGAAGAGGATATCTTCGAGTTCAGCGAGCAGGAGCGCGACAAGGCGGGGATCAAGACGCTGCCGGGGAGCCTCTACGCCGCGATCGTCGAGGCCGAAAAGAGCCCGCTCCTCAAGACCGCGCTCGGGGACCACATCTTCCACAAGCTCCTCGAGAACAAGAAGATCGAGTGGGACCGGTACCGGATCCACGTCTCCCAGTACGAGATCGACAAGTACCTGGCGATCCTGTAGTATCGCGCACGGAATCCATACCCCCGGCCCAGATTCGCCTCATTGCGAGGGAGTCCCGCCTCTCATCCCGCGCAACGCCGCATACACCGCCCACGATGCCGCCGCGCTGAGCGCCGGGTAGAACGGCCTCATCTCCTCTCCCCATGCCGCGAGGGCAAGGACCTCCGCGCCCGCGCACACGCAGAGCGCCGCGGCAAGAGCTCCCCACTTCAGCCACGCCCGGCCGCCCCGCCTGAAGGCGCCCCGCGCGATGAACGGGAACAAGGCCGCGAGCGCGAACTCGAGGAGGGCCGTGAGGCGCGACCGCCGGAGGTAATTTCCTCCCATAAGGGCATCGGCCGCATCCGCGTTGAGAACGACCGTGGGCGCGGAGGCCGGGAGCCGTCCGCGCACCCGCGCGGGCACGGGCGCCTCGCACTCCCCGATGAGGACGATCTTTCCCGCCCACTGCCCCGGTTCGGAGTTCCCGAGGAGCACGTCCGAGGCGGGGATGATCCCCGGCCTTTCGGCCCCGGCGGACGGGCGGAGGCGGAGCATCCCCCTCGCATCGGTGGGGATCAGCCGCCCGTCGAGCTCAACCCCATCCGCGGAATCGCCCTTGAGGCGCAGCGTCACCCGCTCCGCGTTCAGCGACGCCGACGCGAGCGCAAGCGCGAAGCCCTCGAGATAGCCGTCCCCCTCCGTGCACACGAGCGGGGCCTTCCGCGCAAGTTCTTCCCCGCGGGAGAACGGGTTCAGGAACCCTGCCCCGGCCGCGGCGCTCGACAGGGAGGCGTCCGCGCATTCCACGCCCGCCGCCGACGGCATCCGGTACCCTCGCGCCTTCCCCCATGGATTCGTGACGTACCGGATCCGCGATTGAGCGGGAATGGACGGCCCGGCGGGGGAGGAGCTTTTCCCGGGGGCGAGGGTATACCCGACCACGACGGATTTCGCGGCCCGCACGGCATCGGCGAGCGCGTGTCCCCCCCCCGACGACGCGGGGCACGACGCCACGCCGATTGCGCGCGGGTTCCCGCGGGAAATCAATTCGACAAGCCGCCCCGCCGTTTCGTCCGGCCACGGCCACGGCCCGACCTCGCGGCGGCTCTTCTCGTCCGCGGCCACGATGACGCACGCGGATTCCGAACGCACGGGGAGCACGAGGCCGAGGATGACGTCCTGCGCGCCCTCATCCCACCGGCTCAGGAAGGGCGGATCGACGACGGCAAGAGCGGCCATGCAGGCGGCGAGCAGGCACGCCCCCGTGAGGCCCGCGCGGCTGCTTCCGTTATCCCTCCCCATCTCCAGCCCTCCCATGACCTCAAAACGCCCGCCAGGGTGTTAACTATTTAGGCGCGGGGGTGAAACTTGCGGTGGATCCCCTTCAGCCTGTCCCGGTCGATATGGGTGTAGGTCTGGGTCGTGGCGATGTCGGCGTGCCCGAGCATCTCCTGAACGACCCGCAGGTCGGCCCCGCGGGAGAGGAGGTGCGTGGCGAATGAATGCCGCAGCGTGTGCGGGGCGACCTCTTTCTTTATCTCCGCCTCGCGCGCGTACTGTTTGACGATCTGCCATATCCCCTGGCGGGTGAACGGCTTTCCGTGGTGCGTGAGAAAGAGGATGCCGGGCGACCCCGGGCGGGCGAACTTCGGCCGCGTCTCCGCGAGGTAGCTTTTCACGGCCCTCCGCGCCTCCTTCCCGAGAGGCACGATCCGCTCCTTCGACCCCTTGCCCATGCACCGGATGTACCCAACCCCGAGGTTCACGTCATCGGTTTTCAGGCCTGCGACCTCCGAGACCCTGACGCCGGTCGCGTACATGAGTTCCAGCATCGCGCGGTCGCGCCGCCCGAGGTGCGTGCCCGCCCGCGGCGCGGCGAGAAACCGGTCCACCTCTTCGACCGACATGACATCCGGGAGATGCTTCCAGACCTTCGGGCTCTCGATCACGTCGGTGATATCGGCCCGCACGAAGCGGTTCAACGCAAGGAAGCGGAAGAAGACCTTGAGCGCGGCGAGGAACCGTGAGAGCGACGCGCCGGAAAGCCCCCGCGCCTTTTCCGCCATAAGGTGAGCCCCGATCATCTCGCGCGTCGCGTCGTCGAGCGACCGGACCCGCCGTTTTTCAAGGAATCCGATCATCCCCAGAAGATCCCGGCGGTAGGCGGAAATCGTCAGGGGGGAAAGGCCCCGCTCAACGGTGAGGTAGTTCAGAAATTCGTCGAGGAGCACGCGCATGGCGGACCGTCAGTTCCGGAAAAACGGGTTGGACGCCCTTTCCCGCGCGAGGGTCGTCTCGGGCCCGTGCCCGGGAAGGATGCGCGTGTCGTCCGGGAGCATGAGTATCTTCTTCCCGATCGATGCCATGAGCGCGTCGTAGGAGCCCCCGGGGAGATCGGTCCTCCCGACCGAGCCGGCGAAAACCGTGTCGCCGCTGAGCAGGATCGGGGGGGGGGCGCCCTCGTACAGGAGGCAGATGCCCCCCGGCGAATGACCGGGCGTATGAAGGACCCTGAGTGTGAGCGTGCCGATCGAGAGCTCGTCGCCGTCCTCGATCAGTCTGTCGGGCGGGGGAGAAGGCTCGAAGGCGAACCCGATCAGCTTCATCAGCGGCCCCGCCTGCGAGAGCATCGCCGCCTCGCCCCGGTGCATCCAGATGGGGATCCCGTAACGGATCTTGAGGGCGGCATTCGCGTCGGCGTGGTCGGGATGGGCGTGGGTATTGATGATGCAGCGGGGGAGAAGGCCGTTCCGGCGGACATACTCGATGATCCGGTCCGCGTCCCCCCCCGGGTCGACGACCGCCGCATCGGCGGTCTCGGGACACGCCACGACGTAGCAGTTGGCCTGGAGGGGACCGACGACGAGTCTGTGCGCGAACGATCGGGGCATGGTTTTCATCGCTTGTCCGGACCGTATCCTACCATAAATCTCCTCCCGATTTCGTAGAGGGGGATCAGGGGCGCCGGGAACGCACGTGCACATCATGGACCGGCGGGGATGCGGGCGCTGTCATCGGTCCGCCGGCCGCGCACGGCGCAGCATGGGAGCCATGAGGATGACGAGGGCGAGGGCGCCGAGCGCGTAGCCGAAGACCTGGGTGATCACGTGCGCGGAAACGCCCGAGAGTATCGCGAGGTTCCGCGGGTACCCGAGAAGATAAAACGCTCCCGCCCAGACCCCCTCGTACACGCCGAAGCCGCCGATACCGCTCACGGGGGTGCTCGCGGACAGCTCGGCGAGCGACGCCCCGACGAACACCGGCCAGTACCCGATCGCGCGGAGGGTGTAGACCGACGGATCGATCGGGTTCAGCACCGCGTAGACGAGAAACGCGATGCAGCCGTACTTGAGCGCCCTGACCAGAAAGGAGAGCCCGAGGGCGCGCCAGAAGACCCCGCCGCGGCGCATCTCCTCTATGCTCTCCGCGGTGCGCGCAAGGGCTTCCCTCAACGCGGCCCGCCTCCCTCGCAGGGGGCACAACCGCCCCGCGATCCGCCCCGCCCCGCGCGTCAGGGCGGGCAGAAACCAGAGCGCCGCGGTGGTGGCGAGAAAAAAGAGCGCCGCAACCGGGAGGAGGACTCCCGGGGAAATCCCGAGCCTCCCGCCTCCCACCGCCCATATCCCGACGGCCATGAGCGGGACCATCACGACCATGTCCAGGACGAAGGCGACCGCCCAGATCGAGGTCCCGATCTCCACGGGGAAGCCGAATCGCGTCCGCAGCAGTACAATGTACACTGTCGAGCCGATCCGCGCGGGAAGGAGATCGGAGAAAAGGTTCCGCACCAGGGTCACCAGGAACATCTCCCCCCTGCCGATGGGGAGCGTGGTGCCCGTCCCGCGCATGAGGACGAGGTACCGCTCGTTCCGGAGCGCCGTCGAGAGGAGACTCGCCGCCATGTAGGCGAGGAGCCCCGGGACAGAGGCGTTCCGCACCGCGCGGGCGATCGTCGACGGGCTCACCACCGTCAGAAGATAGCCGATCACCCCGCAGCTCACGGCCGCCGAGGCCGCGATATACCAGATCTGTCGCTTCCTGAATAGTACGTCATCCATCCGCGATTCACGCCTCCCTGGGAGCTTCAGGGGAACCGTCGAAGACGCAACGCCCGGCGAGCACGAACGCCTGCGGGCCGTAGTCCCTGCGCACCGCGGTCCTCAAACCGGACCGGAACGTGCGGCACCAGCGGCACCGGCCGTCCTTGCCCTGGCCGGTGATGCGGAGCTCCATCCGCCCCCTCTCGAGCGACGTGAGGTTCACCGCGGCCCCCTCGACCTTCGCCTTGCTGTTGGCCCAGGTGTTGATGTCGTACACCAGGGTCAGCATCGGGGCACCGGTGAACTGCATGAGCCAGCGGCAGCCCGGGCCGTGATCCTTCTCCCCGTCGAAACCGAGCGTGAGCGACTTCTCCTCTTCCCCACCCGCCGCCGGCGGAACGACCGCGAGCTCGGCGCACGGGTACGTCAGGTCCCTGAACCCCGCGCCCGCAAACCTGACGCGCACGGTCTTCCGCCCCGCGCTGAAGCCGGCCACATCGCCCTTCCCGTACCGGGGGTGCGTCACCCCCGTCCCCACCGCCAGACCCCCATCCATACCCCACCCCCTTTCACCCTATTAGTCGGGGAAAGGGGGAATTTATTACAGACTATTTTTTGACGGATGGGCCGGAGGCGTCCCGTGGGATGAACTCCGCCGCGCCGCATTTCACACCACCGCCGACGACCCCGGGGACCTGATGCACCTCCGCGCCGCCTCGCCCGGAGCAAAGCGCGCCCCCGGGAGCGCGACGATTCCCTCGATCCTGCACCCGTTCCCGACGGCGCAGCCATCGCCGAGGGCCACGCCGGGTCCGATCACGCTCCCCGCGCCTATCGCGCATGCGGGCCCGACAAGGACAGGCGGGACAAACTCCACACCGGGGAAGCGGCTCCGCTGCGTTTCAGACGGTTCAGGGGCAGCCGTGTCCCGGCAGTGCGAGGGCATCTCCCCGCGGAGGAAGTCCATGTTGGCGTCGAAATAGCTCGCGAGCGTTCCGGTGTCCCTCCAGTAGCCCGCGGCACGGTACGCGGCCACGCGCTCCCCCGCAGCGAGCATGGGGAGGTAGCCGCCCCCGGTGATGCACGACGGCATTCCCGCGGGGAGGTACCGGAAGATCTCCCGCGAGAGGATGTGGATGCCCGTAAAGATGACGGGCGTGAGGCCCTTCCCGCTTCCCCGGCCGAGGATGCGCCGGACCATTCCCTCCCCGTCCACCTCGACCCTGCCGTAGCCCCCCGCCGGGTCCCACTCCCGCACCACCATCGTCGCCGCGGCGCCGGTGTCACCGTGCCGCCGCACCGCCTCCCCGAGGTCCGCCTCCATCAGCGCATCCGCGTTGGCCAGGATGAACGGTTCATCCGCAAAAAACCGCTCGACCTTCTTCAATCCCCCCCCGGTACCCAGCATCTCCGGCTCGATCGAATAGGTTATGCGCATCTCTCCGCGGTACGACTCTCCCACGGACGACCGGACCTGCTCCGCCAGGTGGTGGAGGTTGACCACGACCTCCCGCACCCCCGCGCGGCGGAGGAGCTCGAGGACGCACTGTATCTGGGGACGGTTCGCGACGGGGAGGAGCGGTTTCGGGGTCTCTTCCGTGAAGGGCCTGAGTCGCGTGCCGAGTCCTGCGGCCAATATCATCGCCCGCATCTCACCCTCCCCGCCCGAGCTGCGGCACGCGGCGCGCGAGCAGCTTCATGCATCCGTCCATGAACGGGAATTTCGGCGCGTTCTCGCGCACGTAGGCGAGGGTGGAATCGAGGGAGCCGAGGTAGCGGCGGTTGCCCCTCACGACGGCCATGGCGCCGAACGTGCCGCACGCCTTCAGGTTTCTCTGGAGGCTCGCGAGGTCGAGGCGCTCCATGAACTCCGCGCGGTCCCGCCACTCCATTCCCCGGTCGCGGCTCGCGGCGAGGTAATAATCCGCCATCTCCGCGCGGAACGCCCCCTCGATCACGGCGTAGGAATCCCTGAGGAGCGAGGCGAGGTCGTACTGGCAGGGGCCCATGCGCGCGTCCTGGAAGTCCACGATGCCGAGGCGCTCCCCGACCACCATCAGGTTCCGGCTGTGATAGTCGCGGTGGTTCAGCACCCGTGGCATCGCGGCGAGCCGGGCCGAAAGCTCCGCGAATCCGCTCCGGATCTCCTCCCGCTCGACGGGCGAGAGCGCGGCCCCGCAGAGCCCCTCCACGGTGTGCAGGAGGAAGAAGTCGAGCTCCTCCATCAGCTTCCGCTCGTCGAAGGCGCGGCGGAACGCGACGCAGTCGCGCCGGGCGCATGTCCCCGAGACCTGGATCGCGAGCAGCTCGTCGATGGCGAGGCGGTAAAGGCGCCGGCGCTCGTCCCCGCCCGCGCCCGAAAGGCGCTCCTCGAGCGTCAGGTCCCCGAAATCCTCCATGAGCACGATGCCGTTCTCGCGGTCCCACTCGTAGATCTCGGGCACCGCGGCGCCGCACGCGGCGAGGTGGTCCCGGACCTCGACGAATATCCGGTCCTCCCCGGGCAGGGGCTCGTCGCGCGTCATCAGCACCGCGCTCCCCGCCCGGAGGGCGACCCGGTAGAACGAGCGCGTGGAGGCGTCGCCCCTGAGCCGCACCGGGGCCCCGACCACGCCCCTTGCCCCCGCGAAGGCCTCGATTCTGTTTTCCTTTGACTGCGGCATGGGGAATCTCTATGATGATGCGGTTTTGGGAGCCTGTCCGAGAGCCCTCGCGTGCACCGCTCCGGGAGACCCGCCGAGGCGCTATCTTATCACCAGTCGGGACCGCATGACCAGCGTCATCAAACCGCCGCCGATCGGGAAAGGCGACACCATCGGAATCGCCGCGCCGGCGAGCCCGTTCGACCGGGAGGCGTTCCTCCGGGGGGTTCGCGCCGTCGAGAACGCGGGCTATCGGGTCGAGTTCGGGGAGGGGATCTTCTCGCGGGACGGCTACCTCGCGGGGAGCGACCGGAGGCGGGCCGATGAGCTGATGGGGCTTTTCGCCGACACCCGGGTGAAGGCGATCTTCTGCGCCCGCGGGGGCTACGGATCACAGCGCATCCTGCCGCTTCTCGACCCGGAACCGGTCCGCCGGGATCCGAAGATCTTTCTCGGCTACAGCGACATCACCGCCCTGCACGGGTTCCTCGGGAAGGCGTGCGGGCTCGTCACCTTCCACGGCCCCCTCGTGACCGAAATGGGCCGGATGACTCCCCCCGCGCTCCAGGCGCTCTTCTCCTCGCTCGGGGATACCGCGCCGTGGGGAGCACTCGACGCGCCGGGGATTGAGACGCTGCGCGCCGGAGACGCGGAGGGGACGATCTCGGGGGGGAGCCTCTCCGTCTTCTGCGCGATGCTCGGCACCCCCTACGCGCCCGAGACCGAAGGCCGGATCCTGTTTTTCGAGGACCGGGGCGAAAAGCCGTACGCCGTCGACCGGCTCTTCTCCACCTTGAGGATCTCGGGCGTCCTCGGGGCGGCGCGGGGCCTGCTGCTCGGCCGCTTCATCCCGCCCGCGGGATGGGACGAGGGAGAGGAGCGCTATCAGGATGAGATCCGGCGCAGCGCGCGGGAAGCGGCGGAGGGGTACGCGTTCCCGATCCTGGCGGGCTTCCCCGCGGGGCACTTCCCCGGGAACACCTGCTTCCCGCTCGGCGTCCGCCTCGCCGTCGACGGCGGGCGCGGGACAGCAACCGTCACGGAGCCGTGCCTGGCGGAGTGAACAGGCGCCGCGGAGGGGCAGCCCGTGATCAGCCGCGGGCACGAAAGGAACCGCACGCGATGAATGTCCACCTCTGCGCGATCTGCGGGATGGGGATGGGTTCGTTCGCGCAGCTCCTCAGGGCGGGCGGCCACCGGGTGAGCGGCTCGGATGCGAGCTACTACCCGCCGATGTCCTCCCTTCTCGCGCGGATGGAGATCGAGATCAAGACCGGCTTCAGCCCCGCGCACATCCCCCCGGATACCGACCTCGTGATAATCGGGAACGCGGTGCGCGCGGACAACCCCGAGGTGGAGGAGACGCTCCGCCGGGGCCTGCGCTACCTCTCGTTCCCCGGGGCGCTCGAGGAGATGTACCTCGCGCACCGGACGAGCGTGGTCGTCGCCGGCACGCATGGCAAGACCACCACCTCCTCCCTCATCGCCTTGCTCCTCCACCACGCGGGCCTCGAGCCCGGGTTCCTCATCGGGGGGGTGCTGCGAAACTTCGACTCGTCGAGCGCCCTCGGCGCGGGCCCCCACTTCGTCGTCGAGGGGGACGAATACCACACGGCCTTCTTCGACCGGGCCCCGAAATTCCTGCACTACCGCCCGACGATCGGGGTGCTCACCAGCGTCGACTTCGACCACGCGGACATCTTCAGCGGCCTCGACGCGTGCAAGGAGACCTTCGCCCGGTTCGCGTCCCTCGTCCCCGCCCGCGGGAAACTGATTGCGTGCGCCGACAACCCCCACGTCCGCGAGATCTGCGCGGGGAAACTCGCGGCGCCGGTCGAAACGTACGGCTTTCGCGAGGACGCCGCGTGGCGCCTCTCCGGGTATGAGGGTTCCGCCGCGGGGTCGCGCTTCACTCTTTCCCGCCGCGGGGGGGCCGCCCACCGCGTCGAGTCCCCGCTCTCCGGGACGCACAACGCCCTGAACGCCGCGGCCGCGTTCGCCGCCGCCTCCGCCCTCGGCGTGGCCCCGGGCCGGATCCTTTCGGGGCTGACGCGTTTCCAGGGGGTGAAGCGCCGGCAGGAGGTGTGCGGGGAGGCGCGCGGCGTCACGGTCATCGACGATTTCGCGCACCACCCCACCGAGGTGCGGGAGACGATTGCGGCGCTGAAGGAGCGCTACGCGGGCCGCCGGGTGTGGGCCGTCTGGGAGCCGCGGACGAACTCGAGCCGGAGGGATTTCTTCCAGGACGAATACCCCGGGGCGTTCCTGAAGGCGGACCGCGCCATCGTCGCGGGGGTCTTCCACGCCGAGCAGATCGAGACGGGCCGCCGCTTCTCGCCGGAGAAGCTCGCCGCCGATCTCAGGGGACAGGGAGTGGACGCGCGCTGCATCGAGCGCGTCGACGATATCCTTGCGGCGCTCCTCGCGGAGCTTTGCCCCGGGGACGTCGTCCTCGTCATGTCGAACGGGGACTTCGGGAAGCTCCACGAGCGCCTGCTCGCGGGGCTCGGGGAAGTGACACGGCATTCCCACGCGTAACGCACACCCTCGCCACGGAGGACACGGGATACTACAGTCGCGTCAGCGTGTGGGCGTAACTGAGGGACAGCACGAAAAACCAAAACGGACTGCTTCACCACGGAGGACACGGAGAGCACGGAGGTTCACGGAGAAAGCGTCTCGCCGCTTGAACTGCTTGAACCGTTTGAACCGTTTGAACAGGCTTTTTATCCGCGTTCACGGGGCGATCGTCTGACGGCAGTACTCTATCTCCTTCATCAAATTCTTGACCACCGTGTAGGCGGCCTTCTCAACCGAGCTCACCTCGAATTCGGTCTGCTCCTTGGTGTCCGTCTTGTAGATCAACCGGCCCGTCTTCGGATCGGTGAGCTTCATCCGCGCGTAGACGACCTTCTCGCTGACGAGCTTGTTCTCGATGGTGAACGGGAGAGGCTCCTCGGACGGCACCGGCCCGAGCTCCTCCGTCATGTCCGTCTCGATCACCGCGTCGGCCTTCGCGGGAGCGGCGGCGACCCTGAAGCGCCCCTTCCCCCGGCGGCCCAGCTCGTCGATGATGCACCCCTTCATCTCGAGGGCCTCTTCGTTGTCATGCGCGCCGCGGACGTTCTCCACGTAGATGGTCCGCACCTTCAGGAGCCGCGCCATCATCTCCGGGTGGTTCGTGTAGTAGCCCGACATCGCCCGGCCCCCGCTCATGCAGGATGCGAGCGACACGAGGCTGCAGACGACGAGCGGCACGCCCGCTTTTTTCCATTGATGCGTCATCGCGGTATCTCCTCCGATCTGTGGGGGACGAGTTCCGTGCCGGATTGTAGCTCCTCGACGCCGCCGGGGACAACGAAAAAGCTCGGGCCCGGTGAGGAAGCGGGAAGGCTGCCATGAACGGGCGGCGTCAGTGCTTCAGTCTGACCACGTTGACGGCCTGTTCTCCCCGGGGGCCGGGCGCCACCTCGAACTCCACCGCCTCACCCTCGACGAGCGTCCTGAACGCGCCCCCGGCGATCGATTTGTAGTGAACGAAGAGTTCCCCGCCGCCCTCGGGCACGATGAACCCGTATCCCTTCCTGTCGTTGAACCACTTCACGGTTCCCCTGGGCATTGTCAGACGGTCCCTTCCCGCGCCCATTATAGCACGTCGCCCCGGGGCGAAAGCGGCTCAATCAGCGGCTCACCTCGGCGCTTTCCACGGAATCGCGGCCCGCGATCTTTGCTATACTACGGGGCGAAGGAGGGATGCCATGCTCCAGTTCCTGCTTCTCCTCGCCGCGGCGGGCGCTGCCGGCATCGTCGCAAGTTATTTCTGGAAGGCGAAGGCCGACCGCGCCGCCGACGAGCTCCGGGCGCGTCTCGAAGCGGAAAAGGCCCGCGATCTCGAGGCGCTGCTCGACAGGCTCAAGGGCTCTTTCGCCATCCTCTCCCAGGAGGCCCTCGAACGCAGCACCGACGGGTTCCTGAAGCTCGCCGGCCAGACGCTCGGGACGAAGGTGAAGGAGGGGGAGAAGGAGCTCGAGGGCAAAAAGCAGCTCATCGACCAGAGCCTGAAAACCATGACCGCGGAGCTCGACAAGGTCCGCGCCGCGCTTCGCGAATTCGAGAACGAGCGCGGCCGGCAGTACGGCTCGCTCACGAGCCAGCTCAAGTCCGCGGGAGAGGTCACCGCCCGCCTCGAGCAGACCACGGGACAGCTCACGGCGGCGCTGGCGAGCACGAAGCAGCGCGGCCAGTGGGGCGAGCGCATGGCCGAGGACGTGCTGCGCCTCGCCGGGTTCAAGGAGGGGATACAGTACACCGCGCAGAAGGGGATCGAGGGCGTCGACGCGCGCCCCGACTTCACCTTCTTCCTCCCCGGCGGCCTCGTCGTCAACATGGACGTGAAATTCCCGCTCGACAACTACCTCAAGTGCGTCTCCGCCCAGAGCGACGGGGACAGGGAGCGGCACAAGGCCCAGTTTCTGCGTGACGTGCAGAACCGGATCAAGGAGGTCACCGGCAGGGAGTACATAAACCCCGAGTCCCGCACCGTGGATTACGTCCTCGTCTTCATCCCGAACGAGCAGGTCTACGCCTTCATATGGGAAAACGCCCGGGAGATCATCGACCGCGGGCTCGAGAAGAAGGTCCTCATCTGCTCGCCGGTGACGCTCCTCGCCATACTCGGCGTCATCCGCCGGGCGGTCGAGAACTTCAACCTGGAGAAGACGACCGCGAACATCCTTTCGCTCCTCGGCGCGTTCTACAAGCAGTGGAACAAGTTCACCGAGGGGATGGAGAAGATGGGCAAGAAGATCGGCGAGGCCGAGGAGGAGTACCAGCGCCTCGTCTCCACGAGGAGAACCGGACTCGAGCGCCCGCTCAGGAAGATCGACGAGCTCCGCCAGAAAGGCGGGATCGAGATCGCGGAGCTCCCGGAGGGAGACGCCGACGAGGGGGCCGACGGGGGCGGGGAGGACATCCTCAAGGCCTCCTGAGCGCCGGAGACACGGGCCGCCATGGAATTCGTCCACCTGCACAGCCATTTCTGGGGCTCCTATTCCGACAGCGCCCTCGCGCTCGACGAGGGGCTCGACCGCGCCGCCGCGCTCGGGCAGCGGGCCATGTCGATCACCGACCACGGCGAGCTCGCCTTCGCCCCGCGCTTTTACCGCGCCGCGCGCGCCCGGGGGATGAACCCGCTCCTCGGGTGCGAGTGCTACTTCGTCGAAAACGCGCTCGAGTCGATCGCCCGGGACGACGCGCACCGGAACCATCTGGTCCTCATCGCGAAAAACGCGGAGGGATACCGGAACCTCGTCGCGCTCACGAGCGACGCGTGGCTCGACCGATGTTTCCGCGGGAACCGGGGAACGGTGGACTGGTCGCTCCTCGAGAAGTACCACCGGGGCCTCGCCTGCTCGAGCGGCTGCTTCTACGGATCGTTCCCCCTCACGACGATCCGGCACGGCCGCCTCGCGGGGGAGCGCGAGCTCCGGCGCTACCTGGACATCTTCGGCGGCGATTTCCACCCCGAGATGTCGAGCCTCGGCTACGAGGAGCAGAAGATCTCCAACGCCGCGATCCTCGACCTCGCCCCCCGCTACGGCCTCAACGCCGTGGTCACCAACGACGTCCACTACGCCCACCCGGAGGACTGGATCGCGCACGACATCATCGTCAAGACCAGGTTCGGGAAGGTGAGCGATTTCAGCGTGTCGACCCGGACGATCTGGCTGAAGGGCCTCGACGAGATGCGGGCGCTCGGGTTCCCGGACTCCTGCCTCGCCAACACGGCGGGCGTCGCGGCGGACTGCGACCTGCGCCTGCCGCCCTTTCCCGTCTCTCCCCCGGTCCTGCACGGGTCCCCCGGGGCGGACCTCCAGGCGCTCGCCTCGCGCTGCGCCGAGGCCGTCGCCGGGATGGCGCCGGGCCTTCGACGGACCCGGCTCATGAAGCGCCTCGCGCGGGAGGCGGCGGGCGTCGGCGCGCTCGGCCTCGGGGGGCTCGTCCTCGCAGTCGCCGACCTCTCCTTCTTTTTCAGGAGAACGCGCGGGCGCGTCCGGGCCGCGGGCGGCGGCTGGGAGGGGAGCGCCCTGTTCCGCCTGCTCGGCATCTCGGGCGACGCTCCCCTCAGCCCCGCGATACCCGATCCCGCATCCCTCTCCCCCCTCGCGGTCTCCTGCCCCGACCCGGGCACCGCGGCGAACCTTCTTCTCGAAAGGCTCGGGCCGGAGAGGGCGTGCCGCGTCGCGGAGTTCGTCCCGATCCGCGGAGGGGACGCGCTGCGCGCTACGGCGGAGGTGCTCGGCGTACCCAAGAGGGAGCGCGTGAAAGGGCTGCGCGCCGTGCGGGGGGAGGATTCCGTCGCCGGAAACCTCGCGGGCAGCAGGGCCTGCGCCGCCTTCTGCGCCGCGAATCCGCTGGTGGCCCGGTGGGCGGGGAAAATCGAGGGAATCCCGCGCATTTCGCGGCCTTCCCCCGGCGCGCTCGTCCTCACGAACGGGCCGCTGCGGGCTCTCCTTCCCCTGAAAAGGATTGGCGGAACGGTCTTCTCGCAGTACGACGCCGAGGGGGTGTCGATCGCGGGCTTCTGCACGGTCGAGTTGACGGACGCGGACAAAAGCCGCGCGGTAAAGGTCGAAGGCAGCCCTGTGCCCGTGGGCCTGGACTTCTGACGTTCGATGAAGGAATGGGAGGCGGAGGAAACTATGATGTAGCCCGCAGATGAACGCAGATCGTCAGGATGAACGCAGACATGGAAATGGCCTAACGTTGAACGCACCCATGACGGGAGGTGACGATGAAGAAGCTTCTCCACATCATCGCAACGCCGCGCGGAAACGAGTCGCGGACGCTCAGGGTCTCGGCGGCATTCCTGGAAGCGTTCCGCCTCGCCCACCCCGGCTGCATTGTGGATGAGTTGAACCTCTGGGCCGAGAAGCTCCCGCCGCTCACCATCCCCGTGGTGCAGGGGAAATATGTCCTGCTCGGAGGCAAAGAACTCTCGGGCGCGCTGGAGGACGCCTGGGCGGACGTGATACGGCACATCGAGCGGTTCCTCTCCGCGGACGCGTTCCTCGTCAGCACGCCGATGTGGAACTTCAGCATCCCCTACCCGTTCAAACATTACCTCGACGTCATCCTCCAGCCGAAGTACCTGTTCCGCTACACGGCGACGGGGGTGGAGGGGCTTGCAAAAGGGAGGAGGATGGTCGTCGTCTCGAGCCGCGGCGGCGACTACGGCCCGGCGAGCGCCATGAGAAGCTACGACTGCCTCGAGCCGTACCTCAGGACGGCGTTCGGCTTCGCCGGGATCACGGACATCGCCTTCATCGCCGCCCAGCCGATGGACGCCGCGGGCCCCGCGACCGCGGAGGCCGCCATCGAAAAGGCGAAGACGCTGGCGCGCGAGAAAGCGCGGTCGCTCTAGTGCGCGCCGCCACGAAATACCGCGATGCCGCCGTCCTTGCCGCGAGCCTCGCGGCCTGCCAGGCCGCCGGGCTCATCGGCGCTCTCTTCACCCGCCCCGCCATCCCGGGCTGGTACGCCTCGCTGGCGAAGCCGCGGTTCACGCCGCCCCCGTGGCTTTTCGCCCCGGCCTGGATCGCCCTCTATCTCATGATGGGCGTCTCTCTCTTCCTCGTCTGGCGCCGCGGGGAATCGGAGCCGGGGAGGCGCGACGCCCTCTCAGTATTTTTTCTCCAGCTCGCCCTGAACGCCCTCTGGTCGCCCGCGTTCTTCGGCCTCCGCTCGACGGGCGCCGGGATGGCCGTCATCGCCGGGCTCTGGGTTGCCATCGCGGTCACCCTCAACCGGTTCAGGAAGGTATCCTCAACCGCCGCCTGGCTCCTCCTCCCGTACTTCGCATGGGTGAGTTTCGCCGCGGCGCTCAACTATTCGCTCTGGACGCTGAACCCGTGAGGGAAGGACAAGGCGGGCCATGAGGATTTTCTTTGCCACCCGGAACATCCTCCTCCTCGGGGCCATCGCGCTGGGTCTCGCATTGGGGGACCGCGTTGCATGGCTCGATCCGCTCGCCATCCCGATTTTGATGGCCATCATGACGGTTTCGATGAGCGGCGTCGCATGGGACCGGTTCCGGGATCCCCGGCTCCTGGCGCGCCCCGTCGCCGTCGGCATCTTCCTCAACCACCTCGTGCTCGGCGGCGCGACGCTCGCCCTCGGGTGGGCGTTCGTCCGCGACCCGGAGCTCAGGGCCGGCTTCGTGCTGGTCGCCGCGGCGCCGCCCGGCATCGCCATCATACCGTTCACGCGGATCCTCGCCGGCGACCTCGCCCTCTCGACCGCGGGGGTCGTGGGCGGTTTCGCATCCACCCTCGTCATCGCCCCACTCGCCGCCGCCGTGTTTCTCGGGAGCGGGCTGATCACTCCGGGTCATCTCCTTCCCGCGATCCTCAAACTCCTCGTGGTCCCGTTCATCGCGGCGCAAATGATAATCCGGGCGGGCCTCGCGCACCGCGTCTCCCGCTGGCACGGCACCGCCGTCAACTGGGGCTTTGCGGTCATCGTCCTGGCCGCCGTCGGCGTCAATCGCGGGGTATTTCTCGGCGACCCCGGCATCCCCCTCCGATGCGGCGCCGCGGCGATTCTCAGCGTCTTCGGGCTCGGGTGGCTACTCAACGCGGTGTTCGCCCGGGCGGGCGTGGACCGCGAGAAGCGCGCGAGCCTGGTGCTCATGGGGACCGTCAAGAACTCGGCGTTCTCGACCGCGGTCGGCCTCGCCCTGCTCGGGAAAACCGCCTCCGTTCCGGGCGTGATCGTGACCGTCGCGATCATCCTCTTCCTAGTAGTCGCCCCGCACTGGCTCGGGGGTAAAGGCGGACGGGGAACACGAAACGGCGGCGGTTGACACACGCAGCGGGATGGTCTAGAATTGCGTTTACACATGCGGAAGTGGCGGAACTGGCAGACGCGCTAGATTCAGGGTCTAGTCCCGGCAACGGGGTGGGGGTTCAACTCCCCCCTTCCGCACCATTAGTGCCATTTCGCGTCCCGGGTTTCTCGTTTCTCGTACAATGGGCGCGCTCCCCCTCCCGCATGATCGGGGGCGTACTCCGACAGGATCAGGCGCACTCCCGCGAGGCGGCAGGACCGGGTGATGGCGTCAAGGTAGGGTTTGAGCCGCCGGTTGGAGCTCAACGGCTCGTGGAAAAAGCGGACCGCGCGGATCCCCTTCCGATCGAGGTAGCCCGTGACCCGGGGAAGAAGCGCGGCGACCTCGCCGGCTTTGAGGAGATGGTCGTAGCACGGGATCTTCTCGTACGGGCCGAGGAGGCCGAACTTGCCGGAGAGGATCGCGAAGGGGGCTCCCGCCCCGCGGCTCATGCGGTGGACGGCCCGTATCCGCGGGGAGACGTATCGACGGAGAGCCGACATGGGCGCACGGGTCTTTTGTTTCCCGGCCGAGCAGTAGGTGCAGTAGAGCGTGCGCGTCGTCCTTCCCCCCCCCGCGGTCTTCATGCCCTGAAATCCCTTTAGGTTTTCTTCCTGTTGAAGAATTCCCACGGATTGACCGGCAGCGAATCCCCGTCGCTCAGGGGGTCGCCCAGTCTGACCTCGATGTGTACCCACCCGGGGGTCCCGGGCTTCGCGTCTGCCCCCTGCCTCCCCACCGTGCCGATCCTCGTCCCCGCCAGGACCCCCTGCCCCACCGTCACCTCGATCGCGTCGAGGTGCGCGTAGCGGAGGCTGTAGCCGTCGGGGTGCGCCACGTAGACACAGTTCCCGTATTCCTTCAGCGTCGCGCCCTTGTCGGGCCGCCCGGGGGGAAAATCGGCCGTGACCGCCGCGCCGCCGGGCTCGAGGGCGGATGCCTTCTTCTCGCCATCGCGCGAGACGAGCACCACCCTCCCCACGGCCGCGGCCGTGACCGGCGTCTTCCCCGCCTGCCCGGAGAGGTCCACGCCGCGCTGGAGCCTCTTGAATCCGCCCGCGTCGATGAAGACCGCCCCGAAATCGACCTCCTTCCCGGGAGCGGACAGATCGCTGTCGACCACGATCGACGGGGAAAAATCTTCCACGGGAGGCGCATACCGGAGATCCAGCTTCGTCTCCCCGCCCACCCAGCAGACGAGCTCCATCACGGGCCGGTAGTCCGGGAGACAGGATCCCGGCACGCAGGTGGGGATGTTGTCGATGAGCCCCGCGTCGGTCCACGAGAGCTCCGCGGACTCCATTTCGCCCCCCTCCGCCAACTCGCTGACATACGCGCGCGCCTGTGCGTACCTGAAGGCCTCGCCGGACACGGTCCGGTATCCGCTCCACCGGACCCCGTCCGGGTCGATCGGGCCCTGCCAGAGTTCGCCCGACTTCATATAGAAAAGCATCTTGAGCGCCCCGCGGTCGCGCGGCCTGTAGCACTCGATCGAGGCGGTCCGGAGCCCGTCCACAGGCAGGAAGAAGCGCAGCCGCGCCTCTCCCGCGGCGAGATCGTGCAGGAGGAACTGAAGAAAAACGAGAAACGGGACCGGATAGGGCACGGCACTCCACCGAAACAGGCAACAAATCTCAGGGGGGCCATCCTACCCCCCCATCTCCCCTGCCTGCCGGCAGGCAGGCTCCCCCTCAAGGGGGGAGGGAACCAGGGTCACGGGCATCGCACAGCAGGGGCGCTCACGGGACGGGGGAACAATCCTGCCGCGTCTATTTCCCGCCCGCCTTTTCGAATCGCCTGTTGAGCTCTTCCACGAGCTCCCGCGTCACGTCCATCCCCCTGTCGGAATACGCTACCGTCGAGGCGTCGAAGATGGCCCGCGCGCCGCGTTTCCGCGCCACCGCCTCGGAGGCGGCGCGCACCTCGACCATCAGTTTCTGGTACTCCTCGTTTGTCCTCTCCACGAGATTCCGGGTCGCGGTGCGGCGGTAGAGCTCGAGCGCGGCGCTCTTCTCCTTGATCCGCGTCTCCCGCTCACTGCGGGCCTCCTCGCTCAGAATCTCGGTCTCCTTCACGAGGGTGTTGATCTCGTCGAGCGTCTCCTGTCCCTTCGTCTCGAGGTCGCGTTTCTCCTTGTCGAGCGTCGCATAGATCGCCTGCGATTTCCTGTACCCCTTGAAGACGGCGTCCACGTCGATCACCGCGATCTCGCCGGGGGGACGCCCGCAGGCGGAGAGGAGCAGGGCGGCGAGCGGCGCGGCGATGCCGCCGGCATACCTCATGAATCTAATCTGCATTCGCCATCTCCGCCGATCTTGGAGCCTGGCCCCGTGAATTTTCTCCTCCGGCGGCGCAAGGCCGCCGGGAGGAACGCTACGCGCGCTCCTTGATGTCGTTGAGCAGGCCGCCCGCAAGGACGATGCGGCGCGCGCACCCGGGCAGCTCGAGGCGCGCGGGGATCTCCACGCTCCGGCTCACGTTTCGCACGACGACCCGCTCCCGCTCCCGCACGGCCTCCCGCACGCCCTCGATCTGCAGCCGGTCGCCGAGGCGGAGCCGGGCGAGATCTCCCGCGTGCTCGAAGACGAGGGGGAGGATTCCGAAGTTCACGAGGTTCGCCCGGTGGATCCTGGCGAAGGAGCGGGCGATGACCGCCGCGACCCCGAGGAACCTCGGGGCGAGCGCCGCGTGCTCCCGGCTCGAGCCCTGCCCGTAGTTCTCGCCCGCGACGACGATGCCGGTCCCCGCGGCCTTCGCCCGCCCGGTGAAGCCGGGGTCAAGCCGCTCGAAGGCGTGGCCCGCGAGGGCGGGGATGTTGGAGCGGAGCGGGAGGAGCCTGGCGCCGGCGGGCATGATGTCGTCGGTGCTCACGTTGTCGCCGCAGACGAGCACCACCGCGCCCTCCACGCGGTCGACGAGGGCGGGGAAGCGCGGGAGCGGCGCGATGTTCGGCCCCTTGACCACCTCGACCGCCTTCCGGTTCCGGGCCGGGCGCGCGATCATCCCGTCGTCCACAAGAAAGCGCGACGGGAGTCTCACGGACGGCGGATTCCCGAGGCGCCTCGGGTCGGCGATCTTCCCCGCGATCGCGGACGCGACCGCCACGGCGGGGCTGCACAGGTAGACCCCCGCGTCCGGCGTCCCGGCGCGCCCCTTGAAATTGCGGTTGAAGGTCCTGAGCGACACCCCCCCGGAGGGAGGCGCCTGCCCCATCCCGATGCAGGGGCCGCAGGCGTTCTCGAGGAGCCGCGCGCCCGCGGCGAGCATCGCGTCGAGCGCGCCGCTCGCGGCGATCATACGGAGCACCTGCCGAGACCCCGGCGAGACGGTCAGGCTTACCCCCGTGGCGACCGTGCGACCCCTCAACATCGCCGCCGCCTCCGTCATGTCTTTGAGCGAGGAGTTGGTGCAGCTCCCGATGCACACCTGGTCCACCCTCGTCCCCTCGATCGCGCGCACCGGGCGCACGCGGTCGGGGCTGTGGGGGACCGCCACGAGCGGCTCGAGCGCGTCGAGGTCCAGCTCCACGGTCTCCGCGTATTCGGCGCCCGCGTCCGCGGCCATCGGGCGCCACGCCTTCAGGCGCCCCTGCGCAGCGAGGAACTTCCGCGCCTGCGCGTCGGAGGGGAAGACGGATGAGGTGAGCCCCAGCTCCGTTCCCATGTTCGCGATCGTCGCGCGCTCAGGCACGGCAAGGGCGGCGAGCGCGGGGCCGCCGTACTCGAGCACCTTCCCCCTCCCCCACTTCACCCCGAAGCGCCTGAGCAGTTCGAGGACAATGTCCTTCGCCGAGACCCAGGGATGCAGTTTCCCACCCAGCCTCACGAGGACGACCGAGGGCATGGCGAGGCGGAACGGCTCGCCGGCCATCGCGGCGGCGACGTCGAGGCCCCCGGCGCCGATGGCGAGCATCCCGAGTCCGCCGCAGGTGGGGGTGTGGCTGTCGGAGCCGAGAAGGGTCGCGCCGGGAGCCGCGAACCGCTCGAGGTGCACCTGGTGGCAGATGCCGTTGCCCGGGCGGGAGAACCAGACGCCGTAGCGCGCGGCCGCCGTTTCGAGGTACCGGTGGTCGTCCGCGTTCTCGGGCCCGGCCTGGAGCGTGTTGTGGTCCACGTAGCTTACGGACAGGCGCGCGCGGGTCCTGTCGAGGCCGAGCGCCTCGAACTGGAGGAAGGCGAGGGTGCCCGTGGCGTCCTGGGTGAGGGTCTGGTCGATCCGGAGCGCGATCTCCTCGCCGGCCACGGCGCGTCCGGAGACGAGGTGCCGCGCGATGATCGCGCCCGTAAGGGTTTTTGCCATGTTATTTCAGCATGATCTTCAGGCGGGTCTTCGCCTTCTCGAACTTGATCTTGTTCTCCCGCGCGAGCCACCCGAGCGCCATCTGGAGCTCGTCGTACGGAACCTTCACCGCCTTGATGAGCTCGGTCGGGGTCGCCGCTTTCTTCTGCTTCAGATGCTGATAGATCTTTCCCGCCGTTTCGCCGATCTTTCCCCACAGCATGGATGGATCTCCTTTCTCCTCCCCGTGGGCGCCATGCCCCCCGGGACCGCGTGGAGGCATGATACTACAACCGGGGCTTTGACTCAACAGGGGGAGGTCGCCGGCGCGCCCGATGCCGGGCCGGACCCCCGGCCCGGCCCTTACGCGGTTCACGACTCCAGCAGGGAGAAGAGTTCCTCGTTGGAGAGCACCCGGGCGACGTAGCGAGAGAGGTAGGCAAGCGTCACGCGCTCGTGCGCGGCGTCGTAGGTGTCCACGCAGTCCCTGGCGATGATCACGTCGTAGTCCCGCTGGTAGGCGTCGAGGGCGGTGACCCGGATGCAGGCGTGCGTCAGGAACCCGGCGAGCACGAGCGTGTCGAGACCGCGCACCGCGAGGAGTCGGTCGAGCTCGGTGCCGTGGAACGCGCTCCAGCGGGTCTTGTGGATCACCGTCTCGTCCGGCCTCCGGCCGACCGACTCAAGCTCCCCCATCCCCTCCGTGCCCTCGACGCAGATCCTGAAATCGTCCCGCTTCATCTGCCGCGTCCAGGTGCTCCGGTCCTCCTTGTGGAGCGTGAGGAGGTGGATGATCGGGAGCTTCCGCTCCCTGAAGAAGGAGGTCAGACGGCGCACGCTCGCATCGAACTTCGCGGGGGGCTTGAGGAGGGGGAAAAGTCGTGGGAAATCTTTCTGCAGGTCAATGGTGAGCAGCACGGGATTCATTTTCGCCGTTTATAGCACATCATGCGGGGAGGGGCAATATAATGCGCGCGCGATCCGCAATCGGGGTGAAGCGAACTCCATGCAGCGCCGTAGTGGGACAGTTTCGGGGGGTACAACTCCCATACTGATCCGGCTTTAACGGTAGCACGCAGATGAACGCAGATCGTCAGGATAGACAGGATATAAAATACGACAAAATACTTTTGGACGCGGATCGCCGCGGATGCACGCGGATGGGACAACAGCCTAAAGTTTAAAGTTCAAGGTAAAGAGGCATTCAGGACGCAGATTTCGCAGATGAACGCAGATAAAGAAACAGCACATGATTTTCAGGAATGAATGGGACGCGGAGCCTCCTTCTCTTCCCGCTTATTCCCTTGAACTTTCAACCGTAGTTTTATCTGCGTACTCTGCGTTCATCTGCG
>JBAXOY010000037.1:0-25762 GCA_037133055.1 Chlamydiota bacterium
ATCTGCGTCCCGGCGTTGAAGCGTGTAACGCTGGATTCCCGCTGGAGTTTACCCCCGGCAAAAAGCGGGGCGGGAATGACATCCGGAAGAAGATGCCCCCCGTAAGGGACCCAGTACTCCGGGCCGGCGATTGTGCTGGCTATCCTGCGGGATTCGGGCTACAATAACATCCTAGGAGGTGTTTATGAACCTGCGCATGGTTGTCCCGACTTATGTCCTTGTCACATCGGTTGCCGTATGCACGACCTCGTCGTTCGCGGGGGTGTCCCTCGGGGTCTTCCTCGACGGGGCAACGGATGCCCAGATCACCGGTTTTTTCTCCGCCACGAAACAGCACGCGATCGTGCAGTATGCGCTTTTGTTCGACGCCTCATCAGCGTCACACACTGAACTGATGAGCAGAGTCAATAGCCACAACGCCACCCCGATGTGCGTCTGGGGGACCTACCCCCACACGTTCAACCAGATCATCAGCGGCGCGGACGACGCATACATCCGGAGCGTGGCGGATGCCGTGAAGGCCTTCGATAAACCGGTTATCCTCGCCTTGTGTGCAGAATTCAACCTGAGCTCCAGCCCCTACTATGGAGACCCTGCGAAATACAAACAGATGTGGCAACACGTGCATGACATCTTCACGACGCGCGGAGCGACGAAGGCGCAGTGGGCATTCTGCCCGAACTACCAGGGAACCCCGGGGACGGACTACTCGGCATATTACCCCGGAGATGCATACGTGGACTGGGTCGGGGCGCTCGGCTTCGACACCAATTGGGGCGGGGGAGGGGGCTCCGCGGGCCTCTCGTTCAGCTCGCTCTTCGGTCCCGTCCTCGGGGACGAGGCATCCCGCTACCCCCACAAGCCGCAGATCGTCATGTGGTTCGCGACTGCCGGAAGCGCAGCGCAGAAGCCGGGCTGGATCCAAATAAGCTACGGCTCGATGGGCTCCTACCCCAACCTCAGGGCGGTGGTCTGGTACAACAAGAATGACACCCAGCCAGGACTGAATGCCGACTATCGCGTCTGGGATACTTCCGGCGTCCCCTCCTCGGTGACGACCGCGTACAAGAACGCCATCTCGTCTTCGGCGAATTTCCTCACCTATCTCCCCCCCTACGCGGACCTGATTCCCGGCGGGGGAGGCGGCGGGAAGCTCGACATCACCCCGTCCCCCTCGACGGTTGCGCGGGGCGCGAACATCACCATCAACTACGCCTTCACCGGTATCACGCAGCGGGTGGATGCATACCTCGGGGTGGTGATGATCGACGGGAGCCTCCTCGTCATGGACCCGTCGCAGAACTTCCAGTCGAACATCGTCCCGGTCGCCGCGAACTACGACGTGAGCGGAAACCCGTCCGGGGGGCTCACCTTCATCGTGCCCGCGACGATCCCGACCGGCGCCTACACGTTTGAGGCGGTCTGGGTTCCCGCCGGCGCGCCCGCGACGGAGACGAACATGGACGTGGAGCCAGTGACGGTCAATTGAGGGTGCCTCGGCGGCAGGGGAAGTCGGTCTGTTTCGCAGGGAAGGTTCCGCAGGCTAAGGCCTGCGCTGCAGTCTTCCCTGCGAAAGGCGATGGGTGACGAGGGGTGCAGCAACCGGATCGCGCAGGATCCCGCCTCGGACGGATCGGATTGCATTTCGACCCGGGCTTGATTACAATACCCTCCGCGCACGCACCATCGTTCCGGGATCCCCGCACATGAACAAGACCCTCGTGATGATCGGGACCTACAACGAGCGGGACAACCTTTCCGCGCTCGTAGAGGAGGTCCTCGCCCTCGGCTTGGGCCTCGATATCCTCGTCATCGACGACAACTCCCCCGACGGCACCGGCCGGATCGCGGACGACCTCGCCGCGAAGCACCCGGAGGTTTCCGCGCTCCATCGCCCGGGGAAGCTGGGGCTCGGCACGGCGTACGTTGCGGGTTTCCGGCATGCCCTCGGGCGCGGCTACGACCGGATCATCACCATGGACGCCGATTTCTCCCACAACCCGCGCTATCTCCCCGAGTTCCTCCGCGCGCTCGAGACGCACGATGTTGCGGTGGGGACGAGATATGTCGCGGGGGGCGGGGTGGAGAACTGGCCCCCCCACCGGCTTGCCCTCAGCCGCGGGGGGAGCCTCTACACGCGCCTGATCACCGGTATGCCCCTCCATGACGCCACGGGCGGTTTCAACGGCTACCGCGCGGAGGTGATCAGGGCGATACAGCCCGAGCGCATCCGCTCCGAGGGGTACTCGTTCATGATCGAGATGAAATTCAGGTCATGGAAGAAGGGATTCCGCCTCGCCGAGATACCCATCGTGTTCGTGGACCGGACGCGCGGAAAATCAAAGATGAGCAAGAGGATCTTCCTCGAGGCGGTCTTCATGGTCTGGAAGATCCGGTTTTCGGCCGTCTGACCCCTCCGACACCCCCGTTCTCCAACCCGCAGCGCGTGAGCCGACATCGGACCTCCGGCTCCGTCCATTTCCGGCCGGCGGGCGGATTGGACACCTCCTGATTTATGTGCTAAGTTTAAAGGGGAGAGGGAAATAGGGGGTGCGGACGTGAAAATAATGTGGTGGTGCGGTGCGCTGCTCGCCGCTTCATGCAGACTCGCCGGGGCGGACAATCAGGGGATCATGGTCGGGGCGTTCATTCCCCCGGTGGAGCAGTATACCGCCTCCATCCGTTCATTCGATCTCGCCGCGGGGAAAACCCACACCCACACGATGTTCTTCTGCACGTTCGATTACAACGGGATCGGCGCGCACCCGTATCTCTGCGACCAGATCCGGGACGCGGGCAAGGTCCCGGTGGTGACGTGGCAGCCCGGGATCGACGGGAGGCCCGACCCGAGCTTCTCCTTCGACTCTTTCCTGCGCGGGGACCACGACGGCGCGATCCTCAACATGGCCCGGCAGTGCAGAGAGTTCGGGGACCCGATCGTCATCCGCTTTGCCCATGAGATGAACATCTCGAGCGCCCCCGCATGGCCGGGGCACTCGTGGAACGGCGGCGACACGGAGAAGTTCAAGGCGATGTGGCGATACGTCCGCGGCATGTTCGATGAGGCCGGGGCGGACAACGTGCTCTGGGCCTGGTCGCCGAACTACATGGGGTCGGCCGAGGGGCTCGCCACCTTCAGCAACTTCAACAACCTGTACCCCGGCGACGACTGGGTGGACATCATCGGCGTGAGCGGCCTGAACTACGGGAACCACCCGACCGCAGGGCCCCGCATGGCGGTCTCTGCGCAGTGGCTCTTCATCCCGATGCTCCGCGACCTCATGGCCGGGAGCTACGACCGCGGGGATCTCGGAGGGGCGCTGCGCGCACTCCCCGGAAAGGGCAAGCCCCAGGTCCTGTTCGAATTCGGAAGCGTCGGCGCGACGTTGTACATCCCGGGGAGCGCCGCCTCGACCATCCCGAAGGAAGACTGGATCGCACAATCCTACGACGCCTTCGCGCACACGGAGGAGTTCGGCTTCGTGCGGCTCATCCTCTGGTACAACGGCGTGGCGGCGAGCGGAAACATTCCCTCGGATTTCCGCGTGGCGCAGAACGTCGGGCTGCCCGAGCCCCCCGTGCCCCCGATCTGGACGGATGCCTACCGCCGGGCTGTGAGCGACCCCGTGTTCCTCGATTCCCCCCGCCCGATGGAGGATATCCAGCCCGGGGACTACCTCCGGGCGCCGTCGCTGTTGCGCCTCGAGTCGTACCCGAGGCACGAGTTCTGGCTGAGCGTGTACCCGGGGGGAGGGGTACGCAAGGGCTCGACCGTCTCCGCGGCGTTCTTCCTCCACCCGCCCATCAACCCGACTTCTGAAAACTGGGGCACCGACGCGTACGTGGCGGCGCAGATACCGACGGGCGAGTGGTACGCCTTCGTCTGGCCGGGGCAGTGGCGGCAGTTCAGCGTCGCGGGCGCCGCCTATCCGCCTGCGGCGAAGCAGGGGCTCGACGTGAAGCGCGAGGTGCAGGGGATGGCGTTCGTCCAGGGACTGGGCGCGGGTCTCCCTACGGGGACTTACACGCTCTACTCGATCCTCGTGCCCCGCGGGACCGACCCCCGGAATATGAGCCCCGACCTCAAGACCACGACCTTTGTCTTGAACGACTAGTGTCGCGCTGTTCACGCCCCTGACGCTGTCTGAACCTGATATACTATGGGCCGTCATGAAACTGCGCGCGCTGCTCGCCGTTCTTCCGCTCTTCGCACTCTCCGCCCCCGCCGCCCCACCCCCCGGCCCCGGGATCATGCTCGGGGCGTTCATCCCCGCCACGTGGGAATACGACGAGGACATCCTCGCCTTCGACGAGGCGACGGGCCGGAGCCACACCCATGTCATGATCTTCTGCGCCTTCGACTATAATTTCGAGGGCGGGCCGTTCCTCCTTGACAAGGTCGGGCGGACGGGGAAGAGCCCCATCATCTGCTGGCAGTCGGGGGTCGAGGGGGTGCCGGACGAACGCTTCTCGAACATCAGTTTCATCAATGGCGGGCACGACGACGGGATTATCGCCATGGCGCAGCAGGTGCGGAACTTCGTGCGGAAGTATCCCGCCCTCCCCGTGTATATCCGCTGGGCGCATGAGGCGAACATCAAGCCGGCGCCCGCCTGGCCCGGGCACCCGTGGAACAACGGCAGCATCGAGGAGTATGTCGGGATGTTCCGCCATGTCCACGATCTTTTCTACGCCCAGTTGAGCCCGGAGGAGGCGGGAAGGGTGGTCTGGACATGGTCGGTCAACTATTTCGGCTCGGCGGAGGGCCTGGAGACGTACAGCAACTGGAAGAACCTGTACCCGGGGGACGCCTACGTGGACATGACCGGACTGAGCGGCCTGAACTACGGCGACCACCCGACCGCGGGGCCCGGCTTCTCCGTCACCGTGCAGTGGCTCTACCTCCCGATTCTCCGCGACATGATGGCGGGGGATTACCGCAGGGACCGCGCGGGAGGCGCGTCTCCCGCCGAGCTCGCGCGCGTGAGCGGCGGGAAGCCGCAGGGGATCTTCGAGTTCGGGAGCGTCGACGCGCGCCGCCGGGGCGAGGGACGAGGGGCCATGCCCGGTGCCTTCTCCGACATCCCGAAAGAGGACTGGATCACGCAGGGGTACGACGCCCTCGCGCACACGGGCGAGTTCGGTTTCGTGCGGCTCGTCGTGATGTACAACGACATCGCCACGAGCGGCGGCTACCTGTGCGACTTCAGGGTCTCGCGGAACCCGAACCGCGCGGGGGAGGGCCCCGTCCCCGGGAGCGTCACACAGGCATACCGCGACGCCATTCGCGATTCCCGGTACCTCGACACGCTCCTCCCGCTTGAAGATATCCAGCCCGGCGACTTCTATCACGCGGGGTCGATCCCCGCTCCCGCGTCCCACCCGCAGCACGAGTTCTGGCTGAGCCCCCCTCCCGGAGGAACGATCCGGCGGGGATCCACGGTCACGGCCGCCTTCTTTCTCTACCCCCCCGCAGGCGGCGCCGGGAAGGCGGACGCCTACGTCGCGGCGCGCATCCCCACGGGGGAGTTTTACGCATTCGTGTATCCGGCCGGGTGGCGCCGGTTTGACCCCTCCCGGGGCGGCCGTCCCCCCGCCGCGGCGCGCGGGGTGAACATCGTGCGCGAGGTGCAGGCGACGGCATTCATCCAGCCGATGGGGGGCGGGGTGCCCGCGGGCACGTACACGCTCTACTCGATACTCGTGCCGCCCGGCGCCGACCCGCTGAAGCTCGGGCCGGATCTGCGCACGACGGATTTTTCGCTCGTGGAGTGAATACGGAGGATCATGAGACGGAGTGCCTTCGCCCTCGTCGCCGTCACGTGTGCCTTTGCGCCTGTCTCCTGCGTGGAGGTGACGACCGCCCGGAAGGGGGAGCCCGCCGCGGACACGCAGAGCGGCGGGCAGTCGAAAAACCCGAAGTCGAAAGTGCGCGTCTACGCGTGGAACCCGCTCGACGGCGTCTACGATGTCGTGTCGTTTCCGTTCAAAGCCGTCGGCCGCGCGGCCAAGAAGATATTCTGATTTTTTATCCGCGCCGTTTTGCGTTACGCCCACACGCCGACACGTTCTTTTCCCTGTGCCTTTCCGCGGCGCTCCGCTATACTACCGTCGAAGCGCACACGCAATTTCCATGGAGAGGCGCGCAGCCGCGTGAAAAAAATCAAGATCACCGTCCTCTACGACCGGGCCGCAGACCAGTCGGACGAGAAGGAGCTCCAGGTCGCGATGTCCGGCCAGGGGACCGAGGCGAGCCACCACCTCGTCGAGTACCTCACCAAGAACGGCCACGAGGTGAGGCTGTACGGTGTGTACGACGACGTGAAGGGCCTCATCGCCGAGTTCGAGGGGCATCCCCACGACATCGTCTTCAACCTGTGCGAGACGTTCCGCAAGGACTCCGCAATGGAGTTCTGCGTCCCGGCCCTTCTCGACATGCTGAACGTGAGGTACACCGGCTCGGGCCCCGACGCTCTGATGCTCGCGCAGAACAAGGGGCTGACGAAGAAGATCCTCGCCTTCCACGGCCTCTGGTCGGCCGACTTCGCGGTCTACCCGCGCGGGCAGTTCGACATCCGTCCCTCGAAGCTGCGATTCCCCCTGATCGTGAAGCCGCTCACCGAGGATGCGTCCATCGGCATCGCCGAGAGCTCCGTGGTCAGGAACGACGAGACCCTCGCGAACCGGATCGCCTACGTGCACGAGAAGATCGGCTGCGGGGCGCTGGTCGAGGAGTACATCGAGGGGCGGGAGCTCTTCGTGGGGATGATCGGCAACGAGAAGCCGATCGTGCTCCCGCCGGTGGAGCTCGACTTCAGCAAGTCCACGAACGACAAGCTCAGGGTCTACAGCTTCAAGGCGAAGTTCGACTCCAAGTACCGGGACAAGTGGGGGATCCAGACGGTCTTCTCGAAAGATCTTAAGAAGGAAACGCTTGCGATCATCGAGCAGATCGGCCTCACCGCCTTCCATGCGCTGGGCTTGAGGGACTACGGGCGCCTGGACCTGATGCTCGCCTCCGACGGCGCCCTCTACGTGCTCGAGGTGAACCCGAACCCGAACATCGCCGAAAACGAGGACCTCCCCAACGCCGCCGAGCAGATCGGCCTCACCTACATGGACTTCGCCGAGAAGATCATGCGGCTTGCCCTCGACCGGTACAAGAAGGAATAGCGCTCCGCGCTATTCCTGTTCAAACGGTCCAAACGGTTCAAACAGTTCAAGCGGCGAGACGGTTCCTTCGTGAACTTCGCGCCTCCGTGGCGAAAGACTATTTCCCCTTATCCTTCAGCCAGATCGCCTTCCTCAATTCCACAGCCGCCTCCGCGTGCCGGTTAGTCCCGCCCTGTCGCGAGAGAGAGTCGGCGAGCAGGGTGTGCGCCTCCGGGTCGTCCGGCATGAGGCGCACCGCCTTGCGCGCCTCCAATTCGGCGGCGCGGTAGTCCCCGGCCTGGAAGAGGAGCCTTCCCAGGAGATAGCGGGCCGGCCCGTGCTCCCCGTTGCCCGCGACGAGCGCGGCGAGGATGCCCTGTGCCTGATCCTCTTTCCCTCCGCGCGCGAGGCAGTCCGCCAGGCGGTAGCGCGCCTCCGTGTTCCGGGGGCGCATCTTGATCGCGCGCCGAAGCGCCCCTTCCGCCCCCGAGAAGTCGCCCCTCCCGGTTTTGAGCGTCCCCGATTCGAGGAGGGCCTCGAAGAACGATGGCTGGATGCCTGCGGCCCTGTCGAACGCGCTTTCCGCGAGCGTGGCGCGGTCGAGAGAAAGCCAGAGTTTGCCCTCGCGGTAGGCCGGCAAAGAAAAGCCGGTGTCGAGATTCGCCGATTCGTTGAAGAGGCGCAGGGCCGCATAGGGCTTGCCGTGCCCGCCGGCGGCGAGGCCGAGCAGGCACCGGGCGTCCGGGCTCCCGGGGTATTCCTTCGCTGCGGCGAGCAGTGCGCGCTCGGCCCCGGCCGGATTCCCCTCGCGGAGCAGTTTCAGCCCGCGCGAGAAAGAGGGGAGAAGCCCGGGCGGCATTTTCAGCGCGGGGATTCCCGAGGAGGCGGGATTGACCTTCCCCGCGGCCCATGCCGCGAGGGCCGGAAGGCATCCATCGCCCGCGACATCTGCGCCGAACGCCTCCGGAGGGGCATCCCCGGAGGTGGCCAGGTAAAAAGTGACTGTCGAGGCGCCGCCCGCGTCTGCGGCGTTGCCCGAGCGAACGGCCCGCCCGAGGAGGCATCGGTCGGCCCCGGCCCCGGTGCGGAGGCGCGACGCCTCCTCGAAGTCGGGCATCCCTTTCGAATCGTAGAGCCTCGGAATGAGGCGCGAGGGGGGAAGGTCGGGGAGGATCGCCTGGCAGCCGGGCGTTCCGTTGAGCGTCCGCGCGATCAGGTAGGGAAGGCCGAGGGAAAGAGCGTCATCCCCTTCGCCCGCCGCGCCGCCCGCGCGAAAATCGGCGACGAGCACGGTCTCAGCCGCCGCGGCGCCGCAGGCGCACAGCGCGGCGATGCAGAGGGCGATCCGCATTATCGAAGACATTTTTCCTCTTGCATGGCGAAAAGCAGCCCGGAGCGGCTCCTGGAGCGCGGGCCTCCCGGCGCCCGCCTGCGCCGCGCCGGGCAGGCAATTCGCAACCACGCCCATCCGCAGCAATCGCGCCGGTCTGATGGGATCTTATCACAGGGACGAAAGATGAGACAGGGAAAGCGAAACAGGTTTGAAACAGGTTTGAGGATGCAGATATCGGATAGATGTGCTATGCTCCAATCAAATGTGCTGCCGATCGATGAAATGCCTTATTTTTACCCTTCTGGCACTCAGCGTCGGCGTATCCTCCGCCATAACATGGTCGCAGGAATGCGGCAATTGTCCGGCGCAACTGAAGGAAGAATGGTCGTTTTGTCCGAAGTGCGGAAATCCCCTCAACGGTTTTCCTAAAGATGCTATCAAGCCCGGAGCGCTTCTGGTGGGGACGGAATGTCCCGCCATCAAGGTGTACAGGGAACCGCGAACATTCAAAGGGAGATTCGGGCCCCGCGCGCATCTCTCGCTGGCGCGAGGCGAGTATGAGGCAGTCCAGGTGGTGCTCTATCCCGTAAGTCGCGGCAAGGGCAATGGATCGCGGACATTCCGATGTGAGATGACGGATCTAAAAGGACCGGCGGGCGAGATAAAGAAGTCAGAAGTCGAGATTTCCCAGATCGGCTACGTGCATCCCCATCAGCTCTATTACGGACAGGATTATGCGGGAGCCCATCCCGATCCGCTCTGGCCCTCCCCGGACTACGTGCCGGGAACGGTGGTGGCCAATGAAGGGGAACTACAGCCGCTCTGGGCAGTGCTCCACGCGCCGCCCGGAACTCCTGCCGGAGATTATGAAGGGCGGCTCCGGCTGTACGAGGGGAAACAGCGTGCCTCGGAGGTGAAGATCGGCGTACACGTATGGAATTTTACTCTGCCCGAGGAGATGCACCTCCCGGCGGTATTCGATTTCTACGACATCCGGGCGACGTATCCAAAGCGTCCAGGAGAATCGATCAGGGATTGGCGGGCGCGCCTGCAGTCCCTCGAGAAGCGCTACTATGTCGACATGCTCACACACCGAATCAGCCCCATGCGCAATCTCGGTTACCCGGGCTTTACAGGTGCGGAAGGAGGGAGGCTCACATTTGATTTCAGCGAATTCGACAAGCGATATCAGTTCTACATGGAGCAGCTTCACCAGCCGCGGTTTGCCGTTGCGCCGGAATGGCCCGACTGGGGAACCGCCAGGTTCGAGCGATGGAAACCTGAGGGCTGGATAGGCTTCAGGAGCGCCATGACGTTGAAAGGGACTTTCCGGGCGATCGGCGAACATCTTGAAAAAAAGGGATGGATTGAAAAAGCGTATGTATACAGCATCGACGAACATCCGGGGGAGTGGACGAAGCAGATCAACGCCCTGATCCACCAGGGCCACCCGAGAATTAAAAACCTCATGACATTGATGGTGCAGGAGGGGTACAGGGATGTCGATATATGGTGCCCCCGGATGTATGAACTGACCCCCGGGAACCTCGCGCTCGGCAGGAAGTTTCAGCGCGAGGGCAAGGAATTTTGGATATACACCTCCGGGCCGTCACCGCCCTTCCCGACGCTCATGCTGGATTGGGACCTCGTCAACTGCCGCATCATTCCATGGATGTGCTGGAAGTTCGGTCTTGACGGATATCTGTACTGGTGCATCAATTTCTGGATCAAGAACCCATGGGAGGCCACAGAGACGTTTGAAGGCCAGAACGGGGGAGGAGTCCTGTATTATCCGGGCAAGAACGGTCCGGTGGGAACCCTGCGCCTGGAGGCATTCCGCGATGGCCTTGAAGATTACGAATACCTCTGGCTGCTTCGGGAATGCGTAAAAAAACTCGAGGCGCACGCGGCTCCCCCCGACCAGGAAACGCTGGCAGCCGCGAAACACCTGATCACGGTGGATGACAGCCTGGTGAAATATTTCGATGACTTTACGAATGACGCGCATACACTGCAGGCAATGAGGGTCAGGATTGCCGAACAGATAGAGAGGTTGACGGCGATGGGGCACTCAATTGCGCGTATAAGAAACGGAGGTTCGCGATGAGAAGAATGACAGGGACGGGCGTGTGGTGCGTGGTTTTGACGGCAGTGCTTATCTGCTCTGCGGCGTGGGCGGCCGTATGCCCGCGCTGCGGAACGGAAGTAAAAGACGAGTGGAAGTGCTGTCCAATGTGCGCGGCGCCTCTTGAGAAAAAGGGGATATGCCCCTCGTGCGGTAAAAAGATGGAAGAGGGCTGGAAGGCATGCCCGTATTGCGGGCATCAGCTTGCCGCCTCCCCGGCACAAGCGCCCGGGCCAACCCCCGTCAGGGCTCCGGAAACGGCTGCAGCCTCTTCCGGCACAAAGGCACAGGAGAACGTTCCCGAGGTCTCCAAGGTGCTCTGGGACTTCGAGAATGAGCGGGATCTGAAGGGATGGAAATTCATGGACGGTTTGAATGCAACAGTCGGGCCTGATCATGCGACAAGCGGGAAAGGGGCTCTGAAAATCACATTCCCGTCAAGTACGGTAGCGCCCGCCTTTCGGAATGAAGGCGTAGCGCTTAACTTCGACGGCTATGACTACCTGCAGGCGGATTTTTATAACCCCGAGACTCATCCGATCGACATCTGTTTTAAATTAAAAAGCTCCAATCAGGAACGGCAAACCACCCTCAATTATCATCTTCCGCCGGAGACGGCGTACACGATGAAGGTTCCATTAAAGAATATTTCCAGTCGAATCGACGTGAACGACGTGGCATATATAAATTTCTTCTGCTGGCAGCCGAGCGAGGGAGGGACATACTATTTGGACAACATACGGCTCTCCAAGTAGGAGAGGGTCGGGAAAGAGGTTGTCAGGAAGCTGCCGCAAAAGTCGGCCCCGATCGGTCGATATACTCAGGAGTTAAAGTTCATGGACCGGGCGCCCTCCCGCATCCATAGCGGTAGGTGGTCCGAAGATGAGATGCTTTCGGCCGCATGCTTTTTTATTGAACGACCGTCGGCCCTGAGATATCATCATGCGCGTGTCTCCCGCGGGCGTAGCTCAATGGTAGAGCCCCAGCCTTCCAAGCTGGTCATGTGGGTTCGATTCCCATCGCCCGCTCCACCGACGACGATCCTCATGCCGGAAGATCGCCGGCTCCCGGGCTGGGGAGATCCGCTCACCCGGCAGGGGGCTGGTGCGTTCATGCGTCTCGGGCTCGTCTTCAACCCGTTCTCCTACAAGCTGCACGAGGAAAACCTGAAGGTCGTGCAGCGGTTCTTCGGCCTGTTTCCCCCCCTGAGCCTCGCCTGGGTCGCGGGCATCGCGGAGAAGGCCGGCCACCAGGTCATCCTCATCGACGCCCGGACTCTCCGCCTCTCGAAAGAGGATGTCCTCGCCCGCCTGAAGGAGTTCTCCCCGGATATCCTCGGGGTCATGATGACGACCTACATGTTCAGGGAGACCCTTGACTGGATACGGTACCTCAAGACCCGCCTGAAGGTCCCCGTGGTCGTCGGGGGGTACAACCTCCGCGTCTACCCCCGCGAGTCGGTCGCGCCCCCGGAGATCGATTTCGGCGTGGTCGAGCACGCGTACCATACGCTCCCCGCGCTTCTTTCGGAGATCGAGGGGGGGAGGCGGTTCGGGGACGTCCCCGGCCTCGTCTACAAGGAGGACGGCCGCGCCCTCGTCACCCCCCACGACCTCCCGATCGACTT
This sequence comes from Chlamydiota bacterium, assembly GCA_037133055.1. Classification (GTDB taxonomy): domain Bacteria; phylum Auribacterota; class Tritonobacteria; order UBA1439; family UBA1439; genus UBA1439. Next base: position 12,238 of record JBAXOY010000037.1, read on the forward strand.
CGACGCATTCCCCAATCCCGCCCGGCACCTCCTCCCCAACGACCGGTACGCCGAGTTCCCCACCGAGCGGAGGAACTTTACCGTGATGGTGACGTCGCTCGGCTGCCCGCGCCGGTGCCTCTTCTGCGAGGCGGGGGGGACGCGCTATGCCCCTCGGCAGCCCGCGACCGTGGTGGCGGAGATGGAGGAGTGCTACGTGAAGCACGGGGTCAGGGAGATCGACATCTTCGACTACGAGTTCCCCTGCATCCGCGAGAGGACGCGCGAAATATGCCGCCGCCTCAAGGAGAAGAAGCTGGACCTCGAATGGGCCTGCCGGTCGCGCGTCGATTCGGTGGATGAGGAGCTCCTCCGGGAGATGCGGGATGCCGGGTGCCGCCGCATCTACTACGGGCTCGAATCCGGCTCGCAGGAGATCCTGGACCGGCTCAACAAGGGGATCACCCTCGCGCGGATCGAGGATACGGTCAGGATGACGCGCGAGCTCGGGATACGGCCGCTCGGGTTTTTCCTGATCGGGGCGCCGGGGGAGACGCGGGAGACCGTCCGGCAGACGGTCCGGTTCGCGAAGCGGCTCGACCTCGACTACGTGCAGTTCTCGAAGACCCTCGCGAAGCCGCTCACGCCGCTCTGGAAAAGGCTCGTGGAGGAGACGGGGCGCGACTACTGGCGCGACTACGTCCTCGGCGCCGTCGAGGACAGGGCCCTGCCGCGGCCATGGACAACGCTCTCGAGCGAGGAGATCGACCGGCTCGCCCGCCGCGCGTACCTCAGCTATCACTCCCGCCCGGGTTTCCTCCTGCGCTCGACACTGAAGGTGAGATCATGGAGCGAGTTCAAGCGGAAGGCCCGGGCGCTGATCGAGATGCGGTTCAGCCAGGAGGCCGTCTCCACGCCCGACGGATCGTTCGCGGCATACGACGACGACGTGGCGGCGCTGCCCCGCTGATCCACGGATCAGCGTTGCGCTATCCTTTACACGATGAACACCGACAGGCTGCTCAAGGCGATCTCGAAATCGGCGACGGCGCTCTTCCGGGGCAGGGACATGGGGCGCGCCTGCGCGGGGCTCCTGCGCGGTCTCGGCAAGGCCGCGGGCGTCAGCCGGGTCTATTTCTTCGAGAATCACCGCGGGCCGCGCGGCGAGATGCTGACGACGCGGCGCCACGAGTGGGTCGCGCCCGGCGTCTCTGCGCGGATCGACAAACCCGGGACGGCGAGCCTCCCCCTCCAGCGGATAGGGTACCTGCGGGACCGGATGTGCCGGGGGCCGTTCCACGGCCTCGTCCGCGCGATGCCGCCGTCGATCCGCGGGATCATGGACGCCCAGCAGATCCTCTCCCTCGCCCTCGTGCCCGTCTATGTCGAGTCGGAGTGGCACGGGTTTCTCGGTTTCGACGATTGCGCGGAACCCAGGCTTTGGACGGAAACCGAGATCAAGACGCTCCAGATCGCGGCCGGCATCCTCGGCGGGGCGATCGAGCGCAGGCGGAGCGAGGAGCGGCTGCGGAGCATCCTCGAGTGCGGCATCGACTCCCTCGACACGGGCATCTTCATCCTCGACCGCAAGTTCCGGGTGGTCTGGGTGAACCGCACGATGGAGAAGTTCTTCGGTATCAGCCGCGCGCGGGTCATCGGGGGCGATCAGCGACAGTTTGTGCGCGGTCCGCTCCGCGCGCTCATCGGGGGTCACGCGGCGTTCGCGCGGCGCGTCATGGACGGGTATCGCGGCGCGGGGGGGGGGCGGCCGCTCCGGTGCGAGGTGACTGCCGCGCGGGGCAGGCCGCGCCGGGTGCTACAGTACCGATGCACCCCCATCAGTCGCGGCGCCCTCGCCGGCGGGAGGATCGAGCATTTCAAGGATATCACCGACGTCGAGAGGGCGAACGCCGCGCTGAAGATATCCGAGGCGAAGTACCGGGACCTCGTGGAGCGGATGAACGAGGGGGTGTGTCACTCCGACGAGCACCAGGTCATCCGGTACGCCAACCGGTGCTTTTGCAAGACCTTCGGATACCCGCAGGACGAGATCATCGGCCGTCCCGAGGAGGGTTTCCTGGACGGGGAGGGGGTGAGGGTCTACCGGCGCGAGCAGCGGCGGCGCCGGCGGGGTGAATCGACCCGCTACGAGCTGCGCGTGCGCGCGCGAAGCGGCGAGATGGTGCCGGTCCTTGTTTCCGCGGTCCCCGTCATGGACGAGGACGGCCGTTACCGGGGGTCGTACGCGGTCTTCACCGACATGAGCGAGCGGAAGAGGATCGAGGTCCTCAAGGACGGGATACTCCGCGACGCCTCCCACGAGCTCAAGGCCCCCACCGCCAAGATCAAGATGGGCCTCGATCTCGTGAAGAAGCGGCGCCCGGCCCCGCTCGACGACGACGAGCGGCTCGGCCTCGCGATGATTGAGTCCGCGGTTGCGCGCATCCAGAAAAACGTCAATTCGCTCATAGACCTCTTCGCCTTCGACTTGGGGAGCGTCACGCTCTGCCGGGAGCGCTTCGATCTCGACGCCGTCCTCGCACCCCTGGCCGACGAGTTCGCCCCCGAGGCGCGGGAGAAGGGCATCTCCCTGGCGTTCCTCCCGTCCCCGCCGGGCCTGCGCGTCTCCGGGGACCGGGATCGCCTCAACGACCTGTTCCGGAACCTGGTGGAAAACGCGATCAAGTTTACGAGCGCGGGCGCCGTCAGGGTCTCGGCGCGACACGCGGAGGGGGAGGTCGTGGTGTCCGTCGCGGACGAGGGGAGGGGGATCGAGCCGAGCTACCTGGAGAAGATGTTCGAGCGGCGTTTCCAGCGCTACCCGAGCGAGCCGGGGACCGGCATCGGGCTCACGCTCTGCCGGAAGATCGCGGAGTTGCACGGGGGAAGGATCTGGGCCGAGTCCGGGGGGCGCGGGAAGGGGCTGACGGTCCGCGTCGCGCTTCCCGCCCGGGGAGCGGTCAGGAACGCCGCGCCCGGAGCGCGATGAGCGCCGGGGTGCAGAGTGCGCGATGGACCGCGCATTCGCCTTTTGGCCTATCCGGGCACTGAGGGCGATGGTGTAGGCCGGGGAGAAACCGTCAGCGCCCGCCGCGCGGTGAGGGCGTTTTGCCGGCGGCGTGGTAGTACTGTTCGTTCCGGAACGCTCTCTTCTTCACCGCCCCTGATCTGACGAGGCCATCCAGCGGCCCGGCGATCTTTTCATTGCGGATTCCGAGCCCCGCCGCGAGGTCGCGCTCCGTGCCCGGCCTCCGCGCGAGGTAGGCGACGATCGCGTCCTCGATCCCCCCACGCCGCGCCGCCCTGCGCGCACCCTTGAAATCGGCGATGATATCCACCGGGCTTCCGGCGAGCGCACCCGCGATGATATCTCGCGCCGTCCGCAGCTCCGCGGGGGAGAGCGGCTTCGCGTCCGCGTAGGCCGGCGGCCGCGCGGCGGTGTTGAGCTGGACGCGCTCGGGCCGTATCGTCGCGGCGAGCGCCCCGATCCTTTTCAGCTCCTCCGGCGCGTCGTTCACCCCCCTCAGCAGGACCACCTCGAGCCACACGCGCCCGCGAAACTCGCGCGCGAACCGGGTGATCCCCGCGGCCACCCGGGAAAAGCGCAGGGAGGGGTGGGGCCGGTTGATCTTCCGGAAGACCCGCGCGGAGCCGGCGTCGAGGTCGGGGAGGACCAGGTCGGCCTCGCGGAGGGCGCGGCGGACTCGTGGGTCGGCGAGGAGCGTGCCGTTGGTGATCACCGCGACCGGGATGCGGGTCATCCGTTTGACCGCCCGGATCATCTTCCCCAGGCCGGTGTGGAGCGTCGGCTCGCCGGAGCCCGAGAAGGTGATCCAGTCCATCGCCCCCCCCTTTTTCAGGGCGGCCTCAAGCTGCCGGAGGACCTCGGCGGCGGGCGCGTAGCTTTTACGCGTGACGGTCGTGCGCGCCGTGGGCCCGAGCTGGCAGTAGAGGCAGTCGAGCGTGCAGGTCTTGAAGGGGACGAGGTCCACCCCGAGCGAGAGGCCGAGCCTGCGCGAGGGCACAGGGCCGAAGATCCTGACGCTGCGGTCCGTGCGGTTCTTTCCTCTTTGCGCCGGGGCGGAGTTCGAGGCTTTCACGCGGATAGTGTAGCACAGGACGGCCGGATGGTGCGCGCCCGGCGCTCAGGGCGCAACCCACCCGTAGCCGCTGATGCCGTTCGTGCCGCTCGCGCCGAACGTGGCGCAGGAGTCCGCGGCGAAGCCGTCGGGGCGTGTTTTGTTGGACGGCTGGAAGTTGACCTTTACGGCGGCGGGGTGCACGGCCGCGTCGGCTGGATCGCCTTCGCAGCGGATCTCCGCCGCATCGCTGTAGCCGTCCCCGTCCGCGTCGCCGGCGCCGAGGGACAGGAAATCGAATACCACGCCGGTGCCGTATCGCCCCTGGAGCAGGAGGGTTGTGTCAGAAAGGTCCACGGTGCAGAATTCATAGGTCGTTTCGGCGTAGACCTGGTAGGGGTTTGGATTTTGGTTTATGGCGTAGAGGGGCGCGCCGCCCCCGCCGGTCACGACATAGTTGACGCCCGCCTTGAGGCTTCGCTCGTACAGGTGGTCGTCGCCGTTGAACACCATGTCCACCCCGTGGGACTCGAGAAGCGGTACGAGATTGGCCTGGACGGCGGCATAGCCGCCGTGCATGCCGGAGGAGTACGCGGGGTAGTGGAACATGACGAAGACCCAGTCCTGGGCGGTGGCGCTGAGGTCGGCATCCAGCCAGGTGTATTGGGCCGAACCGACGGTATAGGATGCCTCGGTGTCCAGCACCGCGAAATGCGCGTTTCCGATGTCGAACGAGTACCACCTGTTCGGGGCGTTGGGAAAATACAAGTAATCGTTCACCCAGGTGGATTTGTCGTGGTTGCCGATGGCGACATAGAGCGGGACCTCGTAGAGGAGCGCAGCCGCGGGGGTGAAAAACTCTGACGCCCAGTAGCTGTAGGTGTCGCCGTCGTAGCAAAGGTCGCCGACGTTGAGGACGATGCGCGGGGAAGGGGAGGAGGCGAGGATGGCTTCCGTGAGGAGTTGGTGTTCGGGCGCGTTGGATCGGTTGTCCCCGTAAGCCGCGAAGCGGAACGGCGTTGCGGCGGTCAAGGCCGCCCGGACAGTGTGGTCGGCGCTCGAGAACGCGCCCGTGGTCGTCTTGTAGTGGTAGGTCGTGTCGGCGCTCAGGGGGGTGATCTGAAGGCTGTGGACATATCTGGTCGTCCCGCTGTGTGTGACGGTGGCCGCGGTCCCCGTGACCGAAGAGCCGTAGGAATCCGTCGTGCCGTAGTCAACGCGGCTGTCGGTCCCCGAGTCCGTCTCCCACCGGACGCGCACGCTCGTCTGCGTCAGGTCCTGTAGATATGGGCCCTTGAGTATGGCGGCCCCCGCCGGGGCGGCGGCCGCGCACAAGACCAGCAGCGTGGCGCTGAATCGAGAGGTCATGGCATCCCCCTATCTGCACTATGGTGTAGTGCCCCGTAAATACCTATACAGTTGCCGACTGTTTCGTTTTCGCTGTCCAGGCTGCGTACATCACGGCGTGATCGTCTCCAGAGATGATAGTGCAATTAGCGTACCAGCATTGCCGACTATCTCTAGTGCATAACCAATTGATAGCAATATAGTTAGGGATATGAAATGTACTGCGGTTTGAAACTGTGCCAAAAATGGCCTTTTCGTCGTGAATTGGAAGGCAAAACAGTGCCATTATGACATTGTTTTGCCGGCATTGTAAAAGTCGTGAATGAAGAACTTTCTCATCCCTGATCCAGACTGGACGGGAGGGTAACGGGGGGACATCCCGTACACTCAGGGTTTGCACCCCTTGCAGGGCGTCTTGCCCGAGGCGATGGCATCGTCCCGGGTCTTGTAGACCACCAGGTTTCTCCCGGATATTTTCTTTGCCCACGCGCAGTCCGGCTTGTGGTAGGTCTTGCCTGTCGAACTCGCGCACAGCTCGCCGGCCGCGGGCGTTTGTGCGGGGGCGGAGGCTTTCGCCCCCCCCTGCGCGGCGTCCGGGGCCGAAGCAGGCCCTCCTGAATCGCCCGGGGACGGGGCTTCGTCGGCCTTGCAGGTCTTGCAGGGAGTGTAGCCGGCAGCCACGGCCTCTTCGCAGGTGGTGAAATAGACCCTGTTCCTCTCCGCTATCTTCTGCGCCCACCTGCACTCGGCGCGGTGGACCTTCCTGTTTGCGGAGTGGCCGATAAAGGGACGGCTGCCCGCCGATGCGGCGGCGCCCCCGACCGGCGAAAGAGCCGCGGCCGGGGCATCTTCAGGTTTGCAGAGGGAGCAGGGGACCGCTCCGGCAGCCACGGCCTCGGCATAGCGCATGAAGAATATCCTCTTCCGGGCCGGGATCTCCTGAACCCTTGCGCACCCCGCACGGTGCACCCTCTTCGACTCGATGTCTCCCACGAACGGGGGCTCGCCCGTTTTCTCTATCCGCGCCCCGCGCGCGGGAGTGGACGCCGCGCCTGACGGCGCCGCCTCATCCGCCTTGCACGTCTTGCAGGGGGAGTAACCCGCAGCGGCGGCCTCCTGGTACGTGTTGAAATAAGCGCGGTTCTTCTCCGACATCTTCTGCGCCCACCTGCACTCGGCGCGGTGGACTTTCTTCTTTTCCTTGTGACCGATGAAGGCGCCGGCGGATGCCGCGGCCGCCGGCTTCTCCGGCGCGCCGGTCTCGCGGGCCGCGGGCGGTTCCGCGGCGAGGGCGGGTCCATCCGTGAGCCCGGCGAGTGCCTTCCCGCACTCCGCGGCGGCCTTCGAGACCTCGTCGGCATTCCAGTCGGGGTTGAGGGCCTTGACCTCCATGAGGAGCGATGCGGCGGATTCGAATTTCCGGCGGGCATTGAGCCTCTCCTTCTCCACGGCGCGCAGTGCCGTGCGTCCATCTCGCAGCATGGCTTGGGCCTCCTGGAACTTCGCCGACGGGCCGTCCTGGGCGCGTACGGCCGCCGTGAACAGGAACGCCGCCCCCGCGAACAGCGCGAGCATTTTTCTCATGTAAAAACCTCCCTGGTTGCAGAACCCACGTGTCCAAGCCGGAAAGTGTGACAACGGTTCAGCCGCGGATACGGCAAAGAAATCGAGACAAATCAGCGCGAATCCGCGGCAAAACCGTTATCTCTCCCCCGTTCTCTCCGCGGTGAACAGATTCATTTCGCCCCCGCCGCCGGGGTCTCCGCGGCGTCCGGCCTGCATCCCCCGCAGGCGGTGAACCCCGCCGCCTCGGCCTCTTTCCATGACTTGAATCCGGCGCGGTTCAAGGGGGATATCTTCTTCGCGAACTCGCAGCCCGCGCGGTGGAGCCTCTTGCTGTTCCGGTTGCCGATGAACGGCATGTCCAGCGCCGCGGCGGACCCGCTCACCTCCTCGACATCGGGCTTGCACTTCCCGCAGGCGACGTAGCCCGCGGCCTGGGCCTCTTTCCATGTCGCGAAGCCGACGCGGTTCTCATCGGAGATTTTCCTGGCCCACTCGCACGAGGCCCGATGCACCTTTCGGGTGACCCTGTGTCCGACAAACGGGGTGGACGCCTGCGCCCCCGGCACCGCGGCAGCCCCGGGGTCGGGGGCATAGTCGGACGCGCGGGCCGCTATGGGCACGGCCGCCAGGACCGCCCCGGCGATCAGGAACGCGGACCATCGCTTCATGGAACCCCCCTTGTATGCAAATTCGCTGTCGAGCTCGCCTCTACCCTCATCCCGCATCATCACGGGCGCCGCAACGCAGCAGACGGCCGCCCGCCGCCAACCCCCCCCGGGCCGCCGCCGGTTATGTCGCGGCTCCGCGTTGCTCCGGTCTCCCCGCCTGCCAGATGACGGGCAGGGGCGTGCGGCCTGAATACGCCTTCGGCCTCGCGTCTTGATCCGCTCGCAACCGGCAGGCCGCGATTTTCCGCTATCCGGCGGGAAAAGGCAACAGGAATCTGCGGACAGGAATCTGCGGAATCTGCAAGGAATCCACCGGGTAAAAGCCGTATATGAGGCATCGGGCGGCGCTGTGATACAATAGCCGCCGGCAACGGCGCCGGCCGGGGGGACGGATCGTGAGACCGATGGTGAGCTGGACAACGCTGCTCTGCCTGCTGATCGCAGGCGGGTGCGCGTGGGGTCCGCGTGCGGCGAAGGCCCCCCGTGCCCCGGTTGAGATCGCCGTCGCGTCCTGGAACATCGAGCAGTTCGACGCCGCGGGGCCGGACGACAGGACCTTTCCCACGAGGACCGCGCGGCACCTCGAGATGATCGCCGAGACGGTCCTCCGCACGGGCGCCGACGTCATCGGATTCCAGGAGATCGTGGGGCCGGAGCGCGAGGGAGACCCGTATGCCCTCGATCAACTCGTCGCGGAAATGAACAGGCTTGATGCCGCCCGCGGGCGTCCGGCGTCGTGGAAGGGGTGGCCGACGAAGCCGCCCAAACACTTCAGCCACATCGCCATGGCGTGGAACGACCGGACCCTCGAGCTCCTCGGGCGCGTCACCTCCCTCTGGGCGCTCCACAGCGGGTACGGTAAAAAGGGGGGCATGTCCCCGAAAGAGGATCTGCGCTTCCCGCGCATCCCGCTCGCCGCGCGCTTCAGGGTGCGCGCCGCGCCGGAAAACAGTTTCACGATGGTGGTGCTCCACCTCAAGGCCGGGAGCACGGGGCTGCGCGGAGGGCTCGACACGAACGACGTGCGCCGTCGGGGCGAGTGGGAGGATCTGCTCAGGAAATGGGTGCTCGACCCCGATGCGCAGGGGGAGCTCCGCGACAGGAACCTCGTCATCGCGGGGGACATGAACGAGAGTGCGTCGGTGATCGTGAACCTGATGGACGAGTTCGGGACGGGCGATGACGTCAAGGGGCGGCTCCTGCTCGACCCATCGGATTTCTCCGATCCGGCGGCGACGCTCCTTTTCGCGAGCGGGGGGCTCAAGGCCCCGAAGGACTACACCTACCAGGGGAACTCGGAGAAGGGGGAGGAGGACGGCGGGGAGAAGCGCCCGGCGGACGAGCTCTGGGACAGGAAGAAGTTCATGGACCAGATCCTCATCTCGCGGAGCCTCGCGGATGCGTGGGACGGGGAATACCGGATCGAGTATTTCGAGAAGGCGTACCCGCTCAGCGACCACGTTCACCTCTCGGACCACCGGCCGGTCTGCATCAGGCTGCGTTTCCCCGCCGGAAGATAATCCGGCGTGCTTCGCTCCCGCCGCGTCACTCACCCGGCGGCATTACAAGGAGGAGGGAATGATGAGAAGGCTGATGGCGGCGGCGGCGGCGTTATGGTGCGTCCATGGAGCGCTCGCGCAGGAGAAGAGCGAGAAGAAGGCCGAGTCGCAGGAGGGGCAGGAGATGGTCGCGCTGGTGCCGAAGGGCTACCAGATAGAGATCGAACTCGACGACACGCTCGACTCGCGGAGCGCGCACGTGGGGCAGAGCGTGCACGCACGCCTCACCCAGCCGATTACGGCGGGGGGGCGGGTGGTTGTCCCCGAGGGGACGCGGGTCACCGGCAAGGTCACCGAGGTCAAGAGCCCCAAGGCGGGGCTGCTCAAGGCGGGCATCAAGTTCAAACTCGACGAGATTCACGCCCGCCACCACAAGGTCCCGATCGAGGCCTCCGCGCACATCGACGTCAACGACCTGGCGATGAAGGGCGGCAAGATGGCCGGCACCATGGTGGCAAAAGAGGTGGCGAAGAGCTTCATCCCCGTCCTCGGCACGGTGTACCTGGTCCAGAACATCGCGAGCGGCATCCAGTTCGTCACGGAGGAGAAGGAGATCACGATCCCGGCGGGAACGAGGATGAAGCTCTGCTTCGACAGTGACGCGAGAATCCCGGCGGGGCGATGACAAATAACGTAAGTGCGTGAGCCCGTCGCGACCTACCGCTCCCCCTTGAGCACCACGAGCTCCGGCGCGACCTTGAGGAGCAGGCGCTTGCAGCGGGCCCTGGTATCCTCGATGTTCGTGTAGCCGAGCACCTCCTCGGCGAGGGTCCTGGCGTCCGCGAGCTGCACGGAGCGGATCACCTTCTTGATCTCCGGGATGGAGACCGCGCTCACGCTGAACTCGTCGAGGCCCATCCCGAGCAGGATCAGGGCGAGGGAGGGTTCGCCCGCCATCTCTCCGCACATCCCCACCCAGATGTTCTCCTTGTGGCCTGCCGTGATGACCTGGTTGACGAGCCTGAGGATGGCCGGGTGCCGCGGCTCGTACAGATAGGCGATCTTCTCGTTCACCCGGTCCACGGCGAGCGCGTACTGGATCAGGTCGTTCGTCCCGATGCTGAAGAAGTCCACGTGCTTCGCCAGGATGTCGGAGGTGAGGGCGGCCGAGGGGATCTCGATCATGGCGCCCACCTCGATCTTCTCGTCGAACTTCTTTCCCCGCTTCCTGAGCTCGTCCATGCACTCGCTCAGGATCGCCCGGGCGCGCATGAGCTCGTCGATGCCGGAGATCATGGGGAACATCACCTTGACGTTGCCCCCGACCGACGACCTTAAAATGGCGCGGAGCTGCGCCTTGAAGATGTCGGTCCGCTCGAGGCAGAACCGGATGGCCCGCCAGCCGAGGAACGGGTTCATCTCCCGCGGCACCTGGAGGTCGGAGAGGAACTTGTCGCCGCCGAGGTCGAGGGTCCTGATGATGACCGAGTTCGGGTGGGCCTGCTCCGCGACCGACCGGTACGCCTCGACCTGCTCGTCCTCGCCGGGGATATCCCGGCGGTTCATGTAGAAGAACTCGGTCCGGTAGAGGCCGATCCCGTCGGCCCCCTGCGCGAGCGCCCCCGGGACGTCCTCCGGGAGCTCGATATTGGCGGCGAGCGAAACGCGGTAGCCGTCGAGCGTTTCGGCGGGGAGGTCCTTCAGGTTGACCAGGCGCTCCTCGATGACCCGCAGCTTTGTCCTGACCTGGGTGTACTTACTGAGGGTGTCGCGGGACGGGGAGGCGATGACCACCCCTCCGGTCCCGTCCACGATGAGGGTTTCGCCCGTCTTGACCTTCCGGCTGATGTCGTGGAGCCCGACCACCGCCGGGGCCCTGAGCGACCGGGCCATGATCGCGGTGTGCGAGGTCATTGCGCCGATGTCGGTGGCGAAGCTTATCACCTTGTCCTTGTGCATCAGGGCGGTGTCGGAGGGGGAGAGGTCGTAGGCGACGATGATGACCTCCTCCGTGAGCTTGCCCACGTCCTCGCGCGTCCTGCCCATCAGGTTGTGGAGCACCCGCCGGGTCACGTCGCGGATATCGCTGGCCCGCTCCTTGAGGTACGCGTCCTCGATCTGGGAGAAGATCTCGGCGTATTTCCTGCTGACCTGCTCGAAGATGAACTCGATGTTGTAACGCTCGCGCTCGATCTTCTTGATCACGTCCTCGATGAATGACCGGTCCTCGAGCACCAGGAGGTGGGCGTTGAAGATCTCGGCGTGTTTCGCCCCGAGGCGTTCCGAGATCTTGTCCTGGATCTGGAGAATTTCCTGGCGGGTGCGGATGAGGGCATCCTCGAACCGGGCGATCTCGACGGGGACCTGCGCGGCGTCGATGTGGCGCTTGATGACGACGATTTCCTCGCAGTCGAAGATGAAGGCCTTGCCGATGGCGACGCCTGGAGAGACGCCGATCCCGTGGAAGATCCTCTCCTGGGGCCTCATCGCGTGTGGGGGCATGTCAGTCCTCGCCGAATTTGCTGTTCACCAGCTCCTCGAGCGCGCTCACCGCGTCCGCGGCGTCCGCGCCCTCCGCGGTGATCGTGATCTTCAGGCCCTTGCCGGCGGCGAGCATCATGATGCCCATGATGCTCTTGCCGTTGACCCGTTCGCTCCCGCGCTCGACGGTAATCTCGGAGAGGAACTTGCTGGCCAGTTGCACGAACATGGCCGCCGGCCTCGCGTGGAGGCCGAGCGAGTTGGTGATGGTGAGTTCCCTGCGCACGATGGTTTCAGCCATGAGCCCCCTCTACGTGACCCCTTACCACGGGTCACTCTCTTTTCATGACCTTGATCAGGCCCCTGTCGAACGCCCGGGCGGCGTGCTTCCCCATTTTTTTCAGCCGCTGGTTGAGGGCGGCCGCCTCGAGCAGCAGGACGATGTCCCTGCCCGGCCTCACCGGGATGATGAGGTGGGGGAGCTTCTGGCCCAGGATATCGATCTCCTTGTCCTCGAGCCCGAGGCGCTCGTATTCCTTGCCGGCCTCCCACTCCTCGAGGGTCACCACGAGCTCGACCTCCTGCGAGTCCTTGATGCAGGTCGCCCCGTAGAGGTCCTGGACGTTGATGATCCCGAGGCCACGGATCTCCATGTGGTGCTTCACGATCTCGGAGCCGGCGCCCATGAGGTACTTCCCCTCGCGGAGCTGGATCTTCACGACGTCGTCGGCGATCAGGCGGTGGCCGCGCTTGATCAGGCCCAGGGCGCACTCGCTTTTCCCGACGCCGCTCTTGCCGCAGATGAGGATGCCCACGCCGTAGACCTCGAGCAGATTGCCGCCGATGGTGGTGGAGGGGGAGAACTCGTCCTCAAGGAATATCGTCGCCTGGTTGATGAGCGTCATGGTGCCCATGGGTCTCCTGAAGAGGGGTACCCCCGCGCGGTCGGTCTCCTCCGGGCGCTCGTAGGGCGGCAGGCAGTCGCGTCCGATGATGACCCAGGGCCCCCGCCGCCGCAGCAGCTCGCGGAACCGCTTGCGCCTCAGGTCGGACTCCATGCTGTGGAGGTAGTTGATCTCGACCATCCCGAGCACCTGCGGCCGCCGGTTGGCGAAGTAGTCGAAGTAGCCGGCGAGCGCGAGTCCCGGGCGGTTCAGCTCCGGCACCATGATGCGGCGCTTCAGCCCCTTCCCTCCCGCGACGAGGCGGAGCTTCAGCTTGTCGCGGGTGATCCGGTAAAACTCTTCGACCTTGATGCCGCGCATGGTCTCTCCGCCCGGGATCGGCTCCCGAGTGAACAGGGTGTTATCGCAGCACGCAGATGAACGCAGATCGTGAGGATGAACGCAGATCGGACCACGGTTGAAAGCTCAAAGCGACATGGGACTCTGAACTTGCGACCTTCAACCTTGGGATGTTCTCCTATCTGTGCTCGTCTGTGTCCCGAACATCGTTTAATTTTGGACGCAGATTTCGCAGATCACGCAGATACCACGGTGTATCCCGGCCATCCTGACTATCTGCGTTCATCTGCGTCCCGGCGTTAACGTGCCGTGCGGTTCACGGCCTCGGTTCGATGAGCCCGTAGTCGCCGTTCGCCTGCGCGTAGACGACGCAGGGGTTCCTCGCCTCGGTGTTCATGAAAAAGCGGTACTTCGCCCCGGCCTCCGTCATCGCCTCGACGGCCTCCTCGGGCGTGGCCCAGTCGACGGTGCAGTCCTCTTTCCGGGAGGCGCGCGGCTTCCGGTCCGGGGTGACCGACTCCTCGCGGCATACCCGCATCCGGAACACCGCGGGACGGCTGGGACCCTGGAGCTTCTTGGGGACAAGGTGTCCGATCTCGCCCTCGCCGGGCCGGCAGAGCAGGTTCACCCGCTCGGTGTCCGCGTTCAGGAAGACGAAAAAG
>JBAXOY010000038.1:0-25711 GCA_037133055.1 Chlamydiota bacterium
TGCCGTACCGCGAGTACACATAACGGTCCACATCGCCGGTGAACGCCTTCTCCGACCTGTTCGCCCTCTGAGGGGCACGCAGATGCCTCTTGTCTATGTCAGCGTCATCGGGGCCAGCCGCTGCACGGCGGAGCAGGCCGCGCGGGCCGAGGAGCTCGGAGAGTTCCTCGCGGAGCGCGGTTGCGCCGTCGTCTGCGGCGGCAGGGACGGCGTCATGGAGGCCGTGGCTCGCGGCGCCAAACGCAGGGGCGGCGTCGCGATCGGCATCCTCCCGGACGCCGATCGCCCCCACGATCCGCCCGTTCCGCTCGCCCGTCCGCATCGCGATGACGCCCTTCCCGCCGCGCGACTGCTTTCTGAACTCGGAGAACCCGGTCCGCTTCCCGTACCCCTTCTCGGCGATCACGAGGATCGTGGCGCTCTCGTCCACGATCTCCATGTCCACCACCCGGTCCCCCTTTGCGAGGGTGATCCCCCTGACTCCGTAGGCGCCGCGGCCCATCTCCCGCACGTCCCCCTCCGCGAAGCGTATCGACATCCCCTCGCTCGTCACGATGAGCATTTCGTTGTGCCCGTCGGTGAGCTTCGCGTGCGTGAGGCGGTCGCCCTCCTCGACACCGATGGCGATGATCCCTCCCTGCCGCGGGTGACTGAACGCGGTGAGCGCCGTCTTCTTGACGGTCCCCTTCTCGGTGGCCATCACGATGGACCGGCCCTCCGCGAACTCGCGCACGCGCAGCAGCGCCGCCACGCGGTCCCCGGCGGGGATGCTCAGCAGGTTCACGATCGACTTCCCCTTAGACTGCCGCGTCCCCTCGGGGATCTCGTAGGCCTTCAGCCAGTGGAGCATCCCCTTCTCCGTGAAGAAGAGCAGGTAGTCGTGCGCGGAGACGCTGAAGAGGTGCTCGACGTAGTCCTCCGCCTTGGTCTCGATCCCCGTGACGCCCTTCCCGCCTCGGCGCTGCGCCCGGTAGGCGGCGGTCGCCACGCGCTTGATGTAGCCGCCGTGCGTGATGGTGATGAGCGACGCCTCGTCGGCAATCAGGTCCTCGATCTTAAGCTCGACCCCCGAGTCCAGGATCTCCGTCCGGCGCTCGTCTCCGAGGTTCCCGGAGAGCTCGTCGAGCTCCTCCTCGATGAGGTCGAGCACCTTCCGCTCGCTCTCGAGGATGGAGCGAAGGTACGTGATCCGCTTGATCAGCTCCACGTACTCCTTTTCGATCTTGTCGATCTCGAGGTTGGTGAGCTGGTAGAGGCGGAGGTCGAGGATCGCGTTTACCTGGATCTCGCTCAGGGGAAACTTCTTGAGGAGACCTTCCTTCGCGCCGTTCCGGTCCTTCGAACCCTTGATGATCCGGATGACCTCGTCGATGTGCGCGAGCGCGATCTTGAACCCCTCGAGGATGTGCGCCCGCGCCTCCGCCTGGGCCAGCTCGAAGCGGGTCCGGCGGACGATCACCTCTTTCCGGTGGTCGATGAAGCACTGGACGAGCTGGCGCATCCCCGTCACCCGCGGCCGCCCCTTGTCGAGCGCGAGCAGGATGATGCCGTAGGTGGTCTGGAGGGTGGTGTGCTTGTAGAGCTGGTTGAGGATGATCTGCGCCTCCTCGCCGCGCTTGAGGTCGATGACGATCCGCATCCCCTCCTTGTCGGACTCGTCGCGGATGTCGCTGATCCCCTCGATGGACTTGTCCTTCACGAGCCTGACGATCGTCTCGATGAGGGCGGTCTTGTTGACCATGTAGGGGATCTCGCTGATGACGAGGGACTCCTTCCCCCCCTTGTGCGTCTCCGAGCCGATCTTCCCGCGAAGCTGGAGGTGTCCCCTCCCCGTCGCGTAGGCGCGCGCAATCCCCTCCCTGCCGTAGATGATGCCGCCCGTGGGGAAATCGGGGCCGGGAAGGACCCTGATGATCTCGGCCGCCGTGGCGTTCGGCGTGCGGATGACGAGCTTGACGGCCTCCACGACCTCTCGCAGGTTGTGCGGCGGGATGTTCGTCGCCATCCCGACCGCGATCCCCTGGGAGCCGTTGCAGAGGAGGTTCGGGAACTTGCCGGGGAGGATGACGGGCTCCTGGAGGGTCTCATCGTAGTTGGAGACGAAGTCCACGGTCCGCTTCTCGATGTCATCGAGCATCGCGGCCGAGGCGCGGCTCAGGCGCGCCTCGGTGTACCGCATGGCGGCCGCCGGGTCGCCGTCGATCGATCCGAAGTTCCCCTGCCCCTGCACGAGCGGGTAGCGTATACTGAAGTTCTGGGCCATCCGGACGAGCGTAGGGTAGATGACCTGCTCGCCGTGGGGGTGGTAGTTGCCGGAGGTGTCGCCCGCGATCTTGGCGCATTTCCGATGCTTGGCCCCCGGGGCGAGGTGAAGGTCGTTCATCGCCACGAGGATGCGCCGCTGCGACGGCTTCAGCCCGTCGCGGGCGTCCGGCAGCGCGCGCGAGATGATCACGCTCATCGCGTAGGACGTGTACGACTCCTTCATCTCCTCTTCTATGTCGCGCGGAAGCGTCTTCCCGCCCTCTGGAATCATTGTAATCACCTCATGCGTGTGCTCGTGTGCGGCGCGGGCGGCCTGAAGGCCGCCCTACGGGAGGGATACGCTATGTCGCGCGGGTCAGCATATCTCACACATCCAGATTGCGCACGTGCAGCGCGTTCTCTTCGAT
Source organism: Chlamydiota bacterium (assembly GCA_037133055.1). Taxonomy (GTDB): domain Bacteria; phylum Auribacterota; class Tritonobacteria; order UBA1439; family UBA1439; genus UBA1439. Next base: position 2,673 of record JBAXOY010000038.1, read on the forward strand.
GAACTTCCGGCGCGGCTCCACCTCGCTCCCCATCAGCACCGTGAAGATACGGTCGGCCGCGACAGCGTCCTCGAGCGTCACCTTGAGGAGCGTCCTCCGCTCCGGGTCCATCGTCGTCTCCCAGAGCTGTTCTGGGTTCATCTCGCCGAGCCCCTTGTAGCGCTGGATGCTGAGCCCCTTTTTCCCCAGGTCCCTCACCGCGTGGAGCACGCCGAGGAGCGAGTGGATTTTCGCCGGGCCGCCGTCGCCCCCGGCGCGAAGCTCGTAGATCGCCTTCCGCGACGAGACGAGGTTGTCCACGTTCATCCCCGCCTTCACGAGGCACTCGAGGATCCGCGAGAGCTCGCGCGCCTCGTAGAGCTCGAGCACCTCGATGCCGCGGTCCTCGCGCACGCCCTGCTCCCCCTCGTTGACGATCTCGAGGTCGCGCCCGCGCTTCTTCTCCTCCTCCGCGGTGAGCTTTGCGAGCTCCTCGTCGGAAAAGAGGTACCGCTCGTCGCCGTTGATCTTGACCTTGTAGACGGGGAGCCGGTTCCCCTTTCTGTCGCGCGCGGCCATGTACTCCTCGAACTTGATCCCCTTGCGCCGCAGGATCCCGGCGAGGTACTCGATCTCCACGAGGAGGTCGAGGATCCCCCTCAGCTTCGCGCTGTCGAGCTCCTTCCCGCCATCGAGGGGCACGAGCCGCGCGTCCTCGCAGCCGAGATCGAGGAGGATCGCGTTCATCTCCCGGTCGCTCTCGACGTACCGCTCCGTCTTCTTCCGCTTCACCTTGTAGAGCGGCGGCTGGGCGATGAAGACGTGCCCCCCATCGACGAGGGGGCGCATCTGCCTGAAGAGGAAGGTGAGGAGCAGCGTGCGGATGTGGCTCCCGTCGATGTCGGCGTCGCACATGAGCACGATCTTGTGGTAGCGGAGCCGGGCGATGTCGAAATCCTCGAGGCCGATGCCCGTCCCGATGGCGGTGATCATCGTCCCGATCTCCTCGTTGGCGAGCACCTTGTCGAGCGGCGCCTTCTCCACGTTGATGAGCTTGCCCCGCAGGGGCAGGATAGCCTGGAATCTCCGGTTGCGGGCCTGCTTGGCTGAGCCGCCGGCCGAATCGCCCTCGACGAGGTAGAGCTCGCACACGGCCGGGTCGGTCTCGGAGCAGTCGGCGAGCTTTCCCGGGAGGGACTGGCTGTCGAGCGCGCCCTTCCGCCGGGCGAGGTCTCGAGCCTTCCGCGCCGCCTCGCGCGCCCGCGCGGCGGTGATGCACTTGTCGGTGATCTTCCGGGCCTCGGACGGGTTCTTATCGAAGAACTCCGCGAGCCCCTCGTTCACGATGCTGGCGACGATCCCCTCGACATCGCCGTTCCCGAGCTTCGTCTTCGTCTGCCCCTCGAACTGCGGGTCGCGGATCTTGACGCTCAGGACCGCGGTGAGCCCCTCGCGGATGTCCTCGCCGCTCATCGCCTTGTCGTCGTCCTTGGCGAGGTTCTTCTCCCGGGAATAGGCGTTGATGGTGCGGGTGAGCGCCGACTTGAAGCCGCTCAGGTGCGTCCCCCCCTCGATCGTGTTGATGTTGTTCGCGTAGGAAAAGAGCGACTCCGCGTAGCCGTCGTTGTACTGCAGCGCGATCTCCGCCTCCACGCCATCCTTCTCGCTGTGGAGGTAGACGACCTTCTTGTGGAGGCAGGTCTTGTTCTCGTTCAGATGCTGGACGAAGGAGACGATGCCGCCCTCGTACTTGAACCGGATCTCCTTGTCGCTGCGCTCGTCCTTGAGCGATATCTCGATCCCCGCGTTCAGGAAGGCGAGCTCGCGGAGCCGGTTGCAGAGGGTGTCGAAGTTGTACTCGGTGACGGTGAAGATCGTCGGGTCCGGCTTGAAGGTGATCTTGGTCCCCGTCTTCGAGCTCTTCCCGATCACCTGGATCTTCGAAGCGGTCTTTCCGCGCTGGAACTTCTGGCTGTGGATCTGGCCGTCACGCTTGACCTCCGCCTCGAGCCACTCGCTCAGGCCGTTGACGCACGAGACGCCGACCCCGTGGAGGCCCCCGGAGACCTTGTACGCCTCGTGATCGAACTTGCCGCCGGCGTGGAGCGTGGTGAGCACGACCTCGAGGGCCGGCTTGTGCTCGGTCGCGTGCTCGTCCACGGGGATGCCGCGCCCGTCGTCGATCACCGTGACGGAGTCGTCCACGTGCACGATCACGTCTATCTTCCGGCAGTAGCCGGCCATCGCCTCATCGATCGAGTTGTCCACCACCTCGTAGACCAGGTGGTGAAGCCCGCGGGTGCCGGTGTCGCCGATGTACATGGCGGGGCGCTTCCGCACCGCCTCGATGCCGTCGAGCACCGTGATCGTTCTCGCGTCATACTTGGGCATCTTCCCCAATCTCCCCTATCCTGAACCGGATGTCGCTGATGCGGGACTCACCGAGCTCCGCCTGTATCTTTCCGATCATCGCGTCCTTGAAGTACCGGTTGAGCTCCGCGAGCCAGACCGACGAGTCCACGTTGACGAGGAGCGTCTTCCCCCGCACCCCCACGGGCTTCGAGTGCCGGGCGATGGTATCCCCCACCACCCGCTCCCACTCAAGGGCGATCCGCGCCTCCCGCGTCCTCCGCTCGAGGCCGAGCTTCCTGAGGAGCTTGCCGAGCACTTCCCCGATGGGAACCGCGTCTCTGGTCATGGATGTTCCCCGAACGCGACGATGCACCCCGGCGGAAATCCACATCCATCACTTCAACGCAGGGACGCAGCTGAACGCAGATCGTCAGGATACTCGCAGATGGGACTCGGTTGAGAGTTGAAAGCTTCAAAGATCTTCAGGATTTGAACCTTCAACCGTGGGCCGTTTTCCGATCCGCGTCCATCCGCGTCCGAATCCAGTATTCAAACACCATTGTCACTCTATCGTATCCTGACCATCCTGACGATCTGCGTTCATCTGCGTGCTACATTAAAATGGTATCCCCGTCCCCCCCCCCCGCGTCAGGTCAGGCGTATCGGCATGATGACGTACAGGAACGACTTGCCGCTCCTGATGACGCCGGGGTTGAGCGCGTCGGTGATCTCGAAGACGACCTCCTGCTCGTCGAGGTTCTTCAGCACGTCCACCAGGTACTGCGGGTTGAAGGCGATGGCGAACTCGTCGCCGTCGTACGCGATCGTCAGCTCCTCCCGCGCCTCGCCCACCTCCGGGGTGTTCGTCGAGAGGATGAGGCGGTTTTTCTCCAGGGCGACCTTGATCGAGTTCGCCTGGTCGGTCGTGAGGAGCGCCACGCGCCTCGCGGCGGCGAGGAGCTCCTCCCTGCCGATGAGGAGCTTGTGCGCCGATTTCTGCGGAACCACCTGCTGGTAGTTCGGGAAATGCCCCTCGACGAGCCTCGTGACCAGGGTGCAGTCGCCCGTCGAAAAGGCGGCCTGCGTGTCGCCGAGAAAGATCTCGGCCTCGCCCTCCGCGTCCCCCTTCTTCTCGATTTTCCTGTCGATCTTCTTCTCCGCCTCCTCGGTCTTTTTCCGCTCGAGGATGCGCCCGAGCTCCATGACCGCCTTGGTGGGGATTATGACTCCTCGGTCGGCCCCCTCGGGAACATCGGCCGGGATCTCGCAGAGGGCGAGCCGCCTCCCGTCCGTCGCGACCCCCGTCAGCTTCCCCTTCGAGAGCAGAAGATAGAGACCGTTCAGCACGTAGCGGCTCTCGTCATGCGACACCGCGTAGTGCGTTTTGCGGATCAGGTCGGCGAACGGGGCTCGGGCGATCTTCAAGGATCCGGTCTTGTCGAATTCGGGGAGCTTTGGGAAATCATCCTTGGGGAGGCCGAGCACCTTGAAATAGGACGCGTCGTACCTGATCTCAACCTCTTTCCCGTCGGTCGCCTCCAGTGTGACCTCGCTCACCGGGAGCTCTCTGAGTATCGCGAGGAGCCGCTTGGCGGGGAGGGTGATCGCCCCCTTCTTCTCCACCTTTGCGGGGACCTTCCGCCGCATTCCGACCTCGAGGTCCGTGGTGGTGAGCACCAGTTCCTTCCCCTCCGCTTCCAATAGCACGTTCGAAAGGATGGGGATCGGCGTCTTTCCCCCGACGATGCTCTGCACCGCCTGAAGGCCGTCCAGGATATCCTGTTTCATGCATTTGATCTTCATCGTTCCTCCCTTCAGGATGTTATTCACTCCCATGATACTGAAGAAGTTTTTCTTATCTATATAACTGTAGCAGTAGTAGAGGGGGGGATAACCCGTGGAGCCCCCGTGCGATGACCGGTTGCATCACGCACGAGAAACGGTCCATCCTCCGGCGCAGCCGGTTGCCGTGTTTCGTTCCGACGGACGCCCCACCCAATCCCCTGTGGATAACTCATGTAGAACCTGTGAAGCGTCAGGGGGTTGGCCGGCGCCCCTTCGGGGGTACTCCCCCGCGCCGCTTTATCCACAGGTTATCCACATGCCCCTCCACAGCGCTACCCCTTCAACTGGCGTTCAAGATAGGCGATGATCTTTTTCACTCCCTCGTCCGTTTTGAGGCGCGACCCGACGGCCTTCACGGCGTACAAGACCGTCGTGTGGTCCCTCCCGCCGAACGCATCCCCGATCTCGGGGAGCGAACTCCCGATAAGCGTCCTCGCAAGGTACATGGCGATCTGGCGCGGGAAGGAGATCGCCTGGGGCCGCTTCTTGCTCATCATGTCCGAGACCCGGATGTCGAAATACTCGGCGACCTTCTTCTGCACCGCCTCCATCGTGACGGTCTTCGCGTCCTCCGTGCCGATCATGTCGCCCAGGATCGCCTCGGCGACCGGGACGTTCATCGGGGTCTTCATGAGGGAGCTGTAGGCCGTCACGCGGCTCATCGCCCCCTCGAGCTTGCGCACGTTCGACTTGATCTTCGATGCGATGTAGAAGACCACCTCGTCCGGGAGCGACACGTTCTCCTGCTCCGCCTTCTTCCTGAGGATCGCGACGCGCGTCTCGATATCCGGGGCCTGGAGGTCCGTGACGAGCCCCCATTCGAACCGCGACACCAGCCGCTCCTCGAGATTGGGGATCTCCTTCGGGGGCCTGTCGCTCGAGAGCACGATCTGCTTGTGGGCGTCGTAGAGCGTGTTGAAGGTGTGGAAGAACTCCTCCTGCGTCTGCTCCTTTCCGCCGAGGAAGTGCACGTCGTCGATGAGGAGGACGTCCACGTTCCGGTACTTGTTCCTGAACTTGATGGTGTTCCTGTTCTGGATGGCGTCGATGAGCTGGTTGGTGAACTTTTCGCTGGAGATGTAGCTCACGTTCGCCTCGCCGAACTTGTCCTGGACATAGTGGCCGATGGCCTGCATCAGGTGCGTCTTCCCGAGGCCCACGCCCCCGTAGATGAAGAGCGGGTTGTAGGCCTTCGCGGGCGACTGGGCCACCGCGATGGAGGCGGCGTGCGCGAAGCGGTTGCTCGGGCCGACGACGAACGTGTCGAAGGTGTACTTCTGGTTGAGCTTCAGTTCCGAACTGAAGAGCCTGCGGCGGGTGAAGGTCACGCCGGGCCTGTCCCTCGGAGCGGTCTCGGGCGAGGCCTCCTCATCGGGCCGGATGCATTTCACCGTGATCCTGCGTCCCAGCAGCCCGCTCGCGGCCTCTTCAATCTCCCTGCGGTAATGCCGGGCTATCCAGTCGATGAAGAGCTGGTTGGGAACCTCAAGGACCAGGAGATCGCCCTCGAAGGCTTTCGGACGCACAGGCTGGAGCCACGTCTGTACGGTGTCCTTGTGGGTTCCGCGGGCGATTCCTGCGACGATTGTTTTCCACAGAGACGGTGCGGAATGGTCCACTTCAACCTCCGCGAGGAGTATAGAGGAAAAGAGGTATGTTGTGAAGTAAAATATACTGACATAACTATGTCATGTACAGATAGTTAAGTATTAAATGTAAATCCAGAATCCAGAATCCAGAATCCCCATGTACTGCGAAAGGCGCAACGCGACGGATAGCGGGCTGAGGGGTTGCCGTCAGGCCATCGGCGCGGCCATGTTATCCACAACTTATCCACAGATGTTAAAAGGCAGCGGTTCCGCGGGTTTCGCGGGGAAGAACGCCTCTTCCACGGACTGCGCGTCACCGCACCGCTCAAGTTGTGCCGGGCCATTCATCGACCGCCGCGCTTCCCGTCTTGACAAACGGGTCGCCGTGTATATAATCAGCACGGTCGGGCAGCCGGATTGATCATGGAGAAGAGAGAAACATGAAGAGGACCTATCAGCCGTCCAAGAGGTGGAGAAGCAGGAATCACGGTTTTCTCAAGCGGAAGAGCACGAGGGCCGGGCGGGATGTGATCCGGCGCAGGCGCAGGAAGGGCAGGAAGAAACTCACCGCGTAAGGCAGGAGCGTCCGTCTCGGAAGGGGTGACGGTGATGAAAGCCACGCACCGCTTGTCGAGAAAAAAGTTCGCCCTGGCGAGGCCGGAGCTGCGAGAGGTGCTCGAGAAGGGGCGCAGGCACGCGGGGCGATGCATGGTCCTCTGCGTGGTGCATGCCGGAGCGGGGCGGAAGTTCGGCGTCAGCGCGAGCCGGCGCGTGGGCGGCGCGGTTGAACGCAACAGGGCGAAGCGGCTGATGCGGGAGATCATGCGGCTCAACAGGGACCGCGTGCGGTCGGGAGCGAGGATCGTCGCGATAGCCCGTGCGGACATATTCCATAACAGCTTCATAGAGAATGAGTTGGAATTTATCAATCTCCTCTCTAAATCAGGCGCGATAGAAATGAATATGTTCACGCGCGACTGAAATATTTTTCACGGCAGCGCACGTAAGAATAAATCCTGTGCGCGCCGCTGATGGGAACAGCATGTGCGTCTGCATCTCATGCGAGCTCTGATGAATATAGTCGAACGATGCATAACGGGAATGGTCGGGGCGTATCAGCGGTTGGTTTCTCCCCTGCTTGGGCCGCACTGCAGGTATCATCCCACCTGCTCGCAGTACACGGTCGACGCCGTGCGCGCGCGCGGAACACTGGTCGGCCTCGCGCTCGGAGCGCTCAGGGTGGCGCGCTGCAATCCGTTCTTCACGGGCGGGTATGACCCCGTGAAGAGAGGCAGGCGGCACGAACGCATGTCCGGCGGATGTTCGCCGGTGACGGACATCCGGATGGAGAAGGAATAACACATGGATCGCAGGACAATAATCGCCCTGGCGCTTTCGTTCATCGTGATCGTGGTCTATACCAGGTTCATCGTGCCCCCGCCGAAGAAAGCCCCGAAGTCCGTTCAACCGGGGGCGCAGGTGGAAGCAACGCCTTCCGATGCGCCGAAGATGGAGAAAACAGCCGCCATAGCGGAGCCGCTCGCTGTAGCATTGTCCGCGCCGAAAGGGAAGTTATCCACAGTCATTACGAAGACGATGGAAGTGGCGTTCAGCAGTGAGGGGGGGTGCATCTCTCACGTCACGCTCTTCAGATCGCCTGTCATAAAGAAGGGCCCGATCAAGGTAATCCAGTCGTTATCTCCATTGATGCAGCCGGCTGCGCTCAAACTGCAGGGTGCTTTATCCATCGACGGGAGTGCGGAGTATACGGTGGAGTCCGAGAATGCCTCCGGAAGGGAAATCACCTACCGAGGGGCATTCGGCCCTCTCCTGGTAAAAAGGTCATATCGCGTTCATGATAAAGGATATGTGATTGATTCAGTAACCACAATCAGGAACACCGGCCCAGAAAAAATAGAGATCCCGAAAAGCATTGAGATCAGCGCGGGAACGGTATTCGCTCTCACCGCTTCGGAGAAGAATACGTATGTGGGTCTGGACCGGCTTGACGAAAAAGGCAGTATCTCGCGTGTCGGCGCCGGGAAGGCTGTCAAGGGCAGGGAGGAATTGAAGGGGACAAAGTGGTTTGCACTGAGAAACCAGTTCTTCGCGGTTATTGTAAGGCCCGCTTTTCCTGCGATCGGATGGTACGCCAGGGAGGTCAGAATCGAAAATGGCCTGAGCGGCATCGAAGGCAGCGTCATGATAGGTCCGCTGGCCCTCAAGCCCGGTGAAGAGAAAGAGATCCCCCTGAGCGTCTATATCGGTCCGAAGGAGTACACCGCGCTCTCGGCCTTCGGCGCCCTTGAGATCATGGATTTCGGGTGGTTCGGCTTTGTCGGAAAATGGATCCTGCTCGGGCTTAATGCCTTGTATCGCCTCTGCGGGAACTACGGGGTGGCCATCATCCTCCTTACCATCGTGATACGAATACTGCTTTACCCGTTGAACCAGAAGAGTTTCAGATCGATGAAACATATGCAGCAGATCCAGCCGGAGATCGCCGTGCTCCAGCAGAAGTACAAGGGCGATGCGAAGAAAAGCCAGGCGGAAATGATGAAGCTCTACAAGGAGCATGGAGTAAATCCGATGGGCGGCTGCCTGCCCCTGCTCATCCAGATGCCGATACTCATCGCCTTCTTCAGGGTGCTCCAGAACGCGATCGAGCTTTGGGGCGCGCCATTCTGCCTCTGGATGAACGATCTCTCCGAGCCCGACGCGCTTTTCAGGTTTTCCACGGGAAAGAGCGTGTGGCCGTTCATAGGCAGAATGGTCGATGGACAGGGCTATATATTCCTGAACGTGCTGCCGATACTCATGCTCGCGGTATTTTACATCCAGCAAAAGATGACTCCGACGGGCATGGCGTCTACACCCGAGCAGCAGCAACAGCAGAAGCTGATGGGGGTGCTTATGCCGGTGATGTTCGGGGTGATCTTCTACAACATGCCGGCGGGGTTGAACCTGTATTTCGCCGCCAGCACTGTGCTCGGAATAATACAACAAAAGTATATGATCAAGTAATATAGTATTATAAAAGATGCGAGAAGAGATGACCGACTCCACGGCAGCACTGGTCAAGGAAATCCTCGAGAAGTTCATGGAGCTTCTCTCGATTCCGGGCACCGTCTCGTGCAGTTATGACGGGACGATGGTTTCCGCGGAGGTGACTGTCCGGGACCCGGGACAGCTCATAGGCCAGGGGGGACGCGGGCTGGAAGCCCTGCAGTATCTCGTCCAGAGACTCGCCGGCAGGGCGATCGTTGAAGGGGAACTCACGCCCATCGTGGTGGATGTAGACGGCTACAGGAAAAAGAGGGAGGAGGAACTCTCTCTCATGGCGAAGGAAATCGCCGTGCGGGTCAGCGGCAGCGGGAGGTCCGTGCTGCTGCAGCCGATGACGGCCTGGGAGAGAAAGATCGTCCACATGGCGGTGCGGGATGAGGACGGGCTCGAGACCGAAAGCGAAGACAGCGAAACGGGCCGCCGCGTCCGCATCAGGTCGAAGGCGCAGACCCTCTCAGACAAATCGGGACACGGTTCAACCGCTCCCGAAGACTGAGCATTCCCCTCCCCTCTTTTATACTGCTCTCATCCTATGAAAAGCATCCTTGCAGACAACATCGTCGCGATTTCCACTCCGCCCGGAAAGGGTGCAATCGGCATCGTGAGGTTGAGCGGGCCGCATGCGATCAGGATAGCCGGGTTTCTCCTCGGGGGCGGAGCCGGAAAGCCCCTCGATGCGCGCGCGACGCATACCCTGCAGCGCGCGCAGCTTGCGCATGACGGCGTTTACCTGGATGACGCGCTCGTCGCGGTGATGAAGAGTCCGCGGAGCTACACGGGAGAGGATATGGTCGAGTTTCACTGCCACGGGAATCCGCTCGTGCTGGCTGGGGTTGTGGGAGCCTGCCTGAAAGAGGGCGCGCGCGGAGCCCTTCCGGGCGAGTTTACCAGACGCGCATTCCTCAACGGGAAGATCGATCTCTCGCAGGCGGAGGCGGTGGCGGGGATCATCGAGGCGTCGAGCGGCAGGGCGCTCGAGCTCTCGATGCGCCAGGCGGGAGGCGAACTGAGCCGGAGGGTCGCACGGCTCATGGCAGGGCTGCTGGACATCCGCGCCGAAATCGAGGCGCGCCTAGAATTTCCCGAGGAGGAGATCGAGGATGATTCCGGGGAGGGGCATTCGTTCGCCCTGTTGCGCGCGGCGGTGGAATGCAGGGCCCTCATAACGGCACAGACGGAGGGCATGCGTATCCGGGATGGGGTCAGGGTGGCGATCATCGGCAAGCCGAATGCGGGGAAATCGAGCATCTTCAACCGGCTGCTCAGGGCCGAAAGGGCGATCGTCACGCCGGAGAAGGGCACCACACGGGACTCGATAGAGGAAACCGTGATGCTGGACGGGATGGCGGTCACGCTCGTGGATACCGCGGGGATCTGCCGCGACCACGGGGATGAGGCGGGGAAGGCGGGCGTCGCCAGGAGCATGGCGGCCGTGGACCTGGCGGACTTTCTCCTGTTTATCGCCGACGCATCAGTTCCATGGTCGGGAGAGGACCACGAAATCACCGCCCGATCAAAGGGGAAGAGGGGTCTGCTCGTGCTGAACAAGGCGGATCTCCCCCGGCGCATGGAGCTGGAAGATCGCCCCGGAGAGCTCTCGGCGTGGAAGGCGTTGTGGGTCTCCGCGATGCGAGGGGATGGGATTGAAGACATAAAGAAGTATATAATAGGATATAATAATACTTTATATGGTGAATCGGCGGAGGAATCGGCAATAGTATGCTCCGCTCAGCAATCAGATGCGCTTCACCGATGCGATGACGGCATCCAATCTGCTCTGGAACTTTCAAAGCAGGGCGGGCAGGAAGAGCTCGTCTCCATGGAACTAAAGAAGGCCCTCGATGCTCTCGAAGCCATCACCGGAGAGAACGCGGATGAGGAACTGCTGGATAGAATTTTCTCGCGGTTTTGCATCGGAAAGTGATTCATGCACACGTATATCTACCCCAAGACGTATGACTGCATAGTGATCGGTGGCGGGCATGCCGGTTGTGAAGCGGCGCTTGCGGCCGCGCGCATGGGATGCAGCGTGCTCATGCTCACGGGAAATCTTGACGCGATCGCAAGGATGTCCTGCAACCCGGCGATTGGTGGCATTGCAAAGGGACATCTTGTTCGTGAAATAGATGCCCTTGGCGGGGAGATGGGGAAGAATACAGACGTAACGGGTATCCAGTTCAAGGTGTTGAATCGCAAAAAGGGTCCCGCAGTGTGGTCCTCAAGGGCTCAGGCTGATAAACTTGCCTACAGTGCACGGATGAAGCGGGTTCTTGAGGAGCAGGCGGGACTGGACCTCAAACAGGAAATGGCAGCGAGGATAATGACGGCGGACGGCTCAGCAAACACGGTGGAATGCCTGACTGGAAATACATATCACTCAGCAGCAGTGATAGTTGCAACAGGAACATTCCTCAATGGTCTAATTCACATCGGCGAATCGAGTTTCAGCGCAGGAAGAGCAGGCGAATCAGCGGCAGTCGAGCTTGCGGCAAGCTTGCAAGGGCTCGGATTCCAGATGGGGAGATTGAAGACCGGCACCCCTCCAAGACTGAACGCGAAGGGAATCGATGTGAGCGGGATGGTGAGGCAGGACGGGGATACCGTTCCCCTACCCTTCTCGTTCAGTTCTGGTAAACTGAACATCGACCAGGTGCCGTGCTACATAACCCACACCACTGAATCCACGGTAAAGATAATCCGGGACAATCTCCATAGATCGCCGCTCTACGGGGGAAGGATAAAAGGGACCGGTGTGAGGTATTGCCCATCGATAGAGGACAAAGTGGTCAGGTTCCCGGACAAGCCCTCGCACCAGATCTTCATTGAGCCGGAGGGGCGTCATACCGCGGAAGTGTACCTGAACGGGGTATCCACAAGTCTCCCCTACGAGGTGCAGGTGGCGGTAGTGCGTTCGATAGAAGGCCTCGAGAGAGCCGAGATCATGCGCCCTGGCTACGCGGTCGAATATGACTATGTCCTCCCGACACAGCTTTATCCGACCCTCGAGACGAAATCGGTGCGGAATATTTTTCTCGCGGGCCAGATCAATGGAACATCCGGGTATGAAGAGGCAGCCGCGCAAGGGATAATGGCCGGGATCAATGCCGCGCTCAGAGTCAAGGGCCGAGAGGCGTTTGTCCTTGATAGGTCCGAAGCCTATATCGGCGTCCTCATTGACGACCTTGTGACAAAAGGCACAAACGAGCCATACAGGATGTTCACTTCAAGGGCCGAGTACCGCCTGTTCCTGAGGCAGGATAATGCGGATATACGGTTGATGCCTTGCGGCCGCACACTCGGACTCATTTCCGACGCGCAGATTGCGAAGCTCGATCGGAAGAAGGACCTCATCCGGGAAGGGCTCCACAACCTTGCGGAACTGAGATCGGAGAACATGACGGCGGAGCAACTTCTGCGGCGCCCTGAAATGAGTTGGGCGGATCTCCCGCGCCTGGGCATAACGGGCCTTCCCGATTACGATGCGGAAGTAATCGAGCAGATCGAGAGCGAGGTGAAATATGCCGGCTATTTGAAAAGGCAGCTCGAGGATATCGAAAGATTCAGAAAGATGGAATCGCTGAAGATCCCCGGGCCGATCGATTACTCACTGATGCACGGTTTGAAAAAAGAAGCCCGTGAAAAACTCCAGAAGATCAGGCCTGTATCCCTTGGCCAGGCTGCGAGGATTTCCGGGATCACGCCTGCCGATGTCTCAATTCTTATGATATTCCTCGCCAGGGAAAGCAGGCTCCATCCGCAGTGAGGATGTTCCACGTGGAACATTTTTTCCCGCCTCCCCTACCGCCTCGCCCGATGTTCCACGTGGAACATTTGGGCCGGAATACTACTCCTTTTTCGTAACTGCTCAGGATCCAGAATTCAGGAGTCAGAAGTCAGGAGTTGGAATAAGGACGCCCGCAGCGACATTTGAGGACCTGGGACACGGCGGGGTTTCCGAGTTAATTCAGTAAGCTACTGGAAGTGTATGCGCGATTCCATTCTGGATTCTGGATTCCGGCTCCTGGCTTCTGACTACCAGAGTAGTTACCCTTTTTCGTCCTTCAGATTTCAGTTTAGATCCAACGCGCAACGTGCTTTTCCACCTCCCTCCTTGAGGGGAAGGGTCGGGGTGGAGGGTGAACATACACCGTGCGTGACGCGGTTATAAAATAGAAAAAACATATTGACATAATAATGTTGTTATATATAATCATGCAAATGATGGAGAACATTCCATGGGAAAAATCATAACCATCGCGAATCAGAAGGGTGGGGTAGGGAAGACGACGACGGCGATCAACCTTGCCGCCTGTCTCGGCAAACTCGGTAAAAAGATCCTGCTCGTCGATGTCGACCCCCAGAGCAACGCGACAAGCGGGCTCGGTGTGGACAAGAACGAAAACGGACACGGGATCTACGAGTGCATGCTCGGACAGGAAAATGCCGGGAATGCGGTCAGGGCGCTGCCGTGGGAGAACCTGAGCCTGCTTCCCGCGAAGAGAAATCTCGCGGGAGCCGAGATAGAGCTGATAGGGATGGAGCGAAGGGAATATTTCCTATCTAATTGCATAAGAACCAGTAAAGACAATTTCGACTTCGTATTCATAGACTGTCCACCGTCCCTCGGGCTCCTTACCGTGAATGCACTCACCGCCGCTGATTCGGTGTTAATGCCCATACAAAGCGAGTACTACGCGCTCGAAGGGCTCGGGCAGCTCCTCGAGACATACAACCTGGTGAGGCAGCGGCTGAACCCGCTCCTCGCGCTGGAGGGAATCCTGCTCACGATGGCGGACCTCAGGACGAATCTTTCCGAGCAGGTCGAACACGAAGTGAGAACGCATTTCGGCGACCTCGTGTTCAAGACGGTGATCGGGAGAAACGTGAGACTTAGCGAGGCGCCGGGGTTCGGGAAGCCGATCATCGAGTATGACGCCGCATCGGCCGGAGCACAGGCGTACCTGCGCCTTGCAAAAGAATTCCTCGAGAGGCACGGGACGCCCGTTCATGGAGAGAATGCGGAAACCAGCCGTGATGCCGCGGCGCCAGGCACGGATTCGACTGCGACGGGAGACCGGACACTCGGACCCGGCGGAGCTCCGATGACAGGAAAGGATGGCGGACACAATGGCTAAGCTCGCACTCGGCAGAGGCTTGAGCGCGTTGATCCCGGAGACGGTGACCGCGCGCGAACGCGAGGTCGTCGAGATCGACATCGCACGCGTGAGACCAGGTAAATACCAGCCGCGCCTGGAATTCGACAAGGAGCGGCTCCAGGAGCTCGTCGAATCCATCAAGGAGAAGGGCGTGGTGCAGCCGGTCATCGTGAGGCCGGTCGGCGGCGAGTTCGAGCTCATCGCGGGAGAGCGGCGCCTTCGCGCGGCGAAATCGCTCGGCATGAGCAGTGTCCCGGCGATCGTGAAAAACGTGGACGACGAGCAGGCGCTCGAGCTCGCCATCGTGGAGAACGTGCAGCGCGAAAACCTGAACCCGATCGAAGAGGCGCGGGCGTACCGCACCCTCAACGACGCGTTCGCCCTGACGCAGGACGACATCGCGAAGAAGGTGGGCAAGAGCCGCGCCGCCGTGACGAACGCGATGAGGCTCCTCAAGCTGCCGGAGGATATCCAGGACGACATCTCCGGCGGCAGAATCACGGCGGGTCACGCGAAGGTGCTGCTGATGATGGACGAGGGGCGGCAGCAGCAGAATCTCAGGGATCTCGTCGTGGCCCGGGGGATGTCGGTGCGCGAACTTGAGCGCTGCATCGAAAGGATGAAGGCTGTCCCCGCGCACAGGAGAAAGGCCTCGCTCCAGAAGTCGGCAGATCTATTGAAGATCGAGGAGAATCTCCGGGGCGCGATCGGGACGCAGGTGCGCATCGTGCCGGGGAAGAGGAAGGGGAGGATAGAGATAGAGTACTACTCCCAGGAGGACCTCGAGCGGATCCTCGAGATGCTGATGCCGGGCTTGCTCTGATACTAGTGGAAGAAGATTTATCAGGGGCAAGAAAAGATTCCGGGGCCACAACATCATTCGTAGAGTAGGGGAGGGGAGTGCAGTGCCGAACGGGACGCTCTACCTCGTCGCGACGCCGATCGGCAATCTTGAGGACATCACGCTCCGCGCGATCCGAGTGCTCGGCGAAACGGACGTCATCGCGTGCGAGGACACGCGCCACACGATGCCCCTCCTTGCGCGCCACGGGATAAAGAAGAAACTCGTCAGCTATTTCGGCGCCAGGGAAAAAGATAAGGCGCGGGAACT
Source organism: Chlamydiota bacterium (assembly GCA_037133055.1). Classification (GTDB taxonomy): domain Bacteria; phylum Auribacterota; class Tritonobacteria; order UBA1439; family UBA1439; genus UBA1439. The sequence continues at coordinate 17,771 of JBAXOY010000038.1, forward strand.
GGTCGAGTATCTCCGCGAGGGGAAAAGCGTTGCGCTGGTCTCGGACGCCGGGATGCCGGGCATCTCCGACCCCGGCGCGCTGGTCGTGCGGCAGGCGATAGGGGAGGGGTTCGAGGTGATCCCCGTGCCGGGGCCCACCGCGCTGGCCGCGGCGCTCGCGGCGTCGGGAATGGACACGGCGCGCTTTTCCTTTGAGGGATTCCTTCCGAAGGGAACACACGAGCGGCGCGCGCGCCTTGTCGAGCTCGCGGGCGACACGAGGACGCTGGTCTTCTACGAATCGCCGCGGCGGCTGGTGGAGACACTCCGCGAGATGCTCCTCGCAATGGGCGACAGGGACGCGGCGGTCGCACGCGAACTCACAAAGATCCACGAGGAGTTTATCCGCGGTACAATCTCGGAAATACTCAAGGGAGTGGGGGAGGGGGAGGTCAGGGGCGAGGTGGTCATCGTCCTCGCCGGAGCGAAGGGAGAGATCGACTGGGGGAAGGTCGATCTCCCCGCCTACGTGAAATACCTCGAAGAGAAAATGGGCATCGACCGGAAAAGCGCCCTCAAGCTCGCCGCGCAGTTGAGCGGCATCGCGAAGAGCGCGCTGTACAAGGCGGTGAAGATGTAATTCGGCGATGTACCGGAGGGTGTGCCTTAACAATGGCGGAACACGTTCCGTGACGAGATGGGCGAAGGTAAGATTCCGCGGATGTATGTTGGCATTCTATTGTAGTTGAATAATTATTAGATTATGAACGAATCAAAAGATGAGAAGGTCACGGGGTGTAACATGGCCCAAGTCGAGAGGCAACAGACGGTTCTGAACATTCTTCAGAATCTCCGCGGCTTGGACGGGTTGAAAAAGCTCTTCTGGGAAGAACTGAACTACGAGCGCGAGAACAAGCCCCTCAGCCCGCGTCAGTGGCCGGACAGCGCCAAACAAACCCTCGCCGAAGACCCTATCCTTTTCGCCAGCGGCGGCGAGCAGAATGCCTTCCACGTTGTTTACTGTCGCCTGGCTTCCCCCGATTTGAGGCGTGGTTTTCAGCGCCCGGTTGTGAACCAATTGCTCCGCGACCATCCTTACGCCTTGTTCGTATTCTCGAACAAAAATCAATCAGCCTGGCACTTCCTTAACGTCAAGTATGACGAAACGCTGGAAAAGAGGCGGTTGATTCGTCGCATCACGGTATTGCCCGGCGGAGGCTTGCGAACCGCAGCGGAACGGTTGCAGATACTGGATTTAAAACCGGACAAACAACATGACTTCACGAATATCCCGCCCCTGAAGGTTCAAGAGCTCTGCGACCTTGCTTTCGATGTCGAAAAGGTAACCAAGGAATTCTACCGCGAAATCGCCAACTGGTATTTCTGGGCGCTCAAGCACGCCAAATTCCCCAAGGACGCTCCGGTGGATGCCGATGGAAAACCGTCTTTACCGCTCATCCGTCTGCTGACGCGACTCATTTTCTGCTGGTTCCTGAAAGAGAAACGGAATCCGCGAACCGGCGTGGGGCTGATCCCAAATAGCCTGTTCGATGCTCGGTGCGTGAAGGATTTGCTGAAGGATCCATCGCCGGAAGCCTGCACCTACTACACCGCCATCCTGCAGAACCTGTTCTTTGCCACGCTGAACACGGAAATGGATACCGCCAAGGGAAACGGCACAGGTACGCCCGGCATAGTTCCGGCACGGCGCTTCCTGAATGAGGGCGACGGTCAACGAAGCGATGAACACATGGTCCACCAATTCTGGCGTCATGCCCGGCAACTCCGCGACGCATCCGCCTTGGAAAAGCTCCTGCGCGACATTCCTTTCTTGAACGGTGGACTTTTCGAATGCCTTGACGACCGGGTACAGAAGGGCAATTCGCCTTATACCATTGAAGTGCGGATTGACGGCTTTGCCACCGACCCAAAGAAACAGCCCACGTTGCCAAACTTCCTGTTTTACGGCGCTCCGCAAGAGGCTGATCTTTCCGCAGCGTACGGTGATATTGCACGCCGCTGCGAAACCGTGCGGCCTTTGCTGGACATCCTGAGCCGCTATAACTTCACGCTCACCGAGAACACGCCGTTCGATCAGGAAGTCGCGCTCGATCCCGAACTGTTGGGGCATGTCTTCGAAAACCTGCTCGCCGCCTTCAATCCGGAGACCGGCACGGTTGCCCGCAAGGCAACGGGCTCGTTCTACACCCCGCGCGTGGTCGTGGATTGGATGGTGGACCAGGCGCTATTGGTGTACCTCAAAGACACGCTCACCACAGAGGACGCCGGGAAGCGGTTGAAACGGCTGTTGTCCTGGGAAGACGACAGCCACGATTTCAAGCCTGCCGAGGTCGAGAAGCTGATTGACGCCATAGACGGCCTCAAGGCCATCGACCCGGCCTGTGGCTCCGGCGCGTTCCCGATGGGCATGCTCCAGAAGCTCGTGCATGTGCTCAAGAAACTGGACCCGGAAAACAAGGGCTGGAGGAAACGACAGGCGGATGCCGCCGCCAAGATCGAAAGCGGCCCCGCTCGCGAAGAAGCGCTCAAGGCCATCGAACGGGCCTTCGCCCGCGACAACGACGACTACGGCCGCAAACTTTACCTCATCGAAAACTGTCTTTACGGTGTGGACATTCAGCCCATTGCCGTGCAGATCGCCAAACTACGTTTTTTCATCTCTCTCGTGGTGGATCAGAGCATTGATCCGAAGGAAGCGAACTACGGCATTTTGCCTTTACCAAACCTCGAAACCAAGGTCGTGGCCGCCAACACCTTGCTCGGGCTATATCGCGGCCAGCTTCTGCTCGGATCAAACGAAGTCAAACGTTTGGAGACCGAATTGCAGAAGGTTCGGCACGACTACTTCACGGCACGAAGCTACAAGCGAAAGAAGGAATTGAGGAAAGAAGACAAACGCCTTTGCGACGAACTTGCCACAGCGCTGGAAAGCAGCGGCGAATGCACGCCCTACGATGCCAAGCGGATGGTCGGATGGAATCCCTATGATACGAACACCCATGCGCCGTTCTTCGATCCCGGCTGGATGTTCGGCCTTGCGTCAAAAAATCACGACGGCGTTTTCGATGTCGTGATCGGCAATCCTCCCTATGTCCGGCAGGAGGAATTGAAGAATCAAACCGTCATCGGCAGCGACGGCAAACCGCAACCGCTCAAAGATGCGCTCAAGGGCCAATATGAATGTTTCACCGGCACGGCGGACCTTTTTGTTTATTTCTTCGAGCGATCTCTGCAACTTCTCTGCACCGGCGGCGTGTTGAGCTTCATCACCAGCAACAAGTGGTTCCGCGCGGGCTACGGCGAGCGGCTGCGAACCTATCTCGCGTACGCCACCCAGCCCAGCGTTGTGCTGGATTTCGGCGACGCGCCGGTCTTCACCTCCATCGCCTACCCGGCGATCCTCGTGACCCAGAAGACTCGCTCCGTGGAACTGGGCAAGTTACCGAAGAATGTTGAAGCTGAGGACTGGCAGTCACGCGTGATGACATGGACGCCCGGCCCGGACATTCGCGAGTTTACCGACATTTTCGAGCGTGACGCCTTCGCGCTTGCCCAGCGCGACCTCAAACCCGACGGCTGGCGCATGGAAAACCCGGTCAGCCTGCGCCTGCTCGAACGCCTGCGAAAAGCAGGCACGCCGCTGGGCGAATATGTGAAGGGGCGATTTTACTACGGTATCAAGACCGGCCTGAACGAAGCCTTTGTCGTGGACCGCGCCAACCGCGACCGGTTGATCGTCGAGCATTCGTCGTCCAAGGAAGTGCTGAAACCCTTCCTGCGCGGACGCGACGTGAAGCGGTGGCGGTGCGAGTATGCGGATCAATATCTGATCAAGATCGAGTCGTCGGAGAACAAGACGCATCCGTGGAGCGGGAAGCCGGAAAAGGAAGCGGAAAGGGTTTTCGCTAAAATCTATCCAGCCATTCACGAATTCTTTAATGACAAAGATCGTCGCGAAGCGCTGATCAAACGATACGACCAAGGCAAGTACTTCTGGGAACTGCGATCATGCAATTACTGGCAGGAGTTCGAGCAACCGAAAGTCGTTTTTCCGGACATCGCACCGTCTGCCCAATTCGCATGGGACGAGATGAATCACTACCTTGTTAACACAAGTTACATTCTTATCGCGCCGTCATGGATGCTTTCGGTCCTGAATTCTACAGCGGTGTTGTGGTTCTATAAAAATACCAGTAACGCGATTCGCGGTGGCTATTTACGCTATATCCGACAATACGTTGAGCAAATCCCCATTCCTCCCGCCACGCCCGCCCAACAAGCGCTTTGCGAGCGTCTGGTAGAGGCATTGATCTGGCTGCATCGGCCCGAGGCGAAGAAAGCGAAGGACGCGCCGACGGGCCTGATGATTATCTGTTTCGAACAATGGCTGAACGGCTTGGTATATGAATTGTTCTTCCCCGGTGAACTGCACGCGCGGAAATTGAAGTTGTTCGACGAAACGGCGAAGTTGAATCCGCCGGACCTGGCAAAGCTTTCCGACTCCAGGAAGCTGACCGCGTTGCGGGAACTCCACGCCAAAGCCTACGACAGGGACGCGACGTTGCGGGCGATGCTTGTCGATCTCAAATCGCTGGACGTGGTGCGGGTGATTGGGGATGTGGACACCGCGACAGGGAACCAGGAACCGGAGGCGGGGGAATGAACGGACGGTTCCTCTATGTCTTTCTGGACGATTGATGACCACGTACTTACAGCAGAAAAGCGACCACCCCGGCTACTCTTGCGAGAGAGCCCCATGGGCTCTTGTCACCGGGATGGGACCTTTTGGCATTTACCAATCAAATGGTATGTGATCGGCTCCTGAATATCAACGGTTGGTTGCAAGATTGAACGGATGGACGACATGACAAAAGCGATACTGAACGACGTGGCCCGCTGGAGCGGCACGGAAGAAGGGCAGTTTTTCGAGCGAAAGTCGGCGCTGGACCGCTCCGGGCCGCGTTCGAAGCAACGCAAGACGGTGGCAATCGCGCATGACATCGCCGAGACGCTTTGCGCGATGGCGAATGCGGATGGCGGGGAGTTGGTGGTCGGCATGGAGAATGATGGATCGGTTTCCGGCGTTCCCCACGCCGAGGACAAAATCCGCCTGATGCTTGGGGTGCCGAAGGATCGGAACTATGTGAGTCCGCCGCTGCCTTGCCAGGCAAGCGCGGTTGTCGCCGATGGGAAGCGCTTGCTCCATTTCGAGGTGGATTGGAGCCCGGACGTGCATTTGTTGGCTGATAGCCGATGTCTGCTGCGGGTGCGCGATCGGAATGAGCCGTTCGACAAGGACAAAGTCAAGGCACTCAAAGAATCCAAGACCCAAGGATTGTTCGAGCGGACGTTCCCTGTGGGTGCCCGGATGGAGGATTTGGACGAGGATTTATTGACCACGTTTGCCGGGAAGGCTTCTCCGGGGAGCGAGCTACGCGATGTATTGTCCCGGTTCAGGCTGATTGAGGGCCGGAATGGGCATGCTGTTCCCACGTTGGCGGCGTTGCTGTTGTTCGGTCGCGATCCGGCGCGCTGGCATGACCGCTGCGGCATTGATTTTGTCCGCTGGGAAGGCAAGGAGCGCAAGTCCGGTGCGGAACTGAATATTGCCAAGAGATTCCGGGTCGGAGCGCCGCTGGCTGTTCTGCTGGACAAGGCTTTTGAAGCCATCAAACCCTTCATTCGCGAGCGCCAGCAGTTGCACGACCTCTTTTTCATCGAGAAACTGGAATATCCGACCTTTGCATGGCAGGAGGCGATTGTCAACGCGGTGGCCCATCGTGATTACGGTATCCGGGGACTGGGGATCGAAGTCTGGATGTTCGACGACCGGATGGAAATCCGCAGTCCCGGCCTGCCGCCGGCACCTGTCACGCTGGACGCTTTGGCGAAACATCGGCATATGCACTGTTCCCGCAATCCCCTGATGGTGCGGACCTTGACGGCGCTGGGATACATGAGAGAACTCGGCGAGGGCGTGCCGCGTATGTTCGACGAGATGGAGCGGGCGGGTTGCTACCCACCACGATTTGAGGCAGTTGGCGGCGCGGTCGTGCAGGTGACCTTGCGCAATGAGCCGATCTATGACCGAGCCACGCTGGACTGGCTCAAGCAATTTTCGGATGTGGAATTGTCTGGCGACCAGAAGCGCATGCTGGCCTATGCCCACGCGCACGGCGACCGGTTCACCAGCCGGGACTATCAGAAAGCAATCGGGACGGACATCTACGGGGCTTCAAATGCCATCAAGGACATGATCCGCAAGGGGATTGCTCGATCCCTGGAGAAGGGCAGCCGGGTATATGAAGTCCACGAGCCTTTGCGGTTGGATCCAGAAGCGCCAGCGGAATTTAGCCCCATCTTGCCGTTACTTCAGCGAAAAGGCAGCATATCCAATGCCGATATGCGCCGGGTTCTGGGTGTCGCGCGAAATACGGCGGCGCGGATTCTGTCAGAACTAGTTGATGGAGAATGGCTGGTTTCGTCAGGTAAGCGGGGTCAGGGGGCCAGATATACGCCAGGCAGACGTCTATTGCATCAGTCTCCCATTGCACCAAAGGCGGCGGAGGCTGGTGCAATAGGCGTTGAGGCTGGTGCAATTAAGCCGGACGTGGAGGCCTAAAACATGCCCGCACACGACATCATTGATAATCGCACCGAAAAACTGGTTGACCACCTCAATCAGATGCTCGGTTCCAGCGAGCGCGCCCGGTTCGCGGTGGGCTACCTTTTCCTGTACGGCCTAACGGAAGAGGAGATTCGGATTGTGGAGGGCGGACGGTGAACCTGGACAAAATCGGCCTCTGGTCCGAAATCAAGTTGGGAATCTTACGGGAATACGCGAGCGCGTTTACAACGCTCTTGAAGGCAAAGTCATGGTGCAAGGGATGCTGCTATATTGATGCCTTCGCGGGTGCGGGAGTTCACATTTCAAAAGCATCAGGCAAGATGATTCCTGGATCGCCAATCAACGCTCTTTTCGTTGCCCCACCCTTCGACCGCATTGTATTGATTGACATGGACGCGCAAAAGGTAGACTTGTTGAGAAAACTATGCGGTTACGACAAACGAGTGGAAATCATTTCCGGCGATTGTAATGAGGTGCTATCAGGCAAAGTGGCATTTTCGTTGCCTTTCTCGTCGTATTGGCGAGGCCTCTGCGTTCTGGACCCTTATGGTATACATGGGAAGACGCTCAAGTGGAAGACGGTTAAGCAACTCGCTGAACTGAACACCGTGGATATCTTCCTGAACTTTCCTCTAATGGACATCAACCGCAATACCTTGAGGAGTCGTCTGAATGATGCGTCTGCAATCGACATCGTTTCATTCAAGGAGTTCTGGGGTGGGGAAGAGTGGATAGGCAAGATGTATCAGCCGGATTTGTTCGGCGACTTGGACAAGGTCGGTACTAACCGCACTTTAGCGGGTTTGTTCCAGCAGCGTTTACGGGAGGTGGCTGGATTTAAGTTCGTGCCTAACCCTATCCTGATGAAAAACACAAAAGGTGGCGAACTCTATTTTCTATTTTTCGCGTCTCATCAGCCGGTTGCTCAGAAGATTGTTGAGGATATTTTCACAAAATACGGTGGATAAAGTGAACCTTTCGATTTTAGGGAACTCCGTCCGCGAACAAAAAGCGGCCTACGCGGCGGCGATCGCCGGCCAGGATCATGCGCTGGTGCGGGAGCTTTGGACGATTCGGGGGCACTCAAACCCCTTCCAAATCCAACGCATCGCGCAAAGATCGGGTTTGCCGGTGCGGTGGCTGGCGAAACCGCCGACCGTCAACGGCGAGCGGGGGATGACTAAACTGATGGAGGAGCGCAATGTCTTGCTTCTGCGGGACCGGAAGAGTCCCTTCATCGAGCAGTTCCAGCATCCGCTTGGGCGATGCGCCAAGTTCTTCAAGCTAACGGCATACAACAATTGCAATTTCTG
>JBAXOY010000039.1:0-25358 GCA_037133055.1 Chlamydiota bacterium
ACCGTAATTTTATCAAATGTGCGGCAAAATAGGATTACTCGGACAGGCTCCTAGCGGGTGCGCCCTGCCGGGCCCGCACCAAGAATAATTAGGGGAGACCGTTCAGGTCTCCCCTCACAATAACTGGCGGGCATGATGGATATCCCAGAGCGTTGACAATTATGGACGTATTGAGGATATACTTCAAAAGGGTTAGGGACGGCCACCAAATAATAATAATCGCTTCTTGACTCAGCGTGATTCATCCCGTTCGCAATAATCCCTTAGAAAATCTACAAAGGAATTAACAAAACAATGCTCTTTCTCCTTGGCTTTAAGCTCTCTTCCCGTTTGAGTTATGCTTTTTTCTAAGTCACTTAAACATGGCTTGTAATCAGCGGATTCGAATGGATGACCTACAGTAGCGAAAACTCATTTAGCAATTTTAGCTCCATACGAAACGCTTTTAACTGAGTTTGAAACTGTTCAATTTCATTATGAATACGGCTTAACTTAGATTCGTACTTCTACAGAAGCACTCTGTAATCACTGCGTCTTCGTGCTTGTATTACCATATGTACCTCCTTTAATTAATCTATCAACTTGTTCCTGAAATGAACCCGACTCAATAATTTCCTTAATAAAAGTTACAGACCAGACTCTTGAAAGACCTGTATTCTCCTCAAATATGACACGTGGACGATGAGTTTGCATACTAACCGCAATTTCCTGATAAGGTAAATATTCACCAATGACGCCGATAAATTTACCTGCTAATGGATCCTCAGAAATAACGACCTTTCTTTCGGTCGATTTTATGAAAGTTGATTTAAGAAATACAGGGCTTCCACTATTTCCGGGAAATGCGGCAGCGTCAATATAGTATGTTCCATCTTCATTGACTAGACTGATTATCCCGCTTCTTATGACCGGGTATATTCTCTTAACAGGCTCTATCCCTGGCTGGTAAGTTAAGAAGAATATGTCGGAAATCTCCAAGGAATTATCTACAGGGAAAAACATTTCAGAGGGTATTGCCATTATATCATCGTCTTCATCAAACCCAAACGGGATAATTGCAATATCTACTCCTCTATTTCTATGGAATATCCATTCGGAAGAAAGCTTTGTTTTTATGTTTGATATTGAACGCGATGCTATATCTCCTCCTTTGGAATTCCAAAAAGCTCGCAAGTCGCTATCAAATAGAGTATTAGATTCCATATCCATTACAACATGCTTTGCTGTAATTAAATGAAATACGTTTTTAATTTCGGCTATAATTGCAGTGGCACAGAAGCTAACTTCCCTCTTATCGTTGGTTCGGCCTAAAAAAACTACTACTTTTTTAAAATCACTCATGAATGTTGACATGATTTTCTCCTTCGCTTTATTTCAGAACAGGTTCTTGCCTTTAACCTAGTTCATCCCCCGATTTACCGCACCGTCAAACTCTCCCGGTCCACGGTGCCGAAGTAGACGAGGTTAGACGCCGAGGTCGTCTGCGTCACATCCACCGCCCCACCTTCGAGGACGTATGTCCCTGGCTCGATTCCCGCGAAGTTCGCCGTGAGCGCCGGGTAGCTGAGGATCGGGGAGACTACCGTGATCGGCCCCGCCGCGAACCCAAGGTACGGCACCGGCGACGGCATGAACCCCTTCCCCGACTCATACCAGAGCGTCGAGCCGTCCGGCATGACGACGCGGACGAACGGGTAAGAGGGGGTGGAGATGGGCCAGACATCGGCGAAGACCTCGATCCGGTCGGTCGTCGAGAACTCCACCTTCTGCGCCGTTAGGTCTATCGGAGGAGTCGCGGTCGGGGTGGGTGTCTCAATTGGGGGCACTGTTGGAATACCGGTAGGATGAGGAATAGTAGCGGTGGGTTCTGGAGTGGGTGTTGCTGGCAGTGTATCGTCAAAACAGTAAATCACATTGCTCAATGAACCGACATACAGTCTGCCATCTGAACCTATGGCAGGCGACCCCATGCTACCACCCGCTGCTCCAAGATGATAGCTCCATACAAAAGAGCCATTGCGGTTAATACTATATAATTGAACCCATGTGGAAAAATATAGATTGCCATTTGAACCTATAGCCGTGGAAGACCATATTGACCCCGTTGTCTTATAACTCCATAAAAGAGCACCAGAAGTAGCAAATGAATATACATCACCTGCCTCATCCCCGACATAGATGCTACCATCAGAATCTATAGCTGGCGAAGACACCAAACAGTCTGACCCTAAAGTATAACTCCATAACCGAGTGCCATTTGAATTGAGGGCAAAGAATATATTTGCTGTATTTTGTCCAATATAGATATGTCCATCAGAAGATATAGATGCAGAACTATCAATTAAATTACCGGTATTATAGCTCCATAACCGTGAGCCATTGGAATTAATAGCATAAAGCCTGCTATCCCATGAGCCAATAAATACCTTTCCATTTGAATCAATGGCAGGAGACGGATAATCCATGGTCCCAGCCGCGCGATAACTCCATGAGAGACTGCTGCCCGAATTAAATGCATATAGCGTATTATCCCCTCCTCCAATGAAGGCACGTCCATCGGAAGTAATCGCAGGTGAAGAACGGATATAGTTTCCTGTTAACCTGCTCCAGAGGAGTGTCCCATTAGAGGCAAAGGCATAGAGCATCCTATCCAGGGAGCCTACATAAATTCTTCCATCAGTACCAATGGCTGGAGAAGACTCCACATCATCATCTGTCACATAGCTCCAAGAAAATGTGCCATTTGGGTGAAGCGCATAGAAAATGTTGTCGTCAGAGCCGGCGTACATCTCACCATCAAGATTGATAGCCGGTGAAGACCCAACACTATCTCCTACTATATAGCTCCAAGCAAGATAGACTGGATTTGGGCCAGAATATAAGCTAAGGCACGTATGCTTTGGATTCTGACCAAACATCGGCCAAGGGCCAATTGGGAGTGGGGTGATAGTAGGAGTATTCGTTGGCGTGATAGTTGGCGTTCTTGTTGGCGTAACTGTAGGGAGTGGCGAACTGGCGTAAATTGCATAAAAAATCGAATTATAGCAAGACTGATAAACCGTCCCATCTGGGCCTATGATCGGGGATGAATATAGTCTGTCCCCAATTTCATAACTCCATAAAAGAGATCCATTGGAATTGTAACAATATAGACGATTGTCAAAAGCCGTACCAACGTATGATTTAGAATTTGGGTCTATTGCCGCAGATGAGACGAGCATTCCTCCGGTTGAATGCTTCCACCACAAGTGCCCATCTTCTGTGAGACAATAGAAATATCCATCCTGAGATCCTATAAATACGCGCCCATCTGCACCCAATGAAGGCGTCTCACTAACAAAGCCCTCCGTTTTAAAACTCCACAAAAAAGAACCTACCGAATTCACTGCATAAATCCTGTTATCCAAAGAGCCGATAAATACCCTACCATCAGAGCCTATAGCAGGTGATGAAGTAACCTCAAACCCAGTCTGATAACTCCATGCCAATGAACCGTTAGAATTAATACAATACAATCGATAATTAACTGATCCCGTATAGATTTTAGATGATGCATCTATAGCTGGGGATGACGTTACGACCCCTGCATTATATGACCAAGCTAATGTACTATTAGAATTTAAGCAAAATAATCCCGGCCCAGTATCCAAATATACTTTTCCGTCTGTTCCGATCGCAGGGATAGTATCACTTGTCCCAATATTATAACTCCACCAGAATATTCCATAAGGATTAATACAATATAGTCTACTGCCAGAAACTGTAATAACTCTTCCATCAGATCCAATAGCCGGAGATTGATTAGAGGCACTTCCTGGATAATAACTCCATTCAAAGGCTCCATTGGAATCAAGGCATGTTAATCCTAAGTAAATTCTATTATCTAAACCCATGGCAGGGGACCCGCCGCTCAGATGGTAACTCCAACGAAGGCCAGCGTAAGAAGAACCTGCATAAGAACTCCGGCCAGTATGTTTCTCGTCATGTTTAAACATAGACCAAGGGCCGGAATATAATTGCCCATAACTACGCAAGGGAGAAAAAGTAAGGGCGGAGAAAATAACTAGAGTGCGGAAATTAGCTAAATATTCCATCACTACCTCTTTGTAAGATGCGTAAATAATATCATGGTTTTGCACCGAGAAAACCTGTTTTTGATACCTGTTTTATACCCACCAGTTCTTTGTGACTCTGAAAAAGTTGCAATCAAACTACCACTGATGCCTGGATAGCCCAGTTTATCAATAGGAATTTGAAATGCATCCGCATTGGGTATCATTGGCAATACCTTCATCATCTTATTGAGGTTTATAAAAGTAATGGAATGTCCTGTAGTTTAAATCATCTTATTTTACTGGCATTTTAAAGGATCGGGTGTTCCATTATATATGCAAAGCTCAATATTATTGGCAGCTTCGCCTATCTTAACATATTAGCCATCAGAACGATCCTCTGCTCCGGATGACGTTAAGCTCCTCCTTATCATAGGTCACAAAATCAGGGTGGGTTGAGAGTAGGTACACCTGTAAATCGGTGAAATCAGGAACTTTCACGCCGGTGGTCACAACGCGAGCGCGAAGTTCACTATACGATAGTAGTGCCGTCTAAAAGAGCACTTGATGGGCACATGCGTGTCGTCTCCGGGCGCGTGGTACTGATGCAAACGGAACGTGCGAAGGGGGTTCCCAGCGTAGAACGCGACTCTCCCTAACTTTAGACAATCATGGCACTTCGACCATTCAGGCATTTAGCCTATCCCAGCCTCTTTGCTGGCACTAACTTATGCGTGCTAAACTCGTCGCGTATTTCGACAGCAAAGCCGTATCTTCCTCGCAAAGTTTTCGAATGAACTGAAGCGCTTTAGCGATTTTCCTTCCACTGAGTTCTATCTTTTTGCCACTTGCAAAGTTTAGTCTCTTGAGCAACGGTACAAGATCGCTCTGGACCTTTGGATCAAATATACTACTGGCTTTTTCATCTCCTCTTGCGCGGTAGCTATATTCATTTGCGGGATCTCTGTAAAGGCTTTCTATTTGGATCTTCTGAAGTAAGCGCCACTCATCGGGGGCACTCGGCCCGGCTTGAATAATCACCCAAAGTGTATCGCGGGGCTTCACTATTTGGTGAAATCTTGTTGTCTTTGTCCCCCATTCGTTGACTAATGCGTAAGGGCCTTTCATCGCATCCCAATAGTTTTTGAAATAAATTAGAAAGTGATCCATAGCTCAATCCCCATTTTCACGCTGACATTACGATAATGTCTTTAGGGTAATGGATATACTTGTATAGGGACTCAAGCGCCCTCCCTATCTACTAAGCTTGCCTTCACCCTATTACGCGATACATCCCTTCTGTGATTGAAGCATCCAGAGGCTCACGAGCCGCTTCTGATCCAATGAAACCAAAGGTCATGGAACTACACTACACGGCACAATCTGACTTTGGTTGATTGTGGTCCCTTCTCGGGTCTCTGTCAACTGGTTTTGTTGCTGGTTTTGTTGCTGGTGTTGCTGGTTCACCTCCTTACGCATGGGGCGTTGTTCGTTGATCTTTCGTTGCCGTTCCTCGACGATGGCTGTCCGTTGACCGGTGTGGGCCTGGTGGGGCGTCAATACCGAAGTGGTAGTGTTTGTTATTGTACCACGGCACGTAGACACCTAAGTAGGCCACGGCTTGGACGTCGTCCCGAAAGCGGTCCGGGAACTCCGGGTCGGTTTTTACGGTACTGTGTGAAATTATTACGACTAATCCACGCAATGCCCTTGACCTGATGCCTCGCGTCCCATGGAGTTCATTCAGATCGGTGTATTACCCTCCAATTCATCAACCGGATCACTATACCTCTTCACCGATACACTTCCCTTCGATGGCCGACCGCGATGATGAGCACGCGGGGAGGCTGTGTCTCCAGGCGATACACGATGCGCAATGCCCCCACCCGGTATCTCCTCAAGCCCTTGAATTCGCCGAGGAGCATTTCACCGCGCAGCGGATCCCCGGAGAGGATGCGCACCGCTTCGGCGCATCGCACCCGATCCTCGCGCGCGAGGTTTTTGATATTCTTCATCGCCCTCTTCGTGAGAAATACCGGCGGCATCAGAGGGGCTCCTCAAAGACTTCTTCAAACGAATAGACGGCCCCGCTCTCGGCGCACTTCAGGCCGTCCCTGATGTCCCTGACCAGTCCCCTGTCCGACAACACGTCCTGGGTGGCCAGCAGGCTTTTATACTCCTCATAGCTGATGAGCGCCGCGGCGGGCCCCCCCCGCTTGGTGATGATGTAATGATCGGGGACCTTCCCCAGTTCCGAGATCAGAGTCATGAGCCGCTTCCTGAACGCGCTTACCGGGATCACCTGTGTCGCCATGGGGGCCTCCTCATATTAGTGTACGTTTAATTGTACTCTTCTTCGTACCACAATGCAACCCCCGATTGATGCATACGGGGGCATTTTCACGGTCCTTGATGCGGGGAATAGCACTTTCTGGCGAGCAGTATTTGATCTCTTTGCTCATTACGCCATGTGCACGACGGCGTCACTGAGCGGCGGAACTACTGAACGTGCAGCACTTCCTTTATCCGGCCGATTTTCTTGTCCTGCCTGTCGACGTCCTTCAGGATTATCCCCACTTCGCCCACGACCCTCTTGACCGCCTCGAAGGTGAACACCCGCTCCTGATCAAGGCGATTCAGGATCGTGATCAGCGTCCTGCCCCCGGGCGATGGAATCCATCCCGGCATCAAACTCCGGTTTGGTCAGCAACCCTTGGATAGTTTCCCTGTGTTTCGAAACCTCGACGGCGATCTTTGCCACGCTTTGTTCCAGGAATATTTTTTCCATCTCACGATCCCGGATCAGTCGCCGCTCTCGTCGACGAAGGCGCGGATCTTTTTCAGGTCATCCCACGCCTTGCGCTTGTCGGCGGGGTTGCGGAGGAGGTAGGCGGGGTGAAAGGTGGGGAGGATCTTGATGCCGTGGTAGTCGTGGAAGCTGCCGCGGAGCCTGTTGATGCCGGTGTCGGTCTTTAAGAGCGTCTGGGCCGCGTGGCGCCCGAGGGCGCAGATCAGGTGCGGCTTGAGGAGGGAGAGCTGATCGAGGAGGTACGGCTCGCAGCAGTCGACCTCGTCCGGCTGCGGGTCCCGGTTGCCCGGCGGGCGGCACTTGAGGACGTTCGTGATGTAGACGTCCCCCCGATTGAAGCCGACGGCATCGAGCATCTTCGTCAGGAGCTGCCCCGCGCGCCCGACGAACGGGAGCCCCTGCCGGTCCTCTTCCGCCCCCGGGGCCTCGCCGATGAAAAGCACGGGGGGACGGGTCGAGCCGGCGCCGAAGACGGTGCGCGTCCGCGTCTTCGCGAGGCCGCACTTCCGGCATTTCGAGACGGTCTTCTCGAGCTTCCCGAGGGCGGCGGCCACATCAGATTCCGCGGCCGGCTCCGGGGATTTCCGCTCGATGGATCTTGGCTTCACATCCGCGGCGGGGGACCGGCGTTCAGGGGGGAGGCTGAATGCTTCCGCCGTAACAAAGGCGGGGTCGGGAACATTCCCCGCGGCGATGGAGATCCGCTCGACCCCCGACTCGGCGAGGCGATCGAGGAGATCGCCGGTGAGGCGGACGATCTCCTTCAGGTCGGCACGGTCGTCATTCACTTGTTGTAGAAGCCCACGACGGTCTTCGCGACCTCGGCGACCTGCTCGGGCTTGAGCTCCGGGTAGATGGGAAGCGCCAGCGTCTCTTCGGCGGCGCGTTCGGATTCCGGGAGATCGCCCTTTTTGTATCCAAGACCTGCGAAGCATTCCTGGAGATGGAGCGGCACCGGGTAGTAGATCGCGCAGCCGATCCCATCGGCCTTCAGGCGCTCCATGAGCTTCGCGCGGTTCTTCACCCTCACGACGAACTGGTTGTAGACGTGCCGCACGTAGGGGAGCTCGACCGGGGCGGCCACCGGGCTCCCCCCGAACTGCTCCCGGTAGAGCGCCGCGTGCGCGCGCCGCTTCGCGGTCCACTCATCGAGGCGGTTCGCCTTCACGAGGAGCACCGCCGCCTGGAGCTCGTCGAGGCGGCTGTTGTAGCCGATGACCTTGTGGATGTAGCGCGGCTTGGCGCCGTGCTCGCGGAGGATGCGGAGGCTCTCGAAAAGCCCGGGGTCTTTCGTGAAGAGCATCCCGCCGTCCCCCATCCCGCTCAGATTCTTGGTGGGATAGAAGCTCACGCAGCCGATGTCGCCGATGGCGCAGACCCGCTTCCCCTTGTACTCGGCGCCGATGGCCTGGCACGCATCCTCGATGATGCGCACGCCCCACTCATTGGAGAGGGCGAGGAGCGGCTCCATCTCTGCCGGCTGCCCGTAGAGGTGGACCGGGATGATCGCCTTGGTCCGCACGTTGATCTTCTTCTCGACGTGGCGGCAGTCGAGGTTGTAGGTGCGAGGGTCGATATCCACGAAGACGGGGGTCGCGCCCACGAGCGCGATCGAGCTCGCGGTGGCGAAAAAGCTGTAGGTGGTGGTGATGACCTCGTGGCCGGGCCCGACGCCCGCGGCCCTGAGCGCGAGGATGAGCGCGTCCGTGCCGGAGGCGCATCCGACGGCGTAGGGCGCGTCCACGTACGCGGCAAGCTCCTTCTCGAGGGCCGCCCCCCTCTCCCCGAGGATATACTTTCCGCTCCGGGCGACATCGAGAAGAGCCTTCTCCAGCTCGGACTGGAGTCCGCGGTAGTGGGCGGTCACGTCAAGAAACGGCACGGCCATGGTCATCCCCTCTCAGGCGTCGGCGCGATCTACCCTGCGCGGCGGTACATCTCCCGGTAGTAGCCGGCGGTGAGACGCAGGCCCTCTTTCAGGCCGATCGCCGGAGTGAAGCCGAGCACCTCTTTCGCCCGCGAGACGTCGGCGAGCGAGTGCCGCACATCGCCCTGCCGCGGCGCGCCGCGGCGCGGCGGGATGGAGACGCCGAGCGTCTCCCCGATGAGCCCGTAGAGGGCGTTGACCGTCGCGGCCTCGCCGCAGGCGATGTTCATGACCTCCCCCCCCTCGAGCGGGGCCTCGAGGGCGCGGGCGTTCGCCTCGGCGACATTCCTGACATAGGTGAAGTCCCGGCTCTGCTCCCCGTCCCCGTCGATGAGGGGGGCCTTCCCCGCGCAGGCGGCGCCGAAGAAATTGGGGATGACCGCGGCATACTGCGAACGGGGGTCCTGCCGGGGCCCGAAGACGTTGAAGTAGCGCAGGGCGACGCAGGGCAGCGCGAAGAGGCGGCTGAACACGGCGCAGTAGTGCTCCCCGGTGAGCTTGCCGACCGCGTAGGGGGACAGGGGCGCGGGCAGCATATCCTCCCGCTTCGGCAGAACCGGGTTGTTCCCGTACACCGACGACGAGGAGGCGAAGACGAGCCGCTTCACCCCGGCGTCGCGGGCCGCGAGGAGCACGGCCAGTGTCCCGTCGATGTTCACCTGGTTGGAGGTGAACGGGTCCTCCACCGACCTCACGACCGAGGGCAGCGCCGCCTGGTGCGAAACGAAGGAGACGCCCGCAAGGGCCCCCTTCACCGCCCGGGGGTCGCGTATGTCCCCCTCGATGAGGTCCACGTCGGCGGCGAACGCATCGAGGTTTTCACGCCGGCCGGTGGAGAAGTTGTCGAACACCCGCACCCGCCTCCCCCGCTCGAGGAGAAGCTGGACGATATTCGACCCGATGAACCCCGCGCCGCCGGTGACGAGATACAGTTCTTTCCCCATCTCTGACTGCTGTTCTCCCCCCCCATTGTTGGGATTCGGGATTTGGGATTTGGGATTTGCGCGTCAGCGCCCGATGCTCTTGTAGACGAACCCCTTCTCCTCCATGACCGCGGGATCAAAGATATTGCGGCCGTCGATGATGGTCGGGTGCGTCATGATCGACCGCAGCTTGTCGAGGTTCAACTTCCTGAACTCGTCCCACTCGGTGACGATCACGAGCGCGTCGCTGCCGCGCGCCACCTCGTAGGGGCCCTTGCAGAACTTCACCCCCTTGAGCATCTTCCGGGAGACCTCCATCGCCTGGGGGTCGTAGGCCTTGACGGTCGCCCCCTCCCGCTGGAGGGCGGCGATGATATCGAGCGAGGGCGCGCTCCGCATGTCGTCGGTGTTGGGCTTGAAGGCGAGGCCGAGGACTCCGATGGTCTTGTTCTTCACGATCCAGAGCGTCTCCTCGATCTTCTTGACGAAACGCCTCCGCTGGTCGCGGTTGATCTGCTCGACCATCTTCAGGAGCTCGAAGTCGAACCCGAGCTCCTCCGAGATCTTGATGAAGGCGGCGACGTCCTTGGGGAAGCAGGAGCCGCCGTACCCGATCCCGGCGTTGAGGAACGCCTTGCCGATCCTCTTGTCGAGCCCCATCCCCTCCACGACCTGCATCACGTTCGCGCCGGCGAGCTCGCAGATCTGGGCGAGGGCGTTCGCGAAGGAGATCTTCAGCGCCAGGAACGAGTTGGACGCGTGCTTGATGATCTCCGCCGATTTGATGTCCGTCACGATGACCGGGGCCTTCAGCGGGGCGTACAGCTCCTTGAGTATCTTCGCGGCCCTCATCGACGAGACGCCGATGACGATCCGGTCGGGGAACATGGTGTCTCCGATCGCGGACCCCTCCCTGAGGAACTCCGGGTTCGACGCGACGTCGAAGTCCACATTCTTCCGGTTGTAGCGCTTGATCGTCTCCGCCACCTTCTCCCCCGTCTTCACGGGGACGGTGCTCTTGTCCACGATGAGCCGGTAGCCGTCCATGGCCTCGGCGACCTCGCGGGCGACCATCGCCACCGCCGTGAGATCGGCCGTGCCGTCGGCCTTCGGGGGCGTCGAGACCGCGATAAACACGATCTCGGAGGCGCGCACCCCCTCCGGGATGCTCGTCGTGAAGGTCATCCTTCCCGCGGCCGTATTGCGCGTGATGATCTCCTCCAGCCCCGGCTCGTAGATCGGGACCTTGCCGCGCTTCAGCATCTTGACCTTTTCGGCGTCGTTGTCCACGCAGACAACGCGGTTCTTCATGTCCGCGAGGCACGCCCCGGTGACGAGCCCCACGTAGCCTGTGCCGATGATGCATACCTTCTTCATTGCAGCCTCCACTCCTTGTGATGACCGAACCTCGCCTGCGGCAGCCCGGCGACCCGGGCGGCATTGACCGCCGCCCCCGGGGGGACCTTCCCCTCCGTGCGGCATCGTCGGGAATCGTGCGGAACGGCTGAGTTAAAAAGACGTCGCGAGGGGTATATCCGGGTATGCGTCGAGATAGAAGAGGACGAAGAAGGCCACCTGGTTTTTCCTTCTCCCCTTGTAGCGCACGGTGAAGGCCATCTCCCACTCGTGAAGATCCCTGAAGAGGGACCATTCCCCCTCCTCGAAGGTGCCGTCCGCGGTCTCGAACCTGAGGTACTGCCGCGCGGCCCAGTCGTCGTTCAACTGGACGTTGAACTCCGTCGTCCACAGGTTGCTCCCGATACCCCCGGGGGGGTTGACCAGGTAACGCTGGCCGAGGGCCAGGCTCACCACATCGTTGCAGTAGACGTAGTAGTCGGTGTTCCACTCGTCGAGGCGCGTGGGTCCCTCAGGCCGCAGGTACGCTTCGAAATCCAGCTTCTGCCAGTCGAGCGGGCGAAACTCGGCGTCGATGAATATGTCGTTGAATATCCTGTTGAACCCGTCCGTGACCTCCGCCGAGGAGTAGTGGTCGTCGGCGAAGGCCCGGTTCTCGTAGCCGTTATAGGCGCTCCTGTTCGTCATCATGTCGAAGTAGACCTTGATGTCGAAGAGATTGACGTCTTCACCCTCTCCGCGCTTCGTCTGGAGGGCGTTCCTCAGCATGAGGGTGAACATGCTCGTTTCGTTGAAGAAGTCGTACTGGTCGAAGGCGTAGACCTCGTCGGAGTAGCTCCGCGTGGGCTTGCTGAAGTACTGATAGGCGAGGGTCGGCTCGAAGACGTGGCGGAGCTTGTTGATCTTGAACGTGTTGTTGTAGTAGTCCCATACCTTCCAGAACTTCGTGCCCGTCTCGGCGCCGAGGGTGAAGAGGCCGCGCCAGACGTTCCTGTCCTCTCCGCCGAGGTCCTGGGCGCTCAGCACCTGGTCGAGGACGCCGTCCCCGTTGGTGTCCACGAGCACGCCCGATCCCTGGAAGTCGGATCCCCCGTTCGGGGCCTTCGAATAGAAGGTCTCGCGGAACCCCGCCCAGGGCTTCAGGTTCAGGAACTTGAAGTATTTCTTCGGGTAGGAGACCTCATGGTAGGTGTCGATGCGGAGGCTCTTGATCGGGTCGGGGATCGGCGGCTCGGGGATCCCCTGCTCCGCCTGGTCCCAGGTGAGCGGGTCGTCGGAGAAGACATAGCTGAAATTGGTGATCGCGGAGCGGCTGTTGTAGAAGATCGGCGTGTCCCCGATCCGCTGGTCGACCGCGTCCACGCTGAATTCGGGCAGGCGCTGCACGACGGTGTAGAACTTGTCGAAGCGCGGCTCCGCGCGCAGGCTTATCTGAAACTTCTCCTCGGCCTTGGTGATGTCGAGGTAGTTTTCGCGCTGGATATCGTCTTCGTACTCTTTGCGGAAAAAATTGTCGATGATGTCCGGATCGCTCTGCTTGTTGAATTTGAGGGTGAGCGTGGTGTCCTCGGAGAGGTCCTGCTGGTGCTCGAGGGTGATCCGGTAGCGGTTGCGGATGCTGTCGTCGGAGTTCAGGATCCAGTCGGGGTCGTTGTCGTGCGCGTAGTAGAAGACCGCCTGCCCGCGGGCGCGGGCCGAGGGGAGATCGTAGGCCGTGGTCACCCCGACGCCGAGGCCGTTCTTGCTGCGGAAATCGATGTGGGGGGTGATGCGGATGTTCTTCGTCTTGTAGACGTCGATCGCGGTCAAAAGGAACACGCCCCAGTCGCTCGAGTAGCCGGGCACGAAGTTGTAGGGCGACTCGTCGTCGGTGAGGGAGAACTTCGCGTAGGGGGACCAGAAACACGGGGTATCGTAAAGGTAGAAGACGGGGTTGTGTGCCACCACGCTGTCGCCGGGATAGATGTAGATCTGCTTGGCGTGGATGCTC
The DNA here is from genome assembly GCA_037133055.1 of Chlamydiota bacterium. GTDB lineage: Bacteria > Auribacterota > Tritonobacteria > UBA1439 > UBA1439 > UBA1439. Next base: position 13,058 of record JBAXOY010000039.1, read on the forward strand.
GTGTGCGGCTTCGAGTAGTCGCAGGTGGTGACATACCCGTTCTCGACCTGATACTCATCCTCGGATATCCTGCGCACCACCTTGCCGTAGCCGTACCAGGGCTGGACATAGGCGTGGCACTCGTCGATACTACCCTGTCCCGACTGGAAATTATAGTGGATGGTCTTGCCGGTGAGGAACTGGCCGTCCTGGAAAAGGCTGACGTTGCCCTCGGCGTAGGCATCGCCCGTTTCCATGTAGACGGTGATCTTGTCCGCGGTGAGCTTCGCGTTCTTGTACCTCACCACGGCGTTCCCGGACCCCGTGATGACGTTCTGCTCGCGGTCGAACTCGACGCTGTCGGCGTCCGCGACGATCGGGAGTTTCTTCTGCCCCTCCTTCACCTCCTCGGCCTCTTTCGCGATACGGGGAGCGTCCTTCTCTATGATGGTCGTGCCCTCTGACGCCTCGCGCTCCACGCGTTCGATCTCCCCGCGCTCCTTCGCGGCAGAGTTCACGTCGTCCCCGGCCTCCGCCTCGGCCTCCCCGGCCTCCGCCGCTTCCGCGGGCGCGGCCGACGCCTGGCCGATGAGGCTGCCCCCCTCTTCTCCGCCGGCTTCTTCCGCGGCGGCGGACTCCGTCTCCGCATCGGAATCGTCCCCCGGCCGGACTGCCTGCGCCTCGTCCCCGGCCCCGCGCAGGGCGGCGTCCCGCCTCGCTGCCTCTTCACGTGCAATCTCGGACGCGCGCAAGGCCTGTGCCGCGGCGGCGTTAAGGGAGTCGCCGGCCGCCTGGGGGGGCGAGGGGGAGTCACCGGGGGCGGCGTGGCAAATCCCCGCGAGAACGAGGGAGCAGACCGCCGCAGCGAACGCGCGTGTCATCACACCTCCTGGACTCTGTGACCAGGCCCGCCGCGAACCGGAGGATGGCTCACGCGGCGAGCGACGCACATAATAGCACAGGGCTTTCCGGCGGAACAAACAATTTTTTCTTTTTTACGCGCGCGCCCGCCGGGCGTTCCAGCGCCGCAGCCGTCTCTGTCCCATCCTGCTGTCGGGGAAAGAGTAGCATTTGTGGAAGCTATCGGGCACCGGATGATCCGCCGGGGCGGGCACGCGACGCGGGCGCGGCCCCTGCGGCCGCGAACGCCTCGCCCGCGGCCCCGAGCGCCCCTGCGTCGGGCCCGAAGGCGGAACGCACGATCCTCACGTGGCGCGCGGGGATGGGCAGCGCCCTCTCCCGGACGACGCGGCGCGCGGGGCCGAACAGGAAACGCCCCGCCCCGCTGATGCCGCCCCCGACCACGATGACATCGGGGTTGAGAAGGTTCACCAGGCCCACCAGCCCGAGGCCGAGGCGGCGACCCGCCTCTTCCCATACCCGCCGCGCCCCGGGATCTCCGCGCCGCGCCGCATCGGCGACGATGGCGGGGGTCAGGACGCACCCGCGCGCGCGGGCTCCGGGCATGGCCCGACGGGCGAGCCGCATGATCCCCTCGCTGCCGACATAGCGCTCGAGGCATCCGCGGCTCCCGCAGGGGCACCTGATCCCCTCCGGCTCCACCGGGATGTGCCCCAGTTCCCCCGCGCTCATGGATGCGCCCCGGTAGAGCCTCCCGTCGAGGATGAGACCGCCGCCCACGCCCGTACCGATCGTGACGCAGCAGACGTTGCGGGCTCCGCGGGCGGCGCCGTGCCGGAGCTCGCCAAGGGCCATCATGTTGACGTCGTTGTCGAGAACGCAGGGGACGCCGAGCCTCGCGGCGAGAAACTCCGCGAGCGGCACCCTCTTCCATCGCGGGAGGTTGGGTGAGAACTGCACGACGCCGCGCACCGCGTCGACGCACCCGGCGCAGCCGACCCCGATCCCGACGACGCGGCGCGCCCCGCGCAGCGCCGAGGCCTCCGCGGCGATCCGGCCCAGGGCCTCGCGCCAGGGCCTGCGGGGGTCGCACGGGACCGCTCCCCGCGCGGCGACCTTCATGCCGCGATCCGCCAGCACGATCTTCGCGGATGTTCCGCCGATGTCGATTCCGAGCGCGTACTGTTTCACCATTTCACCTCACTGTTCCCCGCGGGGAGAAGCCCCTGTTCAAGCCGTTCAAACAGTTCAAACAGTTCAAACAGTTCACGCGGAGAGACGTTACTCCCCGGCTCCCCCTTCCCCGATTCCCCGGCTCTCTTCTCCGCGTCCTCCGCGTCCTCCGTGGTGAAAATCCGCGCGTTATTTATACCGTATACGCGGGTCGAGCCATGCGTACGAGACGTCCACCAGCAGGTTGAACACGAGCAGCATCACGCAGTATAGCAGCGCGACGCCGAGCGCCACCGTGTGGTCCCGGTTGAACGCGCTGTTGACGAAGAACCGCCCCAGGCCGGGGAGATTGAAGATCTTCTCGACGACGACCGAGCCGGTCAGGAGCTGCGCGCTCGCGGGCCCCAGGAAGGTGACCACGGGGAGGACGGCGACCTTCAGGGCGTGGCGATAGATGATCGACGCCTCCCCCGCCCCCTTCGCCCGCGCGGCCCGGATGAACGGCTGGTTGAGCACGTCGAGCATGCCCGCACGCATGAGCCTGGCGACATAGGCCGTGAACGGGGCCGCGAGGGTGATCACGGGCATGACGAGGTGCGCGGGGCCGCCCCACTGCGCCACCGGGAGGATCCGCAGCACGAACACGAAGAGGATGATCAGCAGGGGGCCGATCACGAAGGTCGGGACCGAGATGCCCGCCAGGGCGACCACCATGACGGCGTAGTCCAGCGGGCCGTTGCGGTGCGCGGCGGCGACGGTCCCGAAGATGATGCCCAGGAAAAGCGCGAGCCCCAGCGCGAGCCCCCCCAGGGCGAGCGAATAGGGCAGCGCCTGCGCGATGATCTCGTTCACGCTCCTCCCCTGGAGCTTCAGGGAGGGGCCGAGATCGAGGCGGGCGATCCCCCCCATGTAGCGGAAGTACTGCCGGTAGAGGGGCTCATCGTAATGGTATTTGGCCTTGACGTTCTTCTCGATGCTCGGCGGCAGCTTCCGCTCGGCGTCGAACGGCCCCCCCGGGGCCGCCCGCATCAGAAGAAAGGCGAGCGTCGCGACGACCCAGACGGTCGGGATCATCCAGAGTATTCGTTTCAGTATGTAGGTCAACATCACGTACCTCGCCCATCCGTTACTTTATGAACACATATTTAAGCGGGTGCTCGTCGAGCGGGTTCGGGTAAATGCCGCCGATACGGCCGGCGTCGTACAGGTTGAGCGACACGTAGAAGTATATCGGCATGATCGGCATCTCGTCCACCACGAGGATTCGTTCGGCCTCGCGGAAGAGCTCCATCCGCCGCCCCTCGTCCCGCTCGCGCCCCGCCGCGGCGATGAGCCCGTCGTAGCGCCGGCTGCCCCAGCCGGTCCGGTTGTTGCCGCCGCCCGTGACGAACATGTCGAGGAACGTGTTCGGGTCCGGGTAGTCGGCCACCCACCCCGCCCGCGAGATCCAGTAATCCAGCGCGCTCTCGGTGTTCAGGTAGGTCCCCCACTCCTGGTTCTCGAGCTCCACCCGTATCCCGAGGTTCTCCTTCCATATCGCCTGCATCTCCACGGCGATCTGTTTGTGGGCCTCGCTCGTGTTGAAGAGGATGCTCACCCGCGGGAAGCCCCTGCCCCCCGGATACCCCGCCTCCGCGAGGAGCCGGCGCGCCTCCGCGGGATTGTACGCGAGCCCCTCCGGCGGGCGGTAGCGGGGCATCGAGGGGGGAACGAGCGTCGCCGCCGGCATCTGCCCCGCGCGCAGTATCTTGTCCACGATGCGCTGCTTGTCCGCCGCGAGGTCAAGCGCCTTCCTCACGCGAGGATCGTTCGTCGGGGGCCTGGTCACGTTGAAGCGGTAGAAATACGTCACGAGTATCGTGGTCTTGTGGAAATCGGGCCGCAGGCGAAGCAGGTCGATCAGGTGGAGCGGGATGCCGGCTCCGTCGACCCAGTCGGCCTCCCCCGTCATGTACATATTGAAGGCCGTGCTCTCGTTCTCCGTCGGCAGGGCGTCGATCGTCGCGAGCCGCACCCCGCCCCTGTCCCAGTAGCGGGGATTCCGGGCGAGGCGTATGCGCCGGCTGGCGATCCACTCCGTGAGGAGGAACGGGCCGTTGCCCACGATGTTCCCGGGGCGCGTCCAGAGTTCGCCGTGCTTCTCCACGCACGCGCGGTTGACGGGGAAAAGCGTGTAGAAGGAAGTCAGGTACAGGAAGAACGGGGTCGGGGCCTTGAGCTCCACGGCGAGCGTCCTTGCGTCCGGGGCGCGCACCCCGACCTGCGAGAAATCCTTCAGCTTCCCCTCGTTGAACTCCTCTGCCCCGCGGATGTAGAAAAGCTGGTAGGCGTAGTACGCGGCCCCCATGGACGGGTCGAGGACGCGCCGCCACGAATAGATGAAGTCGCCGGCGGTCACCGGCGTCCCGTCGCTCCAGGCGCAGTCGCGAAGGTGAAAGGTGTAGCGCAGCCCGTCCGGAGAGACCTCCCATGACTTCGCCACGCCCGGCACGATCTCCGCCCCGTTCGGGCTCCTGGCCGTGAGCCCCTCGAAGATCGCGTTTGCGATCCGGTGCTCGGGCTGCCCCGTCATGAGCGCGGGATCGAGCGTCTGCACGTCGGTGCCGTTCTCGAAGGTGAATTCCGCGCGAGGGTCTTTCTTCTGACACCCCGCCGCTCCCAGCGCGGCGATCAGGATGGCCACGGTGATCCTGGAAGAAACGGCGAGCGGGCGCATGGAAGGAAAAACCGGCGAGCGGGCGAACAGTATACAAAAAAGTCGCCCCGTCGCCGTTTCGCCCTTTCGCCGGTTCATTCTACTCCCTCCCCGACCGCCGCGCGCGGTTTCTCATGCAGCCTCACTCACGATGCCGCGTCACGGGTACAGCCAGCACGCCACCCGGTGTCCCGGCTCGGGCTCGGTGAACGGCGGATCTTTTTCCGAACAGACCGGCATCCTGCGCGGACACCGTGGATGAAAGCGGCATCCCGGTGGCGGGGCAAGCGATGAGGCCGGCTCGCCGCGTATGGTGCCCCGGGACTCGCCGGTCGCGCGCCCTATCTCGGGCACCGCGGCGATGAGCGCCCGCGTGTACGGGTGAAGCGGATTACGGTAGAGCCCGTCCCTGCCCGCCTCCTCGACAAGGACGCCCAGGTACATGACCGCCACGCGGTCGGCGATATGCTCCACGACGCGCAGGTCGTGCGAGATGAACAGGTAGGCGAGGCCCATCTCGTCCTGCAGGTCCTCAAGCAGGGTGATGATCTGCGCCTGGATCGACACATCGAGCGCCGATACCGGCTCGTCGCAGACCAGGAGCTCGGGATCGAGGGCGAGCGCGCGCGCGATCCCGATCCTCTGCCGCTGGCCGCCGCTGAACTCGTGCGGGTAGCAGTTGAGCGCGGCGGGCGGCAGGCCGACCCTGCGCAGAAGCTCCACGACCTTTTCCTCGAGCGCGCTCCCCCGCGCGAGGCCGTGCACGCGAAGCGGCTCTCCCACCGTCCCCCCCACCGTCATGCGGGGGTCGAGGGAGGAAATCGGGTCCTGGAAGATGATCTGCATCCGGCGGCGGATCCTCCGCAGGTCGTCCCCCTCGAGGCCGAGGACCGGGACGCCCCCGAAGAGGATGGAGCCGGCGGTCGGCTCGATAAGGCGGAGGATCGCCTTCCCCGCGGTGGTCTTCCCGCACCCGCTCTCGCCGACGAGGCCGAGCGTCTCGCCCTTCGGGAGGGAGAAGGATACCCCGTCCACCGCGCGCACCGTCCCCTCGCTCCTCGAGAACATGCCCCGGTGCACGGTGAAATGCTTCTTCAGACCCCTCACCTCGAGCAGCATGGCACTCCCTTTCGCCTCACCGGTTCGTGACAAGCTCCTTGTCCCCCTGCACACCGAGCACCCGCACCGGCGTCCTGACCGACTTCTCCAGCAGGGGGATGTCATCCCGGTCTATCACCGCGAAGAGGGGGCCCTTCGAGTCCCAGAGGCGGAAGAAGGTCCGGAACTTGATGAACCACGGATTGCGCCTCCCCTGCAGCTTCCGGCCGTAATCGAGCTCGCTTTCCGCGCCGACGACCGCGATCCTCCGCTTCGCATAGAACGGGAAGTCCTGGGCGTAGAAACAGTAACTGAAGACGGTGTTCCCCGCCCCCGCGCGGTCCCTGACGATCAGGGCCAGTTCCTTCAGCGACCTTTTCCTCTCGAATGCCCGGATGACGAACCCGGGCCCGGCGATCTCCGCGATATATAACATGAGGACGAGACTGAAGAAATACCGGACCGCGCGTCCCCGGCGGGCGGCGAGAAAACAGAGGATCCCCGCCCAGAGCAGGATCGCCCCGATCACCGCGCACCCCGCCCTGCTGATCCGGGGATCCGGCATGAGCGCCCCCCAGAGCGCAATCCCCGCGGCGCCGGCAAGGAGCGCGATCGCGGCGAACTGCGCCTGCCCCCGCATCGCGGCGATCCCCTCGTCGAAGGCGCGCGAGAAGGCCTTGCCCGTGAGCAGGGCGGCGGCGGGGAACATCGGGAGTATGTAAGGAGTGAGCTTCGAGCCCGAGAGGGTGAAGAAAAGGAAAATCACCGCCGCCCAGAGCAGCATGAAGAGCCCCGGGTCCGATTCGCCCGATTTCCCGCCCCTCCACGCGCGCGCGACGGCCGAGGAAAAGAAGCACGACCACGGGAACATCCCGCCGAGGAGCACGGGGACAAAGAAGAGTAGCGGTTCGTGGCGCTTCAGCTTCGCGGTGAGAAAGCGCTCCAGGTGCTGGGTGATGAAGAAGAATCCGGGGAACACCGGGTTCCGGATCGAGACCAGCACGAACCAGGGCACGGCGATGGCGGCGAACAGGGCGAAGCCCTTCACCGGACGCATCTCGCGCAGGAGATGCCCGCGCCGCCCGATGAGCAGGTAGAGGACTACGACGCAGCCCGGAAGCAGGGCGCCGACGGGGCCCTTGGTGAGGACCGCGAGCGCCGCGCATGCGTAGGAAAGATAATAGTACCCGCCCGCGCGCGGCTCCCCCGCGCGCGTCGCCATGAAAAACAGGCCGAGCGCGCCGGTCATGAAGAAGGTGAGCGTCATATCCGTGATCGCGAGCCTCCCCTGCACGAGATACCCGAGCGAGGTCCCCAGCACGAGGGAGGAGAGCATCCCCTCCCTCCTCCCCCACGCCGCGCGGCCGATGCAATACGTGAGGAGGACGCCCCCGAGCCCGAGGAGGGCGCTGAAGAACCGCGCGGCGAACTCCGTCTCACCGAGGAGGCGGAAGGAGAAGGCGTTCAGCCAGTAGTAGAGCGGGGGCTTCTCGAAGTAGTCCACGTAGTTGAGGCGGGGGGTGATGAAATCCCCGCGCTCGATCATCTCCCGCGGGACCTCCGCGTAGCGGGCCTCATCGGGGATCAGGAGGGGCGCCCTGCCGAGGAAGAGGAAGAACGCGACCGCGAAAACGGCGGAGAGGAGAAGGAGATCGGCCCAGGGATTTGCCTCTTTTCTCGCGAGGTAGTCGGTGATGATTCTCATTTCACGGATAACATTCTCTCCAGCGCGCGGGCCGCCCGCCTCCGCACATCCTCCCCCACCCGGATCTCGTGCTGCAACCTCTCGATGGAATCGGCGACGGAGGCGAGGGTGGTCATCTTCATGTTGGGGCAGAACAAACGTTTCGACCCGAGGTGGAACTTTTTGCCGGGGTTGTCCCTCACGAGGCGGTGCAGGATGCCCGCCTCGGTCAGGACGATGAACTCGTCCGCCGGCGAGGAGCGGGCGAACGCGAGCATGCCCGAGGTGCTGCACACGTGGTCGGCGAGCGCGGTGACGTCGGGGCCGCACTCGGGGTGCGCCATGACGGGGGCGCCCGGGTGCTCGCGCTTCGCCCGGAGGACGTCCTCGACACTGACCCAGGCGTGGGTCGCGCAGTACCCCTTCCAGAGGATAAGCCGCTTCGCCGTCCGGGCCTGCACCCAGGCGCCGAGGTTCATGTCGGGGCCGAAGAGGACCTCGTCCGCATCGAGCGAGTTCACGATCGCGGCGGCGTTCGCCGAGGTGCAGCAGATATCGCTCTCCGCCTTTACCTCCGCGCTCGAGTTGATGTACGTGACGACGGGCCTCCCCGGATAGCCGTTCTTCCACTGCCTGAGCTGTCCGGCGTCGAGCATGTCGGAGAGGGGGCAGCCCGCCTCCCGGACCGGGAGGAGGACCGTCCTGCCGGGGTTGAGGATGCAGGCGCTCTCCGCCATGAAATACACGCCGCAGAAAACGATCACCCGCGCGTCCGTCTTCGCGGCGGCGCGGCTCAGCTCGAGCGAGTCGCCCGTGAAGTCGGCGATCTCCTGCACCTCGCCGCGCTGGTAGTTGTGCGCGAGGATGACGGCCCGGCGCTCGACTTTAAGTCGCGCGATCCGCGCGGCGCACTCGCTGTGGGACTGCATCACGCCCCCCGCATGGCCCTTGCAGGCGTCTTTGTTGCAAGGGGTCAGGGGGGCCTCCTACCCTTTTCCCCCTCCACCCTTGCGGGGGAGCCTGCCTGCCCCTGCACGCCGGCAGGCGCGCGCGGGCAGGGGTGGGGGAAAACACCCGCCGTACGTGACCCCTTGATCTTCCCTCACGCGTTTCGCGCTCAGGGATCGAGGATGATGTTGTCGATGAGGCGTGTCCCCCCGACGCGCGCCGCGACGGCGAGGAGGGTCTTCTGGTCCACCGCGGCGACGCGCTCGAGCGTGTCCGGGTTGACCGCATCGAGGTACTCGATCCGGACAAGGGGGGCGGTCGCGATGGATCCGCGGACCGCCCCGAGGATTGCCTGCACCTCGATCGCCCCGGCGCGGACCATCTCCTGGGCCTTCTCAAGCGACCGGTACAGAATCGCGGCCTCCTTCTTCTCCCGCGGGTTCAGGTACTTGTTGCGGGAGCTGCAGGCAAGCCCGCTCTTCTCGCGGATGGTGGGCATCACGACGACGTGGATCGGGTAATTGAGGTCCGCGACCATCTTGCGTATCATGGCGGATTGCTGCGCGTCCTTCTGGCCGAAATACGCGGAGTGCGGCCGCACGATGTTGAAGAGCTTCGCGACGATCGTCGTGACCCCGCGGAAGTGCCCCGGGCGGAACGGCCCGCAGAGCTTCCGGGCGAGACGCTCCTCCTCGACGAAGGTGGAGTACCCGCCCGGGTAGAGCTCATCGCTGCTCGGGGCGAAGACGACGTTCACGCGGCACTCCTTCGCGATGGCGAGGTCCCGCTTCATGTCGCGCGGGTACTGTGCGAAATCCTCCCCCTGCCCGAACTGGAGCGGGTTGACGAAGATGCTCACCGCCAGCCGGTCGCACCGGGCGCGCGCCTCCCGAAGCAACATGGCATGCCCCTCGTGGAAATAGCCCATCGTGGGCACGAGCGCGATCCTCCGGCCCCTCTTGCAGTTGTGCTTCGCGTAGCGCTGCATTTCCTTAACCGTGGTGAGTATTCTCATTCACCCCCCCTATGAAGAACCGGGGAATCGGGGAACCAGGGAGGGGGGGATTTACGTTTTGTCTTGCCCCGGCTCCCCGGCTCCCCCCTCTCCGGCTCACTCCATGCCGTTCTCCATGATGCCGGCCTCACTGGTACGAGTGCCCGGCGTCCGGATACTGGCCGCCGCGGACCTCCGCCGCGTAGCGGGAAACCGCGCGCTTCATTTCGGCTCCGAGATCCGCGTACACCTTCACGAAGCGCGCCGCGCGCCCGGCGCACATCCCGAGTATATCGTTCAGCACGAGTATCTGCCCATCGCAGGAAGGGCCCGCGCCGATCCCGATCGTGGGGATCTCGACGGACGCGGTGACCCGCGCGGCGAGGTCCGCAGGGAGGCATTCCAGCACAAGCGCGAACACGCCCAACGCCTCGAGCGCCTTCGCGTCCTCCACGATCCCGCGTGCCGCCTCGTCCCCCCGCCCCTGGACCCGGTAGCCCCCGAGGACCAGGACATCCTGCGGCGTCAGGCCGATGTGGCCGAGGACGGGCACCCCGGCGCGCACCGTCGCCTGGATGTGCGGGCCGATCTCCCTCCCCCCCTCGATCTTCACGGCATGGGCCCCCGCCTCCTTCACGAATCTACCCGCGTTCCGGACGGTCCCCTCGACGCTCACCCCCGCGGCCATAAACGGCATGTCGCCCACGAGGAGCGCGCGGGTGTTCCCCCGCGCCGCGGCGCGGGTGTGGTGGAGCATCTCCTCCATCGTCACGGGGAGGGTGTTCGTGTAGCCGAGCAGCACCATCCCGAGCGAGTCGCCGACGAGGATCATGTCGACGCCCTCGGCGTTCAGGACGCCCGATGCGTAGCAGTCGTACGCGGTGAGGGCGACGATCTTCTCCCCGCGCTTCTTCATCTCCCCGAGAACCACGGGTGTGACCTTGTCCGCCGTCATACCCTGCCCCCTTCCCCGCGCCCCTGCTATTTCAATCCTCACGTGCCGACAGTTTCCTCTTCCCACCTGAGGGGGAAACCATCCTTTGCTCGCTCCCCAGTCAGGAGGATCTTCCTCTACTCCCCTCCCCCCTTGAGGGGGAGGGTCAGGGAGGGGGGTGCACTATATCCTCCCCATGGCCCCCCGGATCAAAATGCCCGTCCGCTCGACCCCGTGCGTATCCTTCAGCCCCGCGAGCAGCGCCGCGATCGTTTCCCCTTCCCCGGGGTGAACCACGCTCCCCGCGATCTCGGCGAGCGGCGCGAGCGCGAAGCGCCTCTCGTGCAGCCGCGGGTGCGGCACCGTGAGGCGCGGGGTGCGCATCACCCGCCGCCCGAAGAGCAGTATGTCGAGGTCGATCGTCCGCGGGGAGTTCCTCGCACCGCGCGCACGCCCCATGGCCCGCTCGACGCCGCGGAGCGCGCGTAGGAGCGCCGCGGGTCCGAGCGAGGTCTCAATCTCGATCGCCGCGTTCAGATACCGCGGCTGCGGCGGGCCGCCGACCGGCTCGGTCCGGTAGACCGGGGATGTTTTCCTCACCCGCACGTCCGGAATCTCGGCGATCCGATCGATCGCCTCCTGAAGATTCTTCCCGGGATCTCCAAGATTGGATCCGAGTCCGATATATGCCCGTTCCGCACCGCACGGGAGCCCCTTGCCCGTCCCGGTTTTCACCCTATCCCGAGCTTGCCGATCCGCTCAACCGCTTCACGGATCCTCTCCTCGGGCACGGTGAGGGTCATGCGGATGTATCCCTCGCCGCTCGGGCCAAGGCCGTTCCCGGGAGTGGCGACGATGCCGGCCTCTTTCAGGAGCCGCCCGGCCAGCTCGGCGGAGCGCAGGCGCCCGGGCACGCGGGCCCACACGTAAAAGGTCGCCCTCGGTTTCGCGACGCTCCACCCGAGGCTGCGGAGCCCGTCCACGAGCGCGTCGCGCCTGCGCCGGTAGATCGCGATGTACTCCTCCAGAAAATCCTGCGGCCCGTCCAGCGCCGCGACGCCGGCGAGCTGCACGGCCTGGAAGATCCCCGAGTCAAGATTCGACTTCACCTTCCCCAGCCCGGCGATCACCTCCGCATTCCCGACGGCGAACCCGACCCTCCATCCGGTCATGCTGTAGGTCTTGGAGAGCGAGTGGAACTCGATGCCGACTTCCTTCGCCCCATCCAGTTCGAGAAAGCTCGGGGGGCGGAAACCGTCGTAGGCGAGCTCCGTGTAGGCGGCGTCGTGGCAGACGATGATGCCGTGCCGCCGCGCGAACTCGGCCACGAGGGCGAAGAACCCCCGGTCGCAGGTCGCCGCGGTCGGGTTGTTCGGATAGTTGATAAAGAGGAGTTTCGCCCTGCGGCGGACCTCCGCGGGGATGGCGTCGAGGTCCGGCAGGAAGCCGCGCTCATCGAGGAGCGGCATGCGGTGGGGCTCGCCGCCAGCGAGTATGGTTGTCGCCTGGTAGACCGGGTACCCGGGGTCGGGCACGAGCACCGCGTCGCCCGGGTTCACGAACGCGAACGGGATGTGGCCTATTCCCTCCTTCGAGCCGATGAGGGGCAGGACCTCCGTGTCCGGGTCGAGGCGCACGCCGAAGCGGCGCCCGTACCAGTCCGCGATCGCCCTGCGCAGCGCGGGCATGCCCAGGTCGAGCGCGTACCGGTGATTCGCGGGGTCGAGCGCCGCGCGGTGCAGGGCCTCGATGATGTGCGGGGGAGTCGGCAGGTCCGGATCCCCCACCCCGAGGTCGATGATGTCCCGCCCCGTCCCGACGACCTCCCGCTTCATCCGGTCTATCTCGGCGAACAGGTACGGCGGGAGCTTCTTCAGCCTGTCCGCGAGTTCTATCTTGAACTGCGTCTTTGCGCTCAACTCTTCTCCCCCTCTA
>JBAXOY010000040.1:0-25080 GCA_037133055.1 Chlamydiota bacterium
CCACGACCAGGCCGAAGGCGATGCGGTTGCTGGACCGGTCCATCTCCATGATGAACGTGTCGAGCCCGCGGTGCTGAAACTCGAGCTTGAGCTTCCCCTTCGTCGCCTTCCGGAATATGAGCTGGAGGTCGCCGGGGAGCTCCCGCAGGAGATAGACGAGGTCGCTCGCCATGTCCTCGACCCGCTCCCTGACCCGCCTGGGGCTGAAGCGCGAGAGCGCGTACTTCCGCGCGTACTCGCGGGCGACGGCGACCATGTCGAACTCCGGGTCCAGGAGCCGCCCCACGCTCTCCATCGTGACGATCGCCTTTCCGAGCAGCACGAAATCCGGCGGTACCCTGATCTGGTAGCGGGCCGCGATGTAGATCGTCTCGTTGAGGACCTGCCCAAGGTTGATGTCCTTCAGCGGGCGCCCGGCGTAGCTCTCGATCATGTAGGCGAGGTCCGATCTGAACGCATCCTCGTCGATCTCCTCGTCGATGACGCGGAGCCGGAGGAGGTGGCGCGCCGCACGGGCCGCGTCGAACTCCGACACCGCGAGCACCACGTGCGCGAGCTCCTCGAGGAGCTCGTCGTCCAGCCGCCCCACCATGCCGAAGTCGAGCAGCGCGATCCGCCCGCCGGGGAGGATGGAGAAGTTCCCCGGGTGCGGGTCGCCGTGGAAAAAGCGGTCCTCGAACACCTGCTTGAGGAACGCCCGCGCCCCCTTCAGCGCGACGCCCCGTCGGTCGACCCCAAGCTCGTCGAGCCTCTTCTCGTCGTCGATCCGCACGCCCTCGATGTCCTCCATGACGAGCACGCGTCCGGTCGTGAGGGGCCAGTGGACTTCCGGGATGCGGATGTCGGGGTCATCGGCGAAGTTGCGGCGGAACCGCGCGGCGTTCCGCCCCTCCACCACAAAGTCGAGCTCCCGCCCGACCGTTTTGCGGAAGAATTTCACGAGCTCGACCGGCGCGAAGGCGCGGCTCTCGGGAATGTAGCGCTCGAGGCCGTGCGCGAGCGTTTGGAGGATGTTCAGGTCGACGGCCGTCTGTTTCTGTATGCCGGGCCGCTGCACCTTGACCACGACCCGCGCGCCCGAATGCAGGACGGCTTTGTGGACCTGCGCGATGGAGGCCGCGGCCATGGGCGACGGGTCGAACTCCTTGAACAGGTCCTGCGGGAGCCGGTGCAGCTCCTCGACGACGGTCTCCCGGACCTGGTCGAAGGGGAAGGGGGGGGCGTGGTCCTGGAGACGCGTCAGCTCCTTCACTACGTCGGGGGGAACGATGTCCGCGCGGTTGCTCAGGAGCTGGCCGAACTTGATGAAGGTCGGCCCGAGCTCCTCGAGGGTGAGGCGCAGGCGCTCGCCGAACGTGAGCGGGCGATCCACCTGGTCCCGCTTCAGGTAGCGGCTGACGAACGGCACGTGCTCGCCGAGCCTGAGCGCGTACACGACGTAGCCGAAGCCGTGGCGGAAGAGGACCGCCATCACCTGCCGCAGGCGGGCCAGCTCGTCGCGCCGCCTGATGAGCGAATAGTATCTCATCACTCCCCGCAGGGTGCCGCGTGGACGCTACTTTTTCGTCTTGAGCTTCCTCTCAATGGACCGCAGGCGCTTCTCGAGCTCCTCCACCCTGTCGGTGGTGGCGAGGTGCATTGTGCCGAGCAGCGACTCGACCCCGCGCTCCACTCCCTCCTGGAGCTCCCGGCGGCGGTCCTGGGCGGTCTTCGCGAAGGACTTCATGACCTTCTCCACCTCCGCGCGGCTCATCTCGCCGCGCTTCTCAAGCTCGCCGACGGCCCGGGCAAGCGTTTCCCGGGTGAACTCCGCCGCCCCCATCCCGATGAGCAGCCCCTTCTTGAACAGCTCTTTCATGCCCTGCCTCCTTCCTTTTCCATTCAAATTATACTCCCTTGGAGCGCAACAGACAAACCCCAAATCCAGCCCGCCCCAGGCCTTTGTCCGAAATTAGGGGTTATGGGGTCAAATCTTTAATCTTGAATTTGCAGCACGACGTTTTTTCAACGAGACGGTAAATCCTGACCTATGGGCGGAGACGGAACGGGCAGATCGCAACGACATCCACTCCACTCTTGAAAATTCAAGATTAAAGATTTGACCCCAATTTCCCGCGCCCGAGAAGGCGGTCCATGGAGAGGGGGCAGTCGCGCGACAGGAGGACCCAGAGGGCCAGCGCCAGGAACCCGACATCCCGGAGCAGGAGGTCCAGGGCCGCGCCCGGTTTGGAGCGCGCGAAGGAGAGGCAGCCGCAGTCGAAGTCGAGCCCGCGCGCGAGGTTGAAGCCGAGGGCGACGATGAAGACGACGAGGCTCAGCGCGATGGTCAGCGCCGCGCCCCTCCTCAGGAGCCCCGCGATCAGGAGCGCCCCCGAGACCAGCTCGACCCCGGGGAGGACGACGGCCATGAGGTTGATCGCCCATCCCGGGAGTATCCGGTAGCCGTAGATGATCCGGCTGAACGCGACCGGGTCCTGGAGCTTGTGGATGCTCGCGTAGACGAACAGCCCCCCGAGGAAGAGGCGGGCGGCGGTGACGCCCGCGCGGCCGATGAGGCGCCCCGTGCGGCCGCTCATGGGCGCCCTCCCCGCGTCACCGGGCGTCCCGCCGCCCGCCACTCGTCGATGCCGCCCGCGAAGACGCGCACCCCCTCGACCCCCGACTCGCGCAGCGCCCGGGCGAGGAGGTGGGACTCGTCGCAGTCAAGGCCCCGGCAGTAGACCACCACCGGGGCGCGCCCCTCGCACAGTTCGAGAGCCGCCTCCAGCCGCGCGGATGCCGCCTCGGCGGGAATCGAAATCGCGCCGGGGATGTGCCCCTCCGCGTACAGCTCGGGGGGGCGGGCGTCGACCAGGAGGGCCCCGCCGGCGATCAGGCGCGCCGCGTCGCCGAGCCCGATCTCGGTGTTGCCGTAGGTCGGTGAGTGCGCGCCGCCCGCGGACGGGACCCCGTACGCCCTGGACCAGTCCCCCGCGAGCGGGATGCGCTTTGCCGAGGCGGCGTTGCTGAGAAGCCCCGCGAGGGCGCCGGCGGCGACGACCAGGGCAAGCTCCCGGACGGCGCGGCGCGCATTTTCAGCGTGTGTGCCCATGCGATAAGTGTATCCTCAGCCCGTCGCTCCGGACAAGCATTTCTGTTGCCCCCCGCGCGGGCACTGTGTTACCCTCGCCGCACCATAGGAGTGCGGCGCCATGAGAATCCGAAGATCCCTGTCCCTCGCCCTCGCCCTCCTCGAGTGCCTCGCCGTCCTCGGGGGATGCGCCTCCGCCAAGAGAAGGTGGGAGGATTTCACCCAGTACATGCACGACGAGGTCGTCCGCTGGTAGGCCCCACGTGCCTACCACGGGCGCGGCAGCGCCACCCAGAGGATCATCAGCACATAGACCAGCGGCACGAACCACCGCGCGAACTTGTTCCAGCGGCTGAGATGCGGGTGGCTGAGGTTGTGAAAGGCGTTCTCGATGACGCTCACCCCCACGCCGAGCGCGATGCACCCGTAGGTGATGAGGAACACCCTGTCCACGACCGTCAGGTAGGCTATCTTGGGCATGTTGAAGCTGATGGCGAACTGCGTGGCGATGCAGGCGAGCAGGCACGAAAGGCTCACCGCCACCCGGTCGTGGAGATCGGGGATTTTGATGAAATAGATTGTGCACGACATCGTCATGATGAGGATGGTCGGGAAGAACACCCGCCAGATGTAGAAGGCGCAGTTGCGTTCCGCGGCGATGCAGGCGTCGAACTCCGAGTAGCTTTCGTCCCACCCGGCAAGGCGCACCGGGCTGGAAGAGGCGCGCACCCCGGTCACACGGAGGTCGTCGCAGGTGTCCCCCCCCGTGAACCCGCACATCCCGCGGTCGGGGACGAACACCACCGTGTCCTTGTCATAGAGGAACGACTGGAGCCTCACCTCCATCGTCTGGCGGTCGAACGGGAACCGCGTGTAGTCGAAGCGGCTGCGGAACTGGCCGGACACCCCGAGGAAATATTCCACGACGCCGTCGGAATGGATGCTGAGCGACCGGTTCCTCATCTGCGGGCTGGCCGCGTTGAGGAACTCCACTTCGGGCCACCAGATCCCCTTCAGCGCATCCTCGGCGGCCTTTTCGATGAAC
This sequence comes from Chlamydiota bacterium, assembly GCA_037133055.1. GTDB lineage: Bacteria > Auribacterota > Tritonobacteria > UBA1439 > UBA1439 > UBA1439. The sequence continues at coordinate 4,116 of JBAXOY010000040.1, forward strand.
ACATGCTTGCGGTCCCCCTTCTTCTTCGGGGTGAACGCGAGGCGCGGGTCGCGCCACGTGAACCTGAGGTAGATGTCCGCCTCGAACGACTCGTTCCGCTCGTTCACCGAGGCGAGGTTGAGGAGGTGAAACCCCGTGCTGATCCTGATCGGGAGCGGTTCCGGGGGCGAGAGAAGGCTGCTCGCCTCGGTCGGCGCGGCGGATGCGGCGCGGGAGAGGGCCGCGAGCGCGATGAGCGCGATCGGGATGCGGGGAGACAGCATGGTTTCCGGGCCTCCATTCAGGCGGCGCCGCGGCCGCGCCACTATTATTCTCATATCCGGTTGAAACACAAGCCTAAAATATGACGCTCGCCATCGGAAATCTTGCGCTGCCGTCGCGGCTCATCCTCTCACCCCTCGCCGGGGTGAGCGATCTCCCGTTCCGCACGATCGCCCGCGAGCTCGGGTGCCGCTTCGCCTTCGCCGAGATGATAAGCGCGGGGGCCCTCGCCCGCGACAGCGACCGGACCCTCCGGATGCTCAGGACGGACCCCGCGGACACGCCGCTCGGCGTGCAACTCCTCGGGGCCGACCCCGGACACATTGCCCGCGCGACGGAGGCGCTATGCGCGCGGGGACCCGCCCTCCTCGACTTCAACGCCGCGTGCCCGGTGCGGAAGGTCGTCCGGCGCGGCGAGGGGGCGAGCCTGCTCAAGGACCCTCCCGCGCTCGCCGCGCTGCTCCGCGCCATGGCCGCCCGCGCGACCGTCCCCGTCACGGTAAAAATCCGCGCGGGGTGGGATGCGAACTCCCCCCCGGCGCGCGAGATCGCGCTTCGGGCGCGCGACGCGGGCGTGAAGGCGGTATTCATCCACGGCAGGACGATGCGCCAGGGGTACTCCGGGACGGTGGACTACCGGGCGATCCGCGAGGTCAAGGAGGCGCTCGACATACCGGTCATCGCGAGCGGGGACGCGCTCACCCCGGCGCTCGTGAAGAGGCTGTTCGACGAGACGGGCTGCGACGGGGTCGTGATCGCCCGCGGGGCGCTGGGCAACCCGTGGATATTCAGGGAGACGGAGGAGTTTCTCGCGGGCCGGGCGGCGCCGCCGCGGCCCGGGATCGACGGTGTCGCGGACGTCATGGGACGCCACCTGGCCCTCTGCTGCGCGCACTACGGGGAGCCGCGCGGGACGACGGTGTTCAGGAAACAGTTCGCCTGGTACACCCGGGGGGTCGCGGGGACAAAGCCGCTCAGGGAGCGCGCCTTCAGGGCGGAAACCCCCGGGACGATGCGCGGGCTCATCGGGGAGCTGCGGGCGCTTCTCGGGTAACGGGTTCACCACGAAGGACACAGGAAAAACATCCGTGAGGGCGTGCGGGCGTGTCGGCGTACAATGCTTTGGCGTCCGACACGGATGAACGCGGATTTTCTTTTATCCCTCCCCCTCAGGGGGGAGGGGATTCTGCGAGCCTCTTGTCGCTTGGCCGGGACCCAGGCGGCCCGCTTCATTCCCCGGCGCGCCGTCCGAGCTTCGCCCTGCACCCCGCGATCCGGGCCCTGAGCATCGAGTCGTCGAGATAGGCGGGGTTGAGCCGCGACGCCTTCTCGAAGGCCTCGAGCGCCCGGGCGCAGTCGCCCTTCTTCTCCCACGCGATGCCCATGGTGATGTACCCGTTCGCGGCGTAGACGATATCCCTCGTGAGGCCCGTGGCCTTCTCGAGCTCCCGGAGCGCGTCGTCGTATCTTCCCGTGAGGAGGTAGACGTTCGCGAGGTTGTTGCGCGCCGAGGGAAAGTCCGGGCGCAGGCTGAGGGCGCGCCCGAGCTCAGCCGCGGCATCGTCATAGCGGCGCGCGCGGGCGTAGGCTATGCCGAGGTTGTTCCGGGCGTCGGGGTTTGACGGGTTTTGCGCGACGGACGACTCCCAGAGCGCGGCGCTGTCCCTCCACACGGCGCACCGCTCGAACGTGAGCGCGAAGAGGAGCGCGACGACGGCGGCGAGGCCCGCGATCCAGGCGCCCGTCCTCGGGCCGCGCGCCGCGCGCGCCCACGCGGCCCCGCAGAGGGCGCAAAGCGCCGCGCTCGGGAGGTAGAGGTAGCGGTCGGCCTTGATCACGTTCGAGGGGATGAGCTGCATGACGGGCAGGAGGCTCACGACCCCCCAGCCGACACAGAACGAGAAGAGCGGGGTGCTCCGCGCCCCCTTAACGGCAAGCGCGACGAGGAGCGCCCACGCGGCGAGCGGCAGCAGGCACCGGACGTCGAGGAACCGCGGCGGGATCATTACGAGGTAGAGGGCGTTCAGGTCGACGGGAAAGACGAGCATCCTGAGGTAGTCCCCCATCACCCGGAGCACGACGCGCGCCGTCGCCCACGGGCTTCCGCCATGCCAGGGGAGACGGGTCTCGTTCTGCGGATCGATGAAGACCGCCGCGAGGACGGTGAGCGCGATGGGGACCGCGAACGGGAGCAGGCGCCTGAGCGCGCGCGGGAGGGGTTTCCGGCAGAGCAGCGACTCGTACAGGATCAGGGCGAGCGGGAGCGTGATCATGAGCGGCTTCGCCCAGACAGCGCCGAGGTAGAGGAGCGCGCTCAGCCAGACAAAACCCCGACCCTCATCCTCTCCGTCCTGCGCGGGGCCGGAGGGCGCATTTACATGCGCCCTCCGGGGGCGGATATACGCGAGAAACGCGGCGAGGTAGCAGGCCATCGCCGCGCCGTCTTTCCGGCTCGAGAGCCACGCGACCGATTCGACGTGCAGCGGGTGCGCGGCGAAGAGCGCGGCGGCGGCGCACGCGGCCCGCGCATCCCCCGTGATCCGCTCCGCGAGGAGGAAGAAGGTCGCGACGATGAGCGCGTAGAGGAGCAGGTCGGTCACGTGGTAGCCGACCGGGTTCAGGCCCCAGAAAAAATAGTCCACGCAGTGCGTGAAGACCGTGAGCGGCGGATAGCTCAGGTGAAAGGAGCGCAGGAGCGGCAGCGGGCCGAGGGAGCGGATCGCGGTGTTTTTGACGATCAGGTGCTCGTCGTCCCAGTTCGTGAACCGGTTCCCGGGGACGCCCGCGTAGGCGGCCAGGGAAAGGAGGATGAGGCCGGCGACGATGAGGCGACGCGCGCGGGGGGTCATAGCGAGCTCACTGTACAAGAATTATGGCCGGATGTGCAAATGGTATATCACCCCCCGATCCCCTCCCCCCAGAAGAGGGCCTCGAACGGCACCCCGGCGCCCTCGAGGATTTCGCAGGCGGCGGCGATCCCCGTCCTCCCCTCGCGCACCGGGTGCCCCACCTCGAGGAGGTGCCCGGGAAGCACGCGCGCGGGCCGCACCGCCTCGATGCACCGCCGCATCGCCTCGCGGTCGTCCTCGTCGGGGGAGACGCCGCCGCACTTCGGGATGAGGAGATCGACCGGGCCGGCGTGCGCGACCGGCCCCGCGTAATCGTGGTCCGCGAGGTGGAGGACGCGGGGGCCCCCGGTGAACTCCGCCTCGTAGTATCGCATCGGGAGCGCGCCACCCCCGCCGTAGACATGTCGCCCCTCGTGCGCGCGGACGCGCACGCCGCCGGGGAGGTCGAGGACGTCCCCCGGGGACGCGTGGCGCACCCCCCGCGCAAACAGGCACGAGAGCTCGGCCGGAACGACCGCCGCCTTCCCGGCCCCCCGCATTCTCGCGACGAGCTCGACGTCGAGGTGGTCGAGATGCCGGTGGGAGACGAGGAGGATGTCGAGGCACGAAACGAGCCCCTCAACGAGCTGCGCGGGGATGTCCCACCAGACGTTCAGGCTCCCGCGCGCGCTCACGACGTCGAACCCGACCACCGCGCCGGGCGTCTCGATGATGAAGCCGTGGTTGTAGACAAGCCAGGCGCGCCACCCGTCGCCCCCCCGCCCGCCGCGGAGCCGCTCGACGAGACGGGCGAGCCGCCGCCTGAACAGTTCTTGGACGGCCGGTTTCCCCGAGGCCCCCTCCCTGAGGAGCACCGAATCGAGCGCGCCGAGGGCCGCGCGTCTGCCGGCGTGACGGTTCCACCGCGGCGGATGTTTCGCGAGGGCGGCCTCCGCCGCGGCGATAAACCGCCCGTCCGCGGCCGACCGGGCGATGGCGAAGACGCTGTTGGTCCAGCCGGATGCGTCCGCCTCGACGCGGGGGTTGCCCGGGTCCACGATCCAGCGCCCCCCGTCGATCACGTATTTGTAGCGGTGCGTTCCCGAAAGGAGACCCCGCTTCTCGAACCGCCACGACTCGTCGCGCCGCCTCGCCATCGGATCAGCGATGGGGTTCCAGGAGTTGAAATCACCGGCCACGCAGACGGACCGGTATCTCTCGTCCCTCAGGACGAACACCGCCCGCCCCTCCCGGCCGGAGACGATGACGCCCGGGCAGGCGGATTCGGCGTCCTGTCTTTTCTTCATCTGGGATGCTATTATAATCCATCGATCCTGCGAGGAGGAGCATTTCCATGAAAAAAGTCGTGCGCTACACGGTGGTCCCTCACCTTCCCGAGCGGCTGAAGCCGCTCCTCGACATCGCCTACAATCTCTGGTGGTGCTGGAACCCGGATGCCGCCGAGCTGTTCCGCGGCCTCGATCCCGCCCTCTGGAGGGCGAACGGACACAACCCGGTGAAGATGCTGGGGTCGCTCGGCGCCGAGGATATCGACCGGCTCCTCAAGAACGACGCCCACCTCGCGCGGATGGACCGCGTGGCGGAGGAGCTGAAGGGCTACCTCGAGCACGGCACCTGGTACCAGAAGGAGCACGGCGACCACCTGGGCAGGACCATCGCCTACCTCTCGGCCGAGTTCGGCGTCCACGAGTGCCTGCCCCTGTACTCGGGGGGCCTCGGGGTCCTCGCCGGCGATTACCTCAAGTCCGCGAGCGAGATCGGCCTCCCGCTCATCGGGGTGGGGCTCGCATACCGGTTCGGCTACTTCCGCCAGTACCTGAACCTCGACGGCTGGCAGCAGGAGACCTACCCGGAGAACGACTTCTACAACATGCCGATGGCGCTCGTGAAGAACGCGAAGGGCGCCCCGATCGAGGTGGACGTACCGTTCCCGGGGAGGTCGGTGTACGTCCACATCTGGAAGGTCCAGGTAGGCAGGGTGCCGCTCTACCTCCTGGACACGAACCTCGACAGGAACTCCGGCGAGGACTCCAACATCACCTCCCACCTCTACGGCGGGGGCCCCGAGATGCGGATCAAGCAGGAGATCGTCCTGGGGATCGGGGGGATCAGGGCCCTCGCGGCCATGGGCTGCCCCCCCACCGTGACGCACATGAACGAGGGGCACTCGGCGTTCATGGCGCTCGAGCGGACCCGGCACCTGATGGAGAAGCACTCCCTCTCCTTCGAGGAGGCGCGCGGGCTCGTCACCTCGACGAGCGTCTTCACCACGCACACGGCGGTCCCCGCCGGCATCGACCGGTTCGACGCCGACCTGATCAAGAAATATTTCGCGCACTACTGCAAGAAGCTCGATATCACCGTCGATACCCTCCTCGACCTCGGCCGCGAGAAACCCGGCGACGGCGGCGAGCCATTTTCGATGGCGGTGCTCGCCTGCCGGCTCGCCTCCTCCATCAACGGCGTGAGCAAGCTGCACGGGGAGATTTCCCGGGCCATGTGGCAGCGCCTCTGGCCGGAGGTCCCCCTGGACGAGGTTCCCATCGGGCATGTCAAGAACGGCATCCACACCCCCACCTGGCTCTCCGACGAGATGGTCCGCCTCTACGACCGCTACATGGGGACGCGGTGGCGCTACGAGCCGGAGAACAAAAGCGTCTGGGAGCAGATCGAAAAAATCCCCGACGCCGAGCTCTGGGGCAGCCACCAGCGGCTGAAGGAGCGGCTCGTGGGGTACGTCCGCGCGAGGCTCCAGGAGCAGCTGAAGGGCATGGGGGCGCACAGCTCCCGCATCGCGGAGGCGGGCGAGGCGCTCGACCCCGGGGCGCTCACGATAGGGTTCGCGCGCCGGTTCGCCACCTACAAGCGGGCGACCCTCCTCATGCGCGACCCGGAGCGGCTGGCGCGGCTCATCGCCGGCGCGGGCAGGCCCGTGCAGTTCATCTTTGCCGGCAAGTCGCACCCCGCGGACGAGGGGGGCAAGAAGCTCATCAGGGAGATCGTCCACCTCTCGGAGAAGGAGCCGTTCAGGAACAGGGTCATGTTCCTCGAGAACTACGACATGGGCCTCGCCCGGCACCTGGTCGCGGGGGTCGACGTCTGGCTCAACACCCCGCGGCGGCCCCTCGAGGCGAGCGGGACGAGCGGGATGAAGGTGGTCCCCAACGGCGGCCTGACGGTGAGCTCCCTCGACGGCTGGTGGCCCGAGGGGTACAACGGCGAGAACGGATGGGCGATCGGGAGCGGCGAAGAGTACGACGACGACGCGTACCAGGACCAGGTGGAGAGCCTGGCGCTCTACGAGCTCCTCGAGAAGGAGATCATCCCGCTCTACTACAAGCGCGGCAAGGACGGCCTGCCGCGCGAGTGGGTCGAGATCATGAAGAACTCCATACGCACCCTCTGCCCGGTGTTCAACACCAACCGGATGGCCGGCGAGTACACCGAGATGATGTACCTTCCGGCGCTCGCCCACTGGAAGCGGGTCGCCGCTGGCGGCATGGCGGAGGCGAGGGAGCTCGCCGCGTGGAAGGCCGCGCTCCGGGCGCAGTGGAGCGGCATCGCGATCAAGGACGTGAAGATCTCAAGCATCTCGGAGCTGCATGTCGGCGCCGAGCTCCCGGTGGAGGTCCAGGTGGAGCTCGGGAAGGCGGCCCCGGAGGACGTGACCGTCGAGCTCTTCCACGGTCCGCTCAGCGCAGACGGCGAGATCGTGTCCGGGAAGTCGACGCCGCTCAAGCACAGGCGGTCCGACAAGAACCGTTTCCACTCCTATACGGGCGCGATCCCCTCGACGGCGAGCGGGCAGTTCGGCTTTTCCGTGCGGGTCCTCCCCGCGCACGCGGGTCTCACCCACCGTTTCGAGACGGGGCTGATCCACTGGTGGCGCGACTGAGCGGGCGGCGCAAGGGACGAACCATCCCCCATTATAGTGCGGAGGAAACCCTCCCGCGCCACCAGTCGAGGATCTCACGGAGCGTCTCCTCGATCGGATGCTCCGGCCTCCACCCGGTCGCCCGCGCGAACTTCGCGCAGTCGCCGTAGAAGACCGGGACATCGGATTCTCTGAGGCGCGCCGTGTCCTGCCGCACCTCGATCCGGACGGAGGAGAGGGCGAGGAGTATCCCGAGCACCTCCCCGATCCGGCGCGGGCGCCCCATGCAGATATTGTAGGTCTCGCCGGGCGCGCACTTCTCCGCGGCGAGCGCGTACGCCCGCACCATGTCGCGGACATCCGTGAAATCCCGCTCCGCGTCGAGGTTCCCCACATCGATGACCGGCTTCTTCTTCCCCGCCTCGATCTCGGCGATCTGGCGGGCAAACGTGGAGGTGACGAACGCGGGGCTCTGCCGCGGACCGATGTGGTTGAACGGCCTCACGATCACGGCGGGGACGGCGTGCGCCCTCCCGTAGCAGCGGGCGGCCTCCTCGGCGCAGAGCTTGGAGAGGGCGTAGATGTTCCCGGGGGCGGGGCCGCGGAGTTCCGCGATGGGCATCTCCCCCGGCGGGACCTTCCCATAGACCTCCGAAGAGCTCACGACGACGACCCGGGCCGCGGGGGCGTGCCGCCGGCACGCCTCGAGCAGGTTGAGCGTGCCCCCGGCATTCACGTCGAGGGCCTCGCGCGGCGCCTTTTCCGCGGCGGGGACAAACGACACCGCAGCGAGGTGAAAGACCGCCCCGGGGGAGGCCGATGCGACGGCGCCCGCCATCGCGCCGGAGTCGAGGATGTCTGCGTCCTCGACGCGCAGGACGCCGATCCCCGCCAGGTTATCGCGCGGCACGCCCGGGCGCTCGAGGCCCACGACCTCCCAGCCGTGCGCGCAGAGGTGCTCGGCGAGGTGGCTCCCCGCGAAACCGGCGATTCCGGTGATAAGCGCTTTTTTCATGCGTATGCTTCGTGATCGTGAAAAGCTAGCGCTTCATCGCGCCGCTGCGGACCAGCCCGTCCACGAGCGCCATGTCCGCGTCCACCATCATCTCGATGAGCCCCCTGAAATCCACCTCGGGCTTCCACGTGAGCTTCTTCTTCGCCTTCGACGGATCGCCCGTGAGGACATGGACCTCCGCCGGGCGGAAGAGCGCGCGGTCCTGGACCACGTGCCGGCGGTAGTCGAGCCCGACCCGTGCGAAGGCGATCTGGCACATCTCCCGCACGGAATGCGTCTCGCCGGTCGCGATGACATAGTCTTCCGGGCTCTTCTGCTGGAGCATGAGCCACATGGCGCGGACGTAGTCCCCCGCGAAGCCCCAGTCCCGCTTCGCGTCGAGATTGCCGAGCCTGAGCTCCTTCTGGAGCCCCGCCTTTATCCGCGCGACGCCGTAGGTGACCTTGCGGGTCACGAACTCGAGCCCCCGGCGCGGCGACTCGTGGTTGAAAAGGATCCCGGAGACCGCGAACAGGTCGTAGCTCTCCCGGTAGTTGACCGTGATCCAGTGCCCGTAGACCTTCGCGACGCCGTAGGGGCTCCGGGGATAGAACGGGGTCTTCTCCGTCTGCGGGGTCTCCTGCACCTTGCCGAACATCTCGCTCGAGGACGCCTGGTAGAAGCGGATCTTCGTGTTGACGATCCGTATCGCCTCGAGGATCCTCGTCACCCCGAGGGCGGTGATCTCGCCGGTGAGGATCGGCTGGGCCCACGAGGCGGGGACGAACGACTGCGCGCCGAGGTTGTACACCTCGGCGGGCTCGGCGGCCTCGAGCGCCCGGATGAGCGAGTTCTCGTCGATCAGGTCGCCCGAGATCAGTTGCACCCCCTCATCGAGCAGATGATCGACGCGCTCCGTGGTGATGGTGCTGCTCCGCCTCTGGAGGCCGTACACACGGTAGCCCCTCCCGAGGAGGAACTCCGCGAGGTACGACCCGTCCTGCCCGGTGATCCCCGTGATCAATGCGGTTTTCATAGTCTCTCCCACACGCTCCTTTCCGGGTTAATCAGTGCTGCTGCACGGGAGTAGTATAGCGCGTATCGCGTTATTGTCCACCCCCCCGAAAGCCCCCACTTTAATCTGCATCACCCGGCTTCCTATTGGGATTTTCTGTTGGGATCTGGGATTTGGGATTTGGGATTTCCCTTGTACCATGGCTTGCTGTTGGGATGTGCGGTTGGGATTTGGGATTTGGGATTTCCCTTGTACCATGGCTTGCTGTTGGGATGTGCGGTTGGGATTTGGGATTTGGGATTTGGGATTTCCCTGTGGTATCATCTATCGCCATGCAGAAGGATCCGGTCGGCATCGTCGAGACGAAGTCTTTCACCTTCGCCGCCCCTCCCGGGGGTCTCGCGCTCGAGTGCGGCGTCACCCTCGGACCGGTGACGCTCGCCTACGAGACCTACGGCACACTCGACGCCGAACGCTCCAACGCCGTCCTCATCCTCCACGCCCTCTCCGGCGACGCCCACGCCGCAGGCTGCCACGCGGACGACACCCGCGCCGGCTGGTGGGACATCATGATCGGGCCCGGAAAGGCGTTCGACACGGACCGCTATTTCGTCATCTGCGCCAACTGCCTCGGCGGCTGCATGGGCTCGACCGGCCCCTCCTCGACGAACCCCGTGACGGGGAGGCCCTACGCCATGGACTTCCCGGTCATCACCATCGGCGACATGGTGAAGGCGCAGAAGGCGCTCGTCGAGCACCTGGGGATCGGGAAGCTCCTCGCGGTGGCGGGCGGGTCGATGGGCGGAATGGAGGCCCTCGAGTGGGTCACCGCCTACCCCGACGCCGTCCGCGCGGCCATCCCCATCGCCACGACGAGCCACCTCTCCGCCCAAGGGATCGCCTTCAACGAGGTGGGGCGCCAGGCGATCATGGCCGACCCGAACTGGAAGGGAGGCGCCTACTACGACGGGGAGCCCCCCAACCGCGGGCTCGCGATCGCGCGCATGATCGGCCACATCACCTACCTGAGCGACGAGTCGATGCGCAAGAAGTTCGGCCGGAGGCTCCAGAACCGGGTGGAGCTCTCCTTCGACTTCCTGACCGACTTCCAGGTCGAGAGCTACCTCCACCACCAGGGCGACATCTTCACCCAGCGCTTCGACGCCAACTCCTACCTCTACATCACGAAGGCGATCGACTATTTCGATCTCGCGGAGAAGGGGGGCGGCTCTCTCGAGAAGGCGCTCGCGAACGTCACGGCCTCGTTCCTCATCATCGCCTTCTCCTCCGACTGGCTCTACCCGGCGTACCAGAACAAGGAGATCGCCGACGCGCTCCGCGCGCACAACCTCGAGGTGAGCTACTGCGTCCTCGACTCGAGCTATGGCCACGACGCATTCCTCCTCGAGTCCACGCACCAGACGCACCTCATCTCGCACTTCCTCCGCCACATCTACGACGAGCACGTGCACGGGAGCCACTGCCGATGAGCCCGGAGATGAACGCCCTGCGCCTCAGGCCCGACCTCCTGAAGATCTACGAGATCATCCGGCCCGGGAGCCGGGTCCTCGACCTCGGCGCCGGAAGCGGCGACCTGCTGAAGGCCCTCGAGCGGCACAAGGGGGCCACGGTCCGCGGGGTCGAGATCTCCGAGGAGGGGATCATGGAGTGCATCGCCAAGGGCATCCCCATCTACCAGAGCAACCTCGACGAGGGGCTCGCCGACTACGGGGAGCAGTCGTTCGACTACGTCATTCTCAGCCAGACGCTCCAGCAGGTGCACAAGCCGAAGCTCATCCTCCAGGAGGTCGTCAGGGTGGGGAGGAGCGGCATCGTGAGCATCCCGAACTTCGGCCACTGGTTCGTCCGCTTCCAGCTCCTCTTCCGCGGGACGATGCCGAAGACGACCTACATCCCCTACGCCTGGTACGAGTCCCCGAACATCCACCTCCTGAGCATCAGGGACTTCCGCGAGCTCTGCGCCGGGGTCGGCATCCGCATCCTGAACGAGTGGACGGTCGGGTCCGGGAGGGGGCTGCCCGGCGGGCTGATGCGCGCCTGGCCGAACATGCTCGCGCCGCTGGGGGTGTTCGAGATAAGCAGATAAAGGAGGTTCCCCGCATGAACCCGCACGATTATTTCGAGAGCCAGATAGGGCAGATCCTCTGCCCGGTTTCAGATTTCAAGAAGGGGGTCCTCGACACGACTTACCTGATGCGCCACGACGGGAGCTTCGTCTACGTCGAGGGATACTACCACCCCCCGGGGAAGGTGATCGGAAAGATCATCTACTGCCCGAAGGAGGGCGGGAAGATCGACATCCACGGGCGCGCCTACGCGAGCATGGTGAAGGGGGAGAAAGACGGGCAGACGACCTACACCCCCCACGACGAGCAGATACGGCAGCACTACCTCATCGATCCCACGCTGGAGAAAGAGGACCTGATCGTCACGAAGTTCCACGTGGTCTTCCCCATGTCCGGGTTCCGCGGATACTTCAACGATCGCCTCTCCCTCTTCTACGCGATGGGCAAGTTTCCCCTCGTGGGCAAGGCGGTCGAGAACGTGAGCCGCTTCCTCGAGATCCCGATCAGCAGGCTCGGAATCACCGGCTCGACCGCCCTCGGACGCCGGGGCGAGCACTCCGACGTGGACCTGGTCATCTTCGGGACCGTCGCGCAGAACCGGGAGACGGCGGCCCGGATCGCCGACCACATCCACCGCACCCCCGAGGCGCGGGTGGTGGAGTTCGGCAAGTTCTGGCCGCTCCGGTTCAACTACCAGGGGATCGAGATGTGCCCCGCGTACGTCTACATGGATCTCGACGAGGTCCCCTTGAGGAACTGCACGGTGGAGCTCGTGAAGGACAACGTGGAGGCGTTCGGGACCGTCAGCGACGACACCCACGCGATCTACAACCCGCCGGTGGTGACCCTCTCCGAGGTATGGATCGACGGAAAGCGCGCCGACGACATCACCTTCATTGTCTACGACGGGTCTCTGCGCGGAGAGTTCTATCCCAGGGAGCGCCTGGGGGTGCGGGGACGGCTCGTCCGCGTGAAGAAGGACGGGAAGGAGTTCCTCGCCCTCTTTGCGTTCGACGCGGGCGACATCACGCGCCAGCAGTTCGTGAAGGGCGTGCCCACGCTCGCCCCCCCTCCGCCCAAGGCATGACGGCTTTGCCCGTCCCGGGAAGTATCGACGCGACGGGGTGTCGGCGACACAGAAGCGTAGAAGCCGCCCATTCGCCGCTTCGCCCTTCCGCCATGTCGGCTTTCACGGGATTTGGGATTTATTGATGCGCCCCGGTCCCCCTGACCTTCGGCGCGGTGCGCGCGTACTCCGCGAAGAGCTCCGAGAGGCGCTGGATATCCGCAAGGACCCCGGGCGCGTCCACCCGCGTGAACCGGTAGTCGTCGAGGAGCATCTCCCCCCCCGCGGCGACGTAGCGCGCCTCGCTTCCGTTCGCCGCCCAGATGAGGTTCTCCGCCACGTTGTCGAGCCTTGTCGGCGTGAGGTTCGCGCCCCGCAGGTCGATGAGCACGAATTCCGCGTCGCGCCCCGGCTCGAGCGACCCCACGTTCAGACCCAGCATCCGCGCCGGCTCGACGGTGATGAGCTCGAGCATTTTCTGCGCGGGGAGGAGCGTCGCGTCCGCATGCAGCGCCTTCTGGTACTGGGAGGCGCAGCGGGCGGCGCTCAGGATGTTCTGGTTATCGGCGCTCCCCGACCCGTCGGTCGAGACGGCGACGGGGATCCCCATCTCCATCATCCGGACGATCGGCGGCATCCCCGAGCCGAGGATGGTGTTCGCGAGAGGGTTGTGGACGACCCTCGCGCCGGTGTCGCGCAGGATCTCGAGGTCGCGGTCGGTGCAGTTCACCTGGTGCGCGAGAATGGTGTCCTTGTCGAGGAAGTCGATGCTCTTCGCGTACTCCACCTCGGTCATCCCGTAGGTCTCCGTGAACCACCGCGTCGTCTTCGGCTCCTCCGAGGAGTGGATGTGGATGAGCGTGCCATGGTCGCGCGACCATTTCTTCAGCCCCTTGAGGATCTCGGGCCCGTTCGAAAAGAACTGGTCCGGCCCGGGGATGATCCGCACGCGCGGCACCGCGGCGAACTCCCGCGCGTACCCGTCCACGCGCGCGACCGCCCCCTCCGGCGCGTCGAGGATGCGGGCGTCGTAGTGCCGGTCCTGGCTCCCGACCGCGATGGTGAGCCGGGTGCCCGCCTCGCGGTTCGCCTCGACGAGGTCCCGGACGTTGTACTTGCTGAAGTTGCAGTGGTGCGTGAGGGCGGAGGTGATGCCGTAGGAGACGTCGTCGAGGCGCGCCTTCCGGTATGCGACCGCGTTCGGCGAGCGGCCGAACTCCTTCGCGAGCCCCTCCGCATTCTCCGCCAGGAACCCGGTGAACGGGTTCACCGCGTTGTCGAGCCACGCGGTGAGCGGCTGATCCTTGGCGACGCCGATGATGGCGGATTCGTGGTCGTGCCCGTGCGCCTTCACGAAGCCGGGGAGAAGGACGCCGTTCAGGCAGGGGATCTTTTCCCCCGGGGCCTCCCCCACCACTCGTAGATCCCCCTTGTAGCAGGCGAGGATCCGCTCCCCGATCTCGGGCGTGTACCGCCCCGTCTCGATGATCCGGTCCCCTTCCGTGAGGACGTATCCGTCCTCGATGCGCGTATCCCTCCCCGCCGCGTCGCTCATCGGGAGCATGAACCGCGCGCGGATGAGAATATGACCCGGCCTTTTCATGGTCGCTCCATTTCCCGCCTTATTCCCTCCCCCCTTGAGGGGGAGGGTCAGGGTAGGGGGTGAAAACGCCCCCTCATTAAGACACGTGACAGTCTACAACAATCTCCTTGCCGGATAAAGCCCGTTGCCCTATGATGTCCCGCTTTCCAAGGGAGACCTCATCGGAATGATTCTTCTCTCGATCGGCTCGCTGCGCTTCTTCGGCCTGGACCGCGTGTTCCTGATCGCGAAGGACCTCGGCTTCGACGGCGTCGAGGTCATCGTGGACGACCGCTGGGACACCGCCGATCCCGGCTACCTCCGCACGCTCTCGACGCGGTACGGCCTCCCCATCTCGAGCCTCCACTCCCCCTTCAGTTTCATCGAGACCCCCGCGTGGGGGACCGACCCGGTGGAACGGATGCGTATGTCGGTCAGGCTCGCGGAGGAGCTCGGAAGCGAGATCCTCGTCATCCACCTCTCATTCTTCGCCGAAGACCGCTACGCCCGGTGGGTGCGGGACGAGCTGCCCCTGTGGCAGGAGAATACAGGCGTGAAGCTCGCGGTCGAGAACATGCCGCACGCCTACAAGGTGTTCGGGAAGTTGGGGATCCGCCTCGGGATGGGGACATTCTATGCCGTGGACCGCGGAAAATGGCGCAACCGGCTGCTGCGGCCCTTCAGCCGGGACTGTCACATCGACAACACCTTCAGGAACCTGCTGCGCTACCGGTACCACGTGCTCGACACCACGCACCTCGCAACCGCGGGGCTCGACCCGATCGAGGCGTACGAGAAGATGAAGCGCGGCCTCGCCCTCATCCACGTGTCGAACTACGACGGGCGCGAGCACCAGCCGCTCTCTGCGGGGCGGATCGACATGCGCGGCTTTCTCACGCACATCGCGCGCGACGGGTACAGGGGGCACGTGACGCTCGAGCTCATGCCCGACAACTTCCCCGACCGGTCCGAATCCGTCGCCCGCACAATACTCGCCGAGGACCTCGCCCTCCTCCGCTCCTGCCTCGCGCACTGATCCGCTCGCAAGCGGCAGGCGGCGCGCCGTCGCCCATTACTCGGACAGGCTCCTAGCGGACACGGAGGACCTCGGTGTCCTCCGCGTTGGCGATCCAGTTGATGTCGCCGTTCAGGAACGGCGTCTGCGCGTTCACCGCCCCCCCTTGGAGAACGTAGTTGCCGGCCGGGATATTCCTGAAGGATGCGCTGAACAACTGCAGGTTGCTTTCCGCGCCCGGAACGGTGATCTGCACCGGCACATACTTCTTCCTCCGCTTCCGCTGCAGGTATGCGCTGGCGGTGGGGGTGAGACGGTTGCCCTCCGTGAGATACAGCCTCTGCCCCGAGGGAAGGGTGAGGTAAAATCCGGGGTAGAACGGCGTGGGTATCGCCTGCGTCACGTCCACCAGGATGACGATGGTGTCCGTGGTGGAGAACTGGGTCTTGTTCGGCTTGATATCCACCGTGTGGACCACGGGCTGGTCGCTCATCGCCTGAATGGTGATGACCGCCTCGGCCGCGTTGCCCTGCACGCCGGTGCTGAAGCCCCCCACGTCGTCGAAGGAGAAGCCGTAGCAGAAACCCTGGTACGCGGCCTCGTGCAGGACCTTCGAATAGGAGTTCGTCGGCGACTGCGCGTAAAACAGGCTGGGGTCGTTCCACCAGGCGGCGGTGTCCGGTATGCCGCTCTGACCGTCGTACAGGACCCCCCTGTTCAGCGCCGCGCCCATCGTCGTGATGATCCCCTGTTTCCCGATACTGTCTGACCCCGTGGTGAACAGATAGCCCGGGCCGTCGCATCCGAAGATGTGCGCGCTTTGCCCGGCGAGGTTGTTGATGGTGACCGTCTCACCGGTGCCGCCAACGGTGAATGTGAATACCCCCGCGACGACCTGGCCGGTCGCACTCCATGCGGGTGAATTCGGGAGGCTCGTGAGCGTCAGCAGGTTCGTCGTGTAATAGTTCCAGCACGTGTTGACATACGAGTCGAAGTAACCCGCAAACGGGCTGGTATCCGCCAGCTTGTTCGGCGCGACGAACCTGACGGCCGTGGAGCCGTTCTGCACCATCCCGTACTGCCACGGGGCGGGGAGGGCCTGCAGATTGCCCATGATCGCGCCCCTCGGCAGAGTGAAGCCGCGCGACATGGAGGTCCCGTCGAGGAGATTCAGGTCGAGCATGAACGAGATGCTGAAGAAGTCCACCGTGGTGGTGTTCAGGAACGGATCCTGTCCGTTCTGCCAGTCCAGTTCAATCTTGTCGAAGATGAGGGGGTAGTTCGGAAGGGTCGGGTCCACGGCGGACGGCTCCTCCAAAGCGGGGCCGGGGTTCACGTGGAAATATGCCGGCTGTTCGAAGGACACGTAGATCCTCCCGCTGATGATGTGGGGCATGTTGAAACTGTACGTGTGGAGCCCCTCCGGGGTCAGTTCGGAGAGTTTCAATGCGTAGCCGGTGTACGTCGGGTGCGACCACGGCCCGCCGGGCGGCACGACGGTGTTGTCGCTCTCGGATATCGCGACCCACGTCGAGGTCGCCAGGTCCACGTGCCCGTTATTTCCCGTGCCGGAAGGGTCCAGGCCCAGCATCTGGACATAGACCTGGTTGTCGGAATAGGCGTCCGAATCGTTCAGGATCGTCACCTTCAGCAGATTGGCCGACTGGCCGAGCGCCGCTGACGTCGTGACGAGCATGACCGCGCACAGATATGAAGATGTCCTTCTCATGCCGCCTCCTTTGTCTTGTCACCATATCAACTTACACTATCCACCTGAGATATGCCAGACTTGAACACATTTTCTCGGCATGGACAAGCTGTTACCGATTGATATCGCCGTCGCACCCGCCTCACGTCTTTGAACTCTCCACGACCTTGTAGAGCGCGCTCTTCGCGATGCCGCTCAACTGCGCGGCGAGCTTGACGCGACGCACGTGTTTTCTTCTCGTCTCAAGTGGCGAAGCCGCTTGTCCGCTAAACGAAGGCTTCGCTGCAGATGATTCGGGGTATTACCCGATCTTCCATGGCCAGACTTCGCTGGGCCGAAACATCTTTAAGACTATGCTGGCTGTAGATTATGGCCAGGTTCTTGAGGAGCCCTTCACCCGTTACGCTATTGCGGCGCAGTTGATTCAGTTCTCGTTTCACCGCGCCTGTCAGAGGTCCACGGAACGCTTTTTCCAGAACATTAACGTTCTGCTTGATGTCCTCGTCTTGAGTGGCTTCAAACAGGATTCGCAGTTCCCGTAAAACGTAAAGCTGGCCGTGGGTCAGGTTGGCCGTGTAGGTTCGCTCGGCCTCGCGGTGCCGAACCTCCTCCGCGAACTTGCGTTGAATCGCCATGACTGCCTTGTTGTATCCGTCCGGCAACGGCGCGGCTTTGGCATCCGGCGCGCATTTGACCGCGCCGACAACTTTGGGAATATCCCGGGAAACAACCTCGCTTTCCTCGTCGAGTAGAAACAACTGCTGAAAACGCCCGGCCTGGCAGAAGACATACAGCCCGCGTTGCAGTGATGGCCGCGCTGTTCTGATACCGTCCCGCAGATTGGCAATCCGTTCGTATTCGCCGGGATTATCCTTTCGCAATTGCCGCAGGATTTCCTCGGCTTCGTTCAGATCGAGAAACTCGTCATCAGCGCCGCCCCACAGGTCCAACTGCCCGGGGGTGTTGCCGCGCGTCTCATAGATCGCGTACATGGCTTCCGGGTTAAGCTTCTCGGTCCGGTCCAGAATCTCGGAATCCTCTCCGATGGTGTCGTGAATCTCCTGAACGCGATTGTGGAGCTTTTCCCTCAGACCGAGATTCTTATCCAGCGTGGTCTCGGGCAGGAAGTTAAAGCCGAATATCCGCTCGTGCTCCGAGCCGATACGATCAATACGCCCGAAACGCTGAATAAGGCGGACCGGGTTCCAGTGCAGGTCGTAATTGATGATGTTGTCGCAGTCTTGAAGGTTCAAACCTTCGGCGAGGACGTCGGTCGCAATCACCATCATCAGTTCCGCCTCGTCCCTGGCAAAACGATATTCCGGGTTGGCTTTCGGCGCAAAGCGGCCGACGACCTTTTCCTTGCTCTTGTCGCCGCTGAAAATGACCTCGATGTCGGGGTGTTTTCCATCGGGATTCAGGTTGGAAAATAAATACTTCGCCGTGTCCGCGTACTGCGTGAAGATCAGGCGTTTCGAGCCCTTCAACGGTTTTTGGGCAAGCCGTTTTTTTAGGGTCTGGAGCTTCGCGTCCTTCTCGGGGGTGATGGGTAACACCAGTTTCAGAATCCTCTGAAGCAGTTCGATGTCATGCTCGATATGCGCGCGGAGAGACTTCAGATCGAAATCGTTTACATCGTACCGCTTGGACACCTCCCGGAGAGCGTCAATAAGGTCGCCTTCCTCCAGGATATCGCTTCCGTAAAGGATGTACTGCGCGTCCTCCCCCGCCGGGACAACACCCTTCGCCAGTGAAGCGACAAAGGATTGATGAATTTTTAAGAGTCGTTTGACGGTCTCGCGGAAGGCGAAGACGCTGGATTCAAACCGTTTGAAGAGCAGGACTCGCATCAGCCCCCGAAGGTTCGCCCCGGCCCGTTGAAGGCTGGCGTATGGTTCTTTCTTCTGCTTTTCCGCGTTGACATAATTCCAGAGACCATATCGCGCATAGGTAAGTTCGCCATCCTGGATAGCCTTTGCCGGTTTACCCTTCCGTGGTTTGCCGAGGTAGCCGCGTAATTCCTGATAAAGTCCCTGATAGGTATCTTCGATGCTGTACTCGATGGTTTCCAGCTCGCGTTTGGGAAAAAACTGGTGTTTTCCGCCGACCAGCACGTAAGCCTTCCGTGTGCCCTGCACGTAGTCATAAAACCGGTTCGGGTCCACGGGCTCATGGGTTTCAGCATCAAAACCATACCAGCGCAGAATATGCTGGCGGGTCCGGCGAACGAGGATATTTGCCAGCAAGTCAGGGAGTTTGCGTTCGGCCTTGTCAATCAGCTTGAAGTATTCCTTCAGGTTCGGCGGATCAATGGGCAAGTCCGTGCGGTCATCCTGGTGAAACAGCTTGATCTGGTAGTACACGTCCCAGGCGCTCTTGTTCCGGGGCGTCGCCGTCAAGAAACAGCAGCGCCGACCGGTGGAAAGAAACGTCTGAACGACCTTGTATCTTTGTGTATCCGGGTGTCTTAGATTGTGGCTTTCATCCACCAGCACGAAATCCCGATCCTTGAAATGGAAGTCATTGAGTAGCCGGGTGATGCCCTCTTCCTCGTCTTCGCGCAGGAATCCCATCGAAAGCACGCGGGCATTGAGTTGGTAAACCTCGTTGTAGCGCTCCCACATCTCCACAAGCGGAGCCGGGCAGATGATCAAAGGACGCGCGTGGTCGGTGCGCTCAAAGTGCTTCACGATCGCCGCGCCGATGTAACTCTTTCCCAAGCCCACCACGTCGGACACAAACGCGCCGCCATAGTCCCTGACAATTTGAACCGCCTGCCGGACCGCCACCTTCTGAAAGCTCGCCAGCTTATGGAAGATATCGTCGTCCCAAAGCAATTCCTGTTCGTCTTCACTCTCCAGCCGGTCGCGCACGAGGGCGTAGAGCGTTTTCATGTAGATATCATACGGCCTGACCTGCGCCGCCGCCCATGATTCCTTGAGTTCGGTCATCAGCGTTTCGTCGAACTCCCGCGCCTCTTTCCAGAGGCCATCAAACCAGCGGGCAAGTTCGGCGTGATTCTGGTTGCCCTGCACGACCACATTCAACTCCGTGTTGTGTGTTAGCCCGGCAAGGGTCAGGTTGGAGGAACCTACAACCGCAATGCCTATCTCGTGCCGCTCCACTTCCTGGCCCACCAGATCGAACACCTTGCCGTAGTCACAGATATACGCCTTCGCATGGAGTCGGCCCTTTGTATAGACGCGCACTTTCAGGTGCTTTTCTTCGATCATCCGGATCAGCCCGGCGATCAATTCCTCTGCCTCATCCGTCTGGTCCATCCACTCAACGGCGTTACGGAGATTCCCGGCCGTTTCCTCAACCATCTTTCCGGCCTCGGTACGCTTCGGGTAAACCTGCTTCTCGATTTCCTCGGCGGCCAGGTCCAGCCGCTTGTATCCCTCCGCCAACATTTCAACGGTTTCTTTGTTAGTCGTGTTGCCGATCAGCAACCGGAGCTCTTTCAAGTTCAGGAGCCGCTTGGCAACACTGGTCAGACCGGACAGGAAAAGGTAGCCCACCGCGAACCGGGCCCGCTCGCTGGAACCAAGCATCTGATTGAGGTGGTCAACCAGTTTCTCCGATCTATTGTCGATAATGTCGTGAGTAGGCATGTCTATTCTTTCTGCTTCATTGTATCAGTCTCGTGGCTCATTGTATCACCCTCACGCTTTTCTGCGCGAGTTTGAGCATGAAACAATGGACGAGAACCGGGCGCGTTCGCTGAAAATTCGCCTAACTTTCCCTATCCGAGGCAATTGCAGCGCAATCCGTTTCCATCCAAACCAACGGCCTTCCAGATTTCCACACTCTCCTTGCAAAGAGCAATATCAATCCTCGGGCTGTGCCGACGGATCTCCTTTGCGATGGCTGAAAACATCTCAAGCCGGCATTCCCTGGGATACCTACGTTTGCCTGCCTCCGGCACCAGAGAACCGTTGACCTTGATCAACGGAGATTCCGGGAACCGGGCGCGAATGTGGTTTGTCAGCCCCTCCGCCGGTCGGTATTCCCCGAGCGTAATACGCGTAGGCCGAACCTGCGAAAATACCTGTTCCACCAGCGCTTCATAGTCCGTTTTCCACGTGGAATACCGGATCACCGGATCAATCCGAAGACGCACTTCATACCCGGCCTCCTGGACTTTCCTTGCGGCTTTGAGACGCGCCACGGGCGACGGCGTTCGGTGCTCCAAATACCGCCAAACCTTTTCCGTGTTGATGCTGAATGACACAATGGTTTGCCCCCCATGTTCGACGCCGAGCAAAGTCTTCACGGAGTCGCTCTTGGTCAGGAAGAGCAGCCGTGTTCTTGGCGCATGTGCCGGCATGAACGGCACAATCTGCTCCGCGAAGCCCGTTATCTCGTCCACCGCCAGCGGATCGCCCAGTTCGCCAAGGTTCAGAACCCGCAGCGGACCAGCAATGTTCTCACAGTCAAACGCCTCGATCTCCCCGAACATCTTGTCGTAGTTCACGAAGTGCGTAGACATAGGGTTGTTGCGGAAGGTGAGG